>NZ_JBSGVD010000023.1:23612-111277 GCF_053608285.1 Nocardia sp. NPDC055053 | reverse complement strand
GAGTTCCGGCACCGGCCTCGCCGTCGGTGCGCTAGCCCAGGTCGGGTTCGGCGACGTGGAAGTGCGCGTCGCGCAAGCGGAATGCTTCCTTCGTGCCGTGCTCGGCGCGGGTCTTGACGAAGTTGAACTCGCCCGGGGCGAACTGCAGGTTGGTACCGAAGGCGTGGAAGAGGTAGCTGGCGACTTCCTCCCCCTGATAAGCCTGGCTCTGTTCGACCATCCGGAAGGCCTCCTTGGCGATGACGACGCCGTCGGCGGGCATCTTCGCCGCCTTCTCCGCCCAGTAGCGAGCCCGCGCGGTCACCGCCGCGGGATCACAGGTCTCGGTGAACACACCGAGATGCTCCACGCTCGCCGCCTCGACGATGTCCCCGGTCAACAGCAGACGGCGGGCCAGCACCGGGCCGAGCCGGTGGAAGAACATGTGCAGGCTGCCCAGCGCTGGACCGAGGAACCGGGCCGCGGGCATGCCGATACGGGTGTCGCGGGCGATCACCGAGATATCGGTCATCAGGGCCATCTCGAACCCGCCGCCGAGCGCGTACCCGCTGATCTCACCGACGGTGACCTTCGGAAAACCGAGGAACTCGTGGTAGAAGCCGAAGGACTTGCGGTCCACGGTCAACCGCCTGCGCTGACTTGGCCTCCGCGGTGCCGTGCGCTCACCGTCGGCGGCGGCGCGCTCGCCGTACCAGCCGTAGGCGTTGTTCATATCCGCGCCGGTGCTGAACACCTGCTCCGCGCCGCGCAGCAGCACCACGGTGATGTCGTCGTCGTCGGCAACCCGGTCCAGACAGCGGGCGATGTCGTCGCGCATCGCGGCATCGTAGGAGTTGCGCTGGGCCGGGTTGTTCAGGGTGATGGTGGCGATCCGGCGGTCCGGATCGAGCTCGTAGAGCACACGGCCGTCGGTGGCAGGGGACACGGTCATCGGCTATCTCTTCCTGGGTTTCTGGGGGGGGTGGTCGGCGGCGGCCGCACGGGTCGCGGTCAGGGATGGGTGGTACGTGGCCCGAAACGCGCTGTGGGCAGGCCGTCGATGGGCACGGCGACGGTGCGCACGACCGCCGAGCACAGCAGCTGCCCGTCGCGCAGGATGCGGGCGGTCGATTCGATCTCGCGGTCGCTCAGCACACGCACGATGTCGAAATCGAGTTCGGTGAGAATCGGGGTCGGCCTGCGGTAGGTGACCTCCATCGAGCGCGTCTTACCCGCCACCCCGGACGCGCAGCTGTGATGCTGGACCACGGCGTCGAAGAAGACACCGAGGAAACCGCCGTGCACGAGACCGGGCGGCCCTTCGTGGACGAGGGGAAAGGTGATGCGGCCCCGCGCCGTCGTGGTGTCGAGGTGGTCGAAGACGTACTCGGGGAAGCAGGGATTGAACGCGCCGATGTCGAAGGCGTGATTCAGGTACACCCGCCGGTCCGTCGGGTCGCCGGCGAGTCGCGGCGCCGGATCGGGCGGCACCGCGGTGGCGAGCTCACGTTCCCGTTCCGACAGCTCGAACAGCATCGCGTCGACGGCCGGGTGCGGGTGTTCGAGGGCGAGCAGCAGGCCGATGACGCGGCGCAGTGCCGCGGCCGCGGCGACGGTCTGCGCCAGGGGTTCCGCGCCGAAGCGGGCCGTCGGCCTGCGGTCGGTTCGCGCCGTGTCCGGAGGCACGGTTCCAGGCTCGGCCATCGCAGCTCTTTTCTTCTCGAGGCATCGCGGCCACCCTGGCGGGAGACCGACGGTATTGTCTACTGTACATGCAACAGTATGTTTCACTACCCCCGTCTCCAGGAGGCAAGCATGCCGTTCGACACCATCGGCTACGAGGTCGACGGGCACACGGCCACCATCACGCTCGACCGCCCGCACGCCCTCAATGCGCTGAGCCCGCACATGATCACCGAGCTGCGGGCCGCCTACGACGAGGCCGAGCGCGACGACAAGGTGTGGCTGCTGATCGTCACCGGGACCGGCCGCGCGTTCTGCACCGGTGCCGACGTCAGCGAGATACCGGGCGACGGCAAGGTGGTCAACGAGCGCCCCTACCTGTCGACCTACGAGCAGTGGGAGGCACCGCAGGAGGGCACGCCGCCGTTCCGCACCATGACCAAGCCGATCATCGTCGCGGTCAACGGATTGTGCTGCGGCGCCGGGCTGGACTGGGTGACCACCGGCGATATCGTCATCGCCTCGGACCGGGCGACCTTCTTCGATCCGCACGTCAGCATCGGGCTGGTCGCCGGTCGCGAGGTCGTGCGCCTGGCCAGGGTGCTGCCCCGGACCGTCGCGCTGCGGATGGCCCTGATGGGCAAACACGAGCGGATGAGCGCCCACCGGGCCTACGAACTCGGCATGATCACCGAGGTGGTCGAGCACGACCGCCTGCTCGAACGCGCGCGCGAGATCGGCGATATCGTCAATTCCAATGCGCCCCTGGCTGTTCGGGGCACGCGACTGGCCATCGTCAAGGGCCTGGAGGTGCCGCTGCACGAGGCCGAGATGCTCGCCGAATCCTTCCGGGAGCGGGTCACCCGCACCGAGGACGCGCTCGAGGGACCGCAGGCCTTCGTCGAGAAGCGCGACCCGATCTGGCAGTGCCGATGAGCACCCCCTATGACACCGTGCTGTTCGAGGTCGACGAGCGCGACCGGGTCGCGACGGTGACGCTCAACCGCCCGGACCGGCTCAACGCCTTCGACCGCACCATGTGCGAGGAGATGCGCGAGGTCTGGCGGCGGATTCGCCTGGACGACTCGGTGAACGCCGTCGTCCTGCGCGCGGCAGGCACGCGCGCCTTCTCCGCCGGCCTCGACATCAAGGTGCCCTACGGCCAGCCGGAGGGGATCTGGCACCATGAGGATCCCGGCGAGGCGCTGAGCCCGAAATGGCAGAAGATGTGGAAGCCGGTGGTGTGCGCCGTGCAGGGGATGTGCACGGCCGGCGCGTTCTACTTCGTCAACGAAGCCGATGTGGTGATCTGTTCCGAGGAAGCCACCTTCTTCGACTCCCATGTCTCGGCGGGGCTGGTCTGCGCGCTGGAACCGATCGGGCTCATGCGCCGCGTCGGTCTCGGCGAGACCCTGCGCATCGCGCTGATGGGCAATGACGAGCGGGTCTGCGCCGACACCGCGCTGCGGATCGGTTTGGTTTCGGAAATCGTTGCCCGCGAACAGCTCTGGGAGCGCGCACACGCCATCGCCGCCGGCATCGCGGCCAAACCGCCGACCGCTACCCAGGGCACGGTGCGCGCGATCTGGGAATCCCTGGACAAGCCCTACCGGGCCGCGATGGAGCACGGTCTCGTCTACACCCGCCTCGGCAATCCGATCGCCACGGCGGAACTGGCCGCCGCCCGCGACAGCAAGCCCGCCACCCCGATCGAACCGAGGATCCGCTGATGACCCAGCCGCACGACCACCCGCTGAGCACCCGGATCCGGCAGATCCTCGACCTCGCACCCGATGCCAGGGCGATCGAGTTCGACGAAACCTGGTTCACCTGGGGCGAACTCGCCACCGCGACACACCGCACCGCCGACCACGTACCGCGGGCACAGCCGGTGGGCATCCTGCTGCGCAACCGCCCCGAACACGTGGCCGCGTTCCTCGGTGTCCTGCTCGCGGGCGGCACGGTGGTCGTGATCAACCCCGCGCGCGGTGACGACCGCATCCGCGCCGACATCACCGCCTTGGACCTGCCGCTGGTGATCGGCAACACCGACGATCTCGCCGCCCTGGTAGATCCCGGCACCGCCACCCTGGCAGTGGACGGTCTCGATGGACAATCGGCGCGAACACCCGCGAAATCCGGTGCGGCGGCGACGAAACCGGTGACCGCGGTCCGCATGCTGACCAGCGGTACGACCGGCCCGCCCAAGCGGGTCGACCTGACCTACGACATGTTGTGGCGCAGCGTGTTCGGGGCCGACCCGGATCGCCATCCGGTACCTACCGCGCCGCGGACCGGTGTCGCGATCGTCAATGCCCCGCTGGTGCACATCGGCGGCGTGTTCCGGATCCTGCAATGTGTGCTCACCGCAAGGCCGTTCGTCTTCCTGCCGCGTTTCGAGCTGGACCGCTGGGCCGCCGTGGTGCGCGCACACCGGCCCGGTGCGGTGTCGCTGGTGCCTGCCGCGCTGCGCATGGTGCTGCACTCGGATCTCACCGCCGATGATCTCGCCGGTGTCCGGGCGGTCACCTCCGGCACCGCTCCCCTGTCGGCCGCCGACGCCGATGCCTTCCAGGAGAAGTTCGGCGTCCCGGTCCTGACCTCGTATGCCGCCACCGAATTCGGTGGCGGGGTCGCGGGATGGACGCTGGCCGACCATCAGCAGTTCTGGCGGACCAAGCGCGGCAGCGTCGGACGGGCCAGCGGTGGCGCGCTCTTGCGGGTGGTCGGGGACGACGGCACCGAACTCGGCCCGGACAGCCAGGGACTGCTCGAGGTGATACCCGGCCAGCTGGGGCCGGGGACGGACTGGATCCGCACCACCGACATCGCGCGCATCGACGCCGACGGCTTCCTGTGGATCCTCGGACGTGCCGACCAGGCCATCATCCGCGGTGGATTCAAGATCATGCCCGACGAGGTGCGCACGGCCATCGAAGCGCATCCGGCGGTGCGTGGCGCCGCCGTCGTAGCCCGGCCCGACCAACGCCTCGGCGAGACCCCGGTGGCGATGGTCGAACTGCGTCCCGATCGCCGGACCGAGGTCGCCGACCTGCTCGCTCATCTACGAACCCGCTTGGCCCGCTACGAGATTCCCACCGATATCGCGCTGGTCGACGCTATCCCCCGTACCCCGTCGGGCAAGGCGGATCTGTCCGCGGTCCGCGCGCATTTCGCCGGTTCCGGCACCGGCCAGGAGTGAATGCCATGATGACAACCCTTCGCCACATCAGCGGGCTGCTCGATCACATCGGTTTCCGCAAAAGCACCGACAGCCAGGGCACACCGAACTGGGAACTGCCCGTCGCGCCACACGTGGTCAACACCTCCGGAGGCCTGCAGGGCGGCCTGATCGCCACCCTGGTCGACATCGCCGCGGGCACGGTCGCGCTCGAGCACCGGCCACCGAACGCCGGTGTGGTCACCTCGGACCTGAGTGTGCGCTACTTCCGTCCCGTCACCGACGGCGCGGCGCGCACGCAGTGCACGGTCATGCACGCGGGCAAACGCTCGATTGTCGTGCAGGTCGAGGTGTACGGCGGCCCCGACGACAGCCTCGCGGCGCTGGCCACCGTCAACTTCGCGACCGTCGACTTCGCGACCGACCGCACGGCCGTCGCGAGAGACTGACCGATGGATCCCGCACGGGCATCCGCGATCGAGCGCAGCTGCGCGGTGACCGCGGTGGCCTTCTCCGAACGCCGTCGCACCGATGTGCGTCTGATGACCGGCGAACACCGGGGATTCGGTCTGAGCGCGGGACGTCGCATCGTGCACGTCCCGTACCCGCCGATCGACGCCGACTGGACTCGCACGACCCTGACCTGCGGTGTCGCACTGCAGTGTTCGCCGTCCAAAGACCGGATCGCCGAGTTTGCGCTGCACGAGTTGTCGCCGCGGCAGCGGGCGGCGCTGTCACTGGTCGAAGGCGGTGTCGCCGCCGCCTGGGTCGGTGCCCGGCTACCGGGCCTGCTCCCTGAATTACGCAGAGTGCTGACACATCTGGAGTTGCACGAGGAAGACCTCGACGGTGGCCGGATGCTCGATCGGGCACTCGAACTGGCCGGGACCCGGCAGGTACTCGCGACGCATTCGTTGCTCGGCACGCTGCCGTCGGGTGCGGTCGGACGCGGCGCCCTGGCCTCGGCCGTGCGCCGGGTGTATGCCCGGATGCCGTGGACCTCGGCGCGCAGTGACTCCTACCGCCCGCTGACGGTCCCGGTCGGCGGGGACGGCGGTGCGCGCAACGCGAACCTGCCCCCGCCGAGCAGACCGGAGGACGACGACGTCGAGATCCGGGCCGACCAGCGCGCCGGTATCCCCTATCCGGAGTGGAACCGCTGGACCGGTGCGTTCCTGCCCGACCATGTCGCCGTGCTGGAACGCAAGCTGCCCACCCGCACCACCCCGGTCACCGCCGTCTCGGGCGATGTCCGGCGCTGGTTCGAACACAACACCCACCGCGCGATGCGTACCGGGCTCGAGGACGGATCCGATATCGACATCGACCGCTACGTAGCCTATGTCGCCGACGCGGGCACCGGCCGGGCGCCGCAGCCGCGGATCTTCCGCGAACTGGCGCACACGTCCCGCGATGTCAGTACCGCCCTGCTGCTGGACGGCAGTTCCTCGCTCAGCGTGCGCGGCGGGCAGGTCTTCCGGCTCGAACTCGACTGCGCGGACGCCCTGTCGCGGGCGATGACCCTGGCCAGGGAGCGACACGGCATCTTCGTGTTCACCGGCAACACCCGGCACCGGGTGCAGGTGGACTGCCTCAAGGATTTCCAGGACCCGCATTTCGTCGACCCGGGCAGCCTGGGATTGGTCACTGGGGGCTACACCCGGCTCGGCGCTCCCCTGCGCCACCTGACCGCCCGGCTGGTCGATCAGCCGTCTCAGCGCAGACTGCTGATCGTCATCGGCGACGGGCTGATGTCGGACGAAGGCTACGAAGGACGGTACGCCTGGGCCGATGTCGCCCATGCCGTGGAAGAAGCCGAGGACGCCGGGGTCCGGGTCTTCTACCTCGGGGTCGGCCCGACCCGGGTCGACCCCCTGCCTGAGGTCTTCGGGCCCCGGCGGTCCCGCCGCATCGGTCGGGTCGACGAATTGCCAAGGGCCCTGGCCCAGATCCATCGAGAGTTGGTAGCCGAATGAACCCAGATCCGTACTTCGCCGGCGGCATCGAGGTGCCCCTGTTCGAGGGTGCACATCGCCAGCGACTGCCGGTGATGCTCACCGGACCCACCGGGTGCGGCAAGACCCGTTTCGTCGAACACATGGGCAGACTGCTCGGCAGGCCGGTCGTGACGATCAGCTGCCACGACGACCTGACCAGTTCGGACTTGGTCGGCCGGTTCATGGTCACCGGCGGTGACGTCCGCTGGACCGACGGCCCGCTCACCCGGGCCGTGAAGTCCGGGGCGATCTGCTACCTGGACGAGGTGGTCGAGGCCCGGCACGACTCGCTCGCTGTCCTGCACGCGCTCACCGACCACCGGCGCACCCTGTTCCTGGATCGCGCGGACGAAGTCGTGGCCGCGCCAGATCCGTTCATGCTCGTCTGTTCCTACAACCCCGCCTACCGCAGTTCACTCAAGGAACTCAAACCCTCGTTCCGGCAACGGTTCGTCACCATCGCCATGGACTACCTGCCACCGGATCGCGAGGCCGAGCTGCTGACCGCCGAGACCGCGGTCGATCCGGCGGTGGCCCGGCGACTGGTCGGGTGCGCGGTCGCGATCCGCAAGGCCGACGGCGTCTTCCATTTCGAGCCACCCTCGACCCGGGTACTCGTGGCAGCCGCGCGGCTCGTCGCGGCCGGGGTGAGCGAGCTCGACGCCGTGCACGCCTGCGTGCTGGCGCCGCTGAGCAGTGACGGCGCCATTCACGACGGCCTGCGCGAGATCGCGGCGGCGAGTCTGGCGGAGGTACGGTCGTCCACCTGAGAGCGCGCAGCCGACATCCGGCGGGTCAGGACGGTGTCGCCGCAGGCGGCCGGTAGAACAGCGCGAGCTGGCCCGCGCCGGCCGCCAGGCCCACCCCGGCAGCGATGCCGAAACCCCACCAGCCATCGACCTGTTCGCTGCCGAGGAGCAGGCCATCGATGCTCAGCAGACCCGGGCCGAGGGTCGCCACACCGATCGCGGCCACCGCGAGCACCAGGTTGTACTCCCAGCCGTTGCCGACGATGAAGAATCCGTGCGCGCGATGCACCGTCCACGCGGCCACCACCATCAGGGCGACGAACCCGGCCGCCGCGAACGGCGTCGCGACGCCCAGTGCCAGGGCGAGTCCCGCACCGATCTCGGCACCGGCGGCCAGGCGGGCGTGCACCGCGCCCGGGCGCATCCCGATGCTGTCGAACCAGCGGGCCGTGCCCGGGATCCGGCCGCCCGCGAAGATCTTGCCGTATCCGTGCGCGGCCATGGTCAGCCCGAGGCACACCCGCAGGATCAGCACTCCGGCATCGAACGCTGTCATCGTCATTCCCGCCTGTCCGCCGGACCAGCGGGCCTCGCCCACCGTTCCGGCACTCTTCCCATATGAGTTACCGATAGTATTACAGTAAACGCGAACACAAGCATCCGGACCACCCACGGCGACTGCTGCCGTGCCCGAGGAAGGCTCCCGCCATGACCAGCACGACCACCGACCAGGTCACCGACGAGGATTTCCGCCAGATCCTCTCCCAGACGAAAGATTTCGTCCGTACCGTCGTGGTCCCGCGTGAGTCCGAGATCGCCGCGCAGGACCGGATCCCGGACGAGATCGTCGCCCAGGCCAAGGCCATGGGGCTCTACGGTTATGCCATCCCGCAGGAGTGGGGCGGGCTCGGCCTGCAGCTGGCCCAGGATGTCGAGCTGGCCATGGAACTCGGCTACACCACCCTGGCCTTGCGGTCGCTGTTCGGCACCAGCAACGGCATCGCCGGGCAGGTCCTGGTTGGGTTCGGCACCGAGGAGCAGAAGGCCCGCTGGCTCGAGCCGATCGCCACCGGCGCCGTCATCGCCTCGTTCGCCTTGACCGAATCCGGCGCCGGATCCGATCCCGCGTCGCTGCGCACCACCGCGGCCGCCGTGGACGGGGACTGGAGCATCAACGGCGAGAAGCGATTCATCACGAACGCACCGGTGGCCGATCTGTTCGTCGTCTTCGCCCGCACCCGGCAGGCCGACAGCTCAGGCCCCGGGATCTCGGTGTTCCTGGTACCGGCGACCACGCCGGGCGTCACGGTCGGCCCCAAGGACCGCAAGATGGGCCAGGAGGGTGCGTGGACGGCAGAAGTGAGTTTCCGGGACGTGCGGGTCGGCGCGGACGCCCTCGTCGGCGGCAGCGAGGATGTCGGCTATCGGGCGGCCATGAGTTCCCTGGCGCGCGGCCGCGTCCACATCGCGGCGCTGGCTGTCGGGACCGCGCAGCGCGCGCTCGACGAATCGGTCACCTACGCCGCCACGGCCACCCAGGGCGGCACCCCGATCGGGCGATTCCAGCTGGTGCAGGCGCATCTGGCCGACATGCAGACCGGTGTCATGGCCGGACGCGCACTGGTGCGCGCGGCCGCACAGTCCTGGGTCACCGGCGAGGACCGCCGCGTCGCGCCATCGGTAGCCAAGCTCTACTGCACCGAAATGGCCGGTCGCGTAGCCGATTCCGCGGTGCAGGTGCACGGTGGCACCGGGTACATGCGGGGGGTGGCGGTGGAACGGATCTACCGGGATGTGCGCCTGCTGCGGCTCTACGAGGGCACCAGCGAGATCCAGCGGCTCATCATCGGGGGTGGACTGGTACGCGCCGCCGAACGCACCACCCGGTGACGACGACCCGGGTGGTGCGGATCGGCCTCGATCCGCACCACCCGGGTTCCTCGGCTCACCGCTCGCCGGCGACCTGTTCGCGCGCCCAGCGATAGTCGGCCTTGCCCGCCGGGCTGCGGCTGATGGCCGGCCGGAAGACGACCGCCTTGGGCAGCTTGTACCGGGCCAGGGATCCCGCGGCGTGCTCGACCAGTTCGGCGGCACCCACCGAGGCACCCTCGGCGGGCTGCACCACCGCGACGACCTCCTGCCCCCAGCGCTCGCTCGGCCGTCCGACGACCAGGACGTCGGCGACGCCCGGATGGGACGCCAGAGCCATCTCGACCTCCTCGGCGAAGATCTTCTCGCCACCGGAGTTGATCGTCACCGCGTCACGGCCGAGCAGTTCGACGGTGCCGTCGGCGCGGTGCCGCGCCCGGTCACCCGGCAGCACGTACCGGACTCCGTCGATCACCGGGAACGTCGCCGCGGTCTTGGCTTCGTCACCCTTGTAACCCAGCGGAGTGAACCGCCGCTTGGCCAGCCAGCCGAGGCCGTCGTGGCCGGGTTCGAGCACCGAGGCGAGATCCTCGGCGACCACGCAGGTGTCCAGACCCGCCGAAAAGGTACCGGTGGAGACGAAACCGGCGGCCGAGACGTGATGCAGCTGAGTTCCGGTCTCCGACGAGCCGACCCCGTCGAGCACGGCCAGTCCCGGCACCGCGTCGATCCACTCCTGTTTGAGCACGGGGTTCAGCACCGCGCCGCCATTGGCGATCGCGGCCAGCGACGACACATCGGCGACGCCGGACCGCACCGCGGCCAGCAGCGGCCGGGCCATGGCGTCGCCGACGACGATGGCGATCACCACCCGTTCCCGCTCGATCGCCCGCAACGTCTCGTCCGCGTCGATCCGGTCAACCACAGGGGAGAACACCACCGACTGCCCGGTGGTCATCGCGGTCAGCACCGCCCACTGGGCGGCACCGTGCATCAGCGGCGGTAGCAGCATCAGCTTCACGCCGGGATTGGCCGCGGCCCTGGCGCCGATCTCCTCGTAGGAGCCGACGGTGGCGCCGGTGTTGACATCGCGTCCACCGCACGCGGCCATGTAGATGTCGTGCTGGCGCCACAGCACGCCCTTGGGCATGCCGGTGGTACCACCCGTGTAGAGGACGTAGAGGTCGTCGGGCGAGGGTGTCACCGGCGGCGGGACCGGATCGGTCTCGGCCAGGACTGTCTCGTAATCGACTGCGCCGTCGAGCAGTTCGTTGCCCGAGTCGTCGGCGATCTGGATCAGTACCCGCAGCCGGGGCAGTTCGGCGCGGATCTCGGCCACCCGCGGCGCGAAGGCCGCGTGGTAGATCAGGGCCGTGGCCCCCGCATCGGCGAGCAGGTGGCCGAGTTCGCTCTTGACATAGCGATAGTTGACGTTGAACGGGGCGACCCTGGCACGGAACGACCCGATCAGGCTCTCGATGTACTCGTGCCCGTTGTGGGCGTAGATGCCGAGCAGATCCTGACCGACCTCGTGACCGCGCAGCGCCGAACGTTCGGTGTGACAGCCCAGCCCGCGCTGGTGCAGATAGGCGGCCAGGCGGATGGAGCGGTCGGCGGTCTGGCCGTAGGTGTGGCGGTGTTCACCCTGAATGACCAGTTCCCGGTCCGGCAGCGCGGCCGCGGCCGCGTCGGCGGCTCCCACGAGGGTGAACTGTGCAGGCCCTGGCCCGGCGGTGGCAGCGGACAACATGACTCCTCGAAAGTCGGCCGTCGGCGACGGCGCGTCGGATGGGGGATGTGGGCTTGCGCAGCGGTCAGGCATCAGCGGTGGACACCCGCACCGGTACCCGCCCCGCGACCCGTCGCGCGGTGCGCCACCGGGCGGCGCGCAGGGCCAGGTCGACGATCCGGGTTGTCCACTCGCCGAAGGGCGGTGCCGCGAATCCGGTGATCGGGAAGGGCAGATCGGTGCCTGCGACGGTGCGCCGATGACTGAAGGTATCGAAGCCGGTCTTGCCGTGGTAGGCGCCCATACCGCTGTGTCCGACGCCGCCGAACGGCGCGTTCTCCGAGAACATGTGGATCGCGAACTCGTTGCGGGCCACCCCACCGCTGCGCGTTCCGGCGACGAACGCGCGGAAGTCGGCGCGGTCGGGGCCGTACCAGTAGGCCACCAGCGGCGACGGGTGGGCGTTGATGTGGTCGCTGACCTCGCCGAGCGTCGCGTACGGCCGGATGAGCAGCACCGGACCGAAGACCTCCTCGGTGGCGATGCGCATGTCGTCGGTCACCTCGTGGATCAGGGTCGGCGCGATCTTGCGACGGCGTGGGTCGGGCAACACTTCCCCTTCCGGCACAACCGATTCCACCCGGGCGCCGCGTGCGCGGGCATCCTCGATCAGCTCGACGACCCGGGTGTAGTTCGCGTCGTCCACCGACGAGGTGTAGTCGTCGTTGCCGCCGATCGTGGGGAACATGCCCCGCAGTTCCGCCCGCAGCGCCTCGGTGAACCGGGCCATGCTCTGCTCGGGCACGAAGACGTAGTCCGGGCACACACAGACCTGGCCCCCGTTGACCATGCGCGCGCGGGCGATCCGGTTCGCCGCGCGCCGCAGGTCGGCGCCGGGGCCGACCACGACCGGATTCTTGCCGCCGAGTTCCAGGGTCACCGGGACGAGGTTCTCGGCGGCGGCGCGCATCACCTTCCGGCCCACCCCGGTCGAACCGGTGAAGAACAGGTGGTCGAACGGGAGCGCGGTGAACGCCGCGCCGACCTCCGGTCCGCCGACGACGATGGAGAGTTCGTCGGGTTCGAAGTATCGCGCGGCGAGCGAGCGGGTGAGTTCGGCGGTGCGCCAGGTGATCTCCGACATCTTGATCATCACCCGGTTGCCCGCCGCGAACGCCGAGGCGGCGGGGACGACCACCAGTTGCAGCGGGAAGTTCCACGGACCGACGATGCCGACCACCCCCAGCGGGCTGGGATGGATCTCGGTGCGGATGCCGTAGGCACGCGAGAGCGGATTCGGTTTCTCCGGGCGCATCCACCGCGCGACATGGGAGCGGGTGTGCTCGAAAGCGGCCAGCATGCCGAGGATCTCGGCGAACAGGGTGCCCGTGCGCGACCGGGTGCCGAAGTCCTGCGACATCGCCTCGGCGTACTCGTCGAGGTGATCGAGGACCATGGCCAGCAACCGGTCGATCCGGTCGCGCCGCACCGCGGCCGACGGCTGCCCCTCTCGCAGGAACGCCGTGCGCTGGCGAGCCAGCATCGCAGGCAGCTCCGCCGGGTCCGTCGCGGCCGGGTCGGAGCGGACTCCGGCGCCTGCTGTGGTGGTGGTCGTGATCTCCATGGGCGGTGCCTCTCCGGTGCAGCGTCAGATCAGGTCGAACGGGCCGTCGGCGATCGCGGTGCGCAGGCCGGCGAGGTCGACGCCGAGATCGGCGGTGGCGCTCACGCACGCCGCGACGTCCTTGCGCAGGAACGGGCCGGCCAGCTTCCCGAATTTGGCGAAACCGCCGGTCTTGCGGATCGATTCCGCCGCGAAGCTGTCGCCGCTGGCCACCGCCAGCGCTTCGAGGAGCTGGTTCTCCTCGACGCCGAGCTGCCTGCCGACCGCGGCGGCGACCCCGACCAGCTGGGCATTCGCGGCGAAAAGCGCGTTGTTGATCAGCTTCACTCCCAGCGCGCTACCGAGCACGCCGGTGGCCATGACCGTGCTGGAATAGGCCTCCAGCACCGGACGGACGGCCCCGGCGGCTTCGGCGGGACCGCCGAGCAGCACAGTCAGCCTGCCGTTGGCGATGTCATCGGACGAACCACTCACCGGGCCGTCGAGCAGGACCGGCCCCTCCGGGTATTCGGCCGCCAGCGCCTTGACCGTCGAGACGGCGCCGGTGGTGTGCGAGACCACCACCGCGTCGGGCCGGGCCGTAGCCAGCAGACCGGCCGGACCGCCGAGCACCTCGATCAGCTGCGGGTCGGAGTAGAGGCAGGTGATGATCACCTCGGCACGCTCGGTGATCGTCGCCGTCGAGTCGACGACCTCGGCGCCCGCGGCCCGCAGCCGCTCACGCACGTCGGCGCGGCGCGCGTACACGATGGTCCGGTATCCGGCGGCGACCAGCCGGACCACCATCGGTTCGCCCATGCGCCCCGCCCCGACAAACCCGACAACCTTCGACATCTCGCGCCTCCTCATCGGCCGCATCCTCGCGGCCGGACGTCAGCGCGGACCTGGCGCGCTACGAACAGATGATAGTCCAGTAATCCATACTGTAACCCAATCTGCCGAGTCGGCGGGGTGAACCGCGTCGAAAATCCGACAGCGGCCACCGGCCGGCCCGGCGTGGACGGAATCCACCTCCTTGCACCCTGCCCACCCCCACAATAGAGTCTGGAAGAAAGCCATACCGTTGCCTTTACAATATGGCTAACTAGAGGGAGGTTCCGTGACCGGCCGACACACCGACAGAGTCGCGTTCATCACCGGCGCCGCGCGTGGACAGGGCCGGGCACACGCGGTCCGCCTGGCCACCGAGGGTGCCGACATCATCGCCGTCGATCTCGCGGGCCCGCTGCCCGCGGCAGTCCCCTACGACTCGGCGACACCGGCCGACCTGGACGAGACCGTGCGCCTGGTCGAGGCGACCGGGCGCAGGATCATCGCCCACCGGGTCGACACCCGCGACCTGGACGGGTTACGCGCGGCCGCCGACGCCGGGGTGGCGGCGTTCGGCCGCCTCGACATCGTCGTGGCCAATGCGGGCATCTGCATCCCCCAGGTCTGGAACGAAATCACCCCCACGTCGTTCCGCGATGTGCTCGACATCAATGTCACCGGCACGTGGAACACGGTGGCCGCCACCGCGGGTCACCTCGTCGACGGTGGTCGTGGCGGCTCGATCATCCTGATCAGTTCTGCGGCGGGGGTGAAGATGCAGCCGTTCATGGTGCATTACACCGCCAGCAAGCACGCGGTGACAGGGATGGCGCGGGCACTGGCCGCCGAGCTCGGCAAGCACCGGATCCGGGTCAACAGCCTGCACCCCGGAGCGGTCGCCACCCCGATGGGCGGGGGCGACATGGTGGCCGCCCTCGGACGGGCACTGGACTCCAATCCGCAACTGGCACAGATGGCCACACCGTTCCTGCCCGACTGGATCGCCCAGCCCGAGGACATCGCCGCGGCGGTCAGCTGGCTGGCCGCCGACGATTCCCGGGCGGTGACCGCCGCGCAGATCGCGGTCGATCTCGGCTCCACGCAGTACTGACACGGAAAGGAATCCACGCCAATGTCACTTCTGGATGGACGCGTCGCGGTGGTCACCGGCGGCGCCCAGGGCATCGGACTCGCCATCGCCACAGCGTTCCTGCGCGAAGGGGCCTCGGTCGTCCTCGGTGATCTGAATCCCGGTTCCGCCCTGGACGACCTGGGCACGGACCGGGTCCGCGCGACCCGCTGCGATGTCACCAGCGCCACCGACGTCGAGGCGCTGCTGGCGACCGCGGTGACCGAATTCGGGGCGGTGGACGTGATGGTCAACAATGCCGGGATCACCCGGGACGCCTCGATGCGCACCATGCGCGAAGAGGACTTCGACCAGGTGATCGCGGTGCACCTCAAGGGCACCTGGCACGGCACCCGCCAGGCCGCGGCGATCATGCGTGAGCAGGGCCGGGGCTCCATCGTCAACATCTCCTCGCTCTCGGGCAAAGTCGGGATGGCCGGGCAGACCAACTATTCGGCCGCCAAGGCGGGCATCATCGGCCTCACCAAGGCCGCGGCCAAGGAGACCGCCCGGTTCGGCGTGCGGGTGAACGCGATTCAGCCCGGCCTGATCCGCTCCCCCATGACCACAGCCATGCCGGAGAAGGTCTGGGATCAGAAGATGGCGGAGATCCCGATGGCCCGTGCCGGTGAACCCGGAGAGGTCGCGGCGGTCGCGCTGTTCCTCGCCTCGGACCTGTCGTCCTACATGACCGGCACCACCCTCGAAGTCACCGGCGGGCGGTTCATGTGACCGGATGGCAGGCGCACACCGTGGTCACCCACGACTACGTCGATCCCGCCCCGGTGGCCGCGCTGAACGCCCTGTTCGACTCAGGTGCGGCGGCGATCGGAGTGGGCGATCCGTTACCGCCGCTGTGGCATTGGGCCGCGCTGGCCCGCTGGCCCGTCTCGTCGGCCATCGGCGCGGACGGTCACCCGGCGCGTGGCTCGTTCCTGCCGCCGGTGGAGCTTCCGCGCCGCATGTTCGCCGGCGGCACCGTGTCGTTCCCCGGGGCCGTGCACGTGGGATCCACCGTCCGCCGGGAGGCGCGGGTTATCGCGGTGAACGCCAAGAACGGCCGTTCCGGTCCCCTGACGGTCGTCGAAGTCGAGATACGGCTGTTCGCCGAGACCGGTGCGCTCGCCGTCGTGGAACACCAGAACCTGGTCTACCGGGGCGCCGCGGCCGCCGCGCCGGTGATCGAGACCGACGCCGCACTCCAGCACCCACGAAACCCCTTGCAGCGCAGCACCGAATGGGACTGGCGGCTGCACACCGACCCCACCGTCCTGCTGCGATTCAGCGCAGCCACGGCCAATCCCCATCGCATCCACTACGACCTGCCCTACGCGACCGCGGTCGAAGGATATCCGGGACTGGTCGTGCACGGCCCGCTCATGACCCTGGCCATGGCCGAAACCCTGCGCTGGGAACGTCCCGACCGGCGTCCTGCCCGGCTGCGGCACCGCAATATCGCGCCGCTGTTCTGTGGCGATCCCGCCCGTATCCGGCGTCGCGAGTCCACCGATGGCGACCTCGCGCTCGCCGTCCGTACCGAGCCCACCCCCGGCCAGGCGGTCGAGCACACCGTGCTCACCGCCGATTTCACCGTCGACGGAGACCCAGCCCATGCGTGAAACTGTCATCTGCGAGCCCCTGCGTACCCCGATCGGACGCTACGGTGGCGCGTTCGCCTCGCTCACCGCGGTCGAACTGGGCGTGATCGCCCTGAAAGGCCTGCTCGACCGCACTGGCATCGATCCTGCCGTCGTCGACGACGTCGTCCTCGGCCACTGCTATCCGAGCAGCGAGGCACCGGCCATCGGCCGGGTCGTCGCCCTCGACGCGGGCCTGCCGGTGACCGTGGGCGGCATGCAGGTCGACCGGCGCTGCGGCTCGGGCCTGCAAGCCGTCGTCCAGGCGGCCATGCAGGTCGGCAGCGGCGCCTGCGATGCCGTCGTGGCCGGCGGTGTCGAATCCATGACCAACACACCGTTCTACTCCACGGATATGCGCTGGGGTGGTGCGCGCGGCGGCGTCCGGGTCCACGATGCGCTGGCGCGCGGCCGCGAAACCGCCGGTGGCCGTTTCCATCCCGTTCCCGGCGGGATGCTCGAAACCGCGGAGAACCTCCGGCGCACCTACGAGATCACCCGCGAGGAGCAGGACCGGCTGGCGCTGACCTCGCACCAGCGTGCGGTCGAGGCCGCACGCAGCGGAGTGCTCGCCGCGCAGATCGTCCCGGTGGCGGTGCGCTCACGCAAGGGCGAGGTGGTCGTCGACACCGACGAACACCCCAGGGCGGACACCACACTCGAATCGCTGGCCGCGCTGAAACCCGTTCGGGCGGCCGTGGATCCGGAGTCGACCGTCACCGCGGGCAACTCCAGCGGCCAGAACGACGCCGCGTCGATGTGCCTGGTGACCACCCGGGCCAAGGCCGAGGAATGGGGGCTGACCCCACTGGTCTCGCTCACCTCGTGGGCTGTTGCCGGGGTGCGCCCCGATGTCATGGGTATCGGGCCGGTACCCGCGACGGAGGCGGCGTTGCAGCGGGCCGGGCTCACGCTGGCCGATATCGACCTGATCGAGCTGAACGAGGCGTTCGCCGCCCAGGCCCTGGCCGTCATGCGGGAGTGGAAATTCGGCGATCGCGATGCCGAACGCACCAACGTGCACGGATCCGGCATCTCGCTCGGTCACCCCGTCGGCGCCACCGGCGGCCGGATGCTGGCCACCCTCGCCAGAGAACTGCACCGCCGCGAACAGCGCTACGGTCTGGAAACGATGTGCATCGGCGGCGGGCAGGGCCTGGCCGCGGTGTTCGAGCGGGTGAACTGACCATGACACTGCGCCGCTTCACCTCCGTCGACGACCTCACCGAAACCCTCGGCGAACCCATCGGACCCGGCCCGTGGATCGCCATCGGCCAGGAACGCGTCGACACGTTCGCTGCGTGCACCGGCGACGACCAGTGGATCCACGTCGATCCCGACCGCGCCGCGAGCGGGCCCTACGGCACCACGATCGCCCACGGCTACCTCACCCTGTCCCTGCTGCCCCGCCTCGGCCGCGATCTCTACACCCTCGAGTTCGGCACAGCCCGGATCAACTACGGCAGCAACAAGGTCCGCTTTCCCGCCCCGGTCCGCACCGGAACCCGGGTGCGGGCGGTGGCGATCCCGCTCGCCCTGAGCACCGAGGGCTCGCGGGCCCTGCTCACTGTCAGCTGGTCGGTCGAGAACGAGGACGGCGGCAAACCCGCGCTGGTCGCCGAGACCCTCACCGCGATCATGCTCTGATCCGCACCGCCGGTCTGCCCCCGGCCGGCGGCTCTATCCCCTTCCACGAACGGATCCACCGATGAAACTCGCGCACACCCACGGACTCACCGACGTGCAGACCGAAATACTCTCCGCCGTCCGGACTTTCGTCGACAAGGAGATCATCCCTGCCGCCCAGCAGCTCGAGCACACCGACACCTACCCACAGGACATCGTCGACCGGATGGCCGAACTGGGCCTGTTCGGCCTCATGATCGACGAGGAGTACGGCGGCCTGGGCGAATCCCTGCTGACCTATGCCCTGTGTGTCGAAGAGCTGGCGCGCGGCTGGATGAGTGTCTCCGGTGTCATCAACACTCATTTCATCGTCGCCTACCTGATCGCCCGGCACGGCACCGCCGAGCAGAAACAACGGTTCCTGCCACGCCTGGCGACCGGGGAGATCCGGGGCGCGTTCTCCATGTCCGAACCCGAACTCGGCTCCGATGTCGCCGCCATCCGCACCAAGGCGACCCGCAACGAGGACGGCGGATACACCCTCGACGGCCGCAAGATGTGGCTCACCAACGGCTCGACAGCCACCCTGGTCGCCACCCTGGTCCGCACCGACGAGGGACAGCCACGCGCACACGACAATCTCACGACCTTCCTCCTCGAAAAGCCCGTCGGCCTTGGCGAAGTCGCACCGGGCCTGACCATCCCTGGCCGGCTCCACAAGATGGGCTACAAAGGCATCGACACCACCGAGATGCTGCTCGACGGCCACACCGTGCCCGCCGACGCGGTCCTGGGCGGCACCACCGGCCGTGGGTTCAAGCAGATGATGGACGGCATCGAGGTCGGTCGCGTCAATGTCGCGGCCCGCGCCTGCGGGATCGCGATCCGCGCCTTCGAACTCGGCGCCCGCTACGCCCAGCAGCGCAGCACCTTCGGCAAACCCATCGTCGAACACCAGGCGATCGAGTTCTCGCTGGCCGAGATGGCGACCAAAGTGGAAGCGGCGCATCTGATGATGGTCAACGCGGCCCGGCTCAAGGATTCCGGCCTGCGCAACGACGTCGCGGCGGGCATGGCCAAATATCTGGCCAGCGAGTTCTGCAACGAGGTGACGCAGGCCGGGTTCCGGATCCACGGCGGCTACGGCTACTCCACCGAGTACGAGATCGAACGCCTCATGCGCGAGGCGCCGTTCATGCTCATCGGTGAGGGCACCAGCGAGATCCAGAAGCGCATCATCGCCAAGGGCGTGCTGCGCGACTACCGGATCTGACTGTGCCGATCAGGGAATGGTCACGCGGCTCGCGAGCCACCGGCCGTCGACCAGTTCCATGGTCATCTGCACGCGGCTGCGGTCGATCCGCGGATCGGTCGCGGCCGCGTTGCTCACCGTCTGATCGATGAACAGCAGCACCTCGACCTTGTCCGGCTGGGCGGATTTCACCGCCGCATCCAGCACGGTGCCCTTGCCCGCCGCCTTGTTCTCGACGAGCAGCTGGCGCAACTGGCCGCTGGAGCGGGTGTACATGTCCTTGAACTCGCCGGTTGACCCGTCGAGCACCGCGGTGAAGTCGTGGTCGAGATCGGCGGAATCGACACTGGTCAGGGTGACAGCGTAGGCGCGGGCCGCGGCGAGACCGGCCTCGGCCGCGGACTCGGTATCGCTGTCCTGCTTCAGTTTCCATCCGAAGACCGCCGCGAGCACGACCGCGACGACGGCGACCACGATCAGCAAGGGGATCCGGATCTTTCGCCAGATCAGCACGGCGATCATGCGCCGGATCTGCCACTTCGTCGGCAGCACCACCTCGGGCTGCGTAGCGGCCGTGGGGGTTTCGGCAGCCGGCGCCGGGTCGGTGCCGAAGTCGGCAGGCTCCTCGGTGCTGGGATCGGAATCGGTGATCTCGTCGGCAGCGGTGTCGGTGTTCTTGGTCATCACGGGTCCTCGCTTCTACGCAACGTACAGATGGAGCTGGTATTCACTTGGGGGGTGCGGGTATCTCCTCGCCGGAACCGGCCAGTGGCAACGGGATCGGCAGGGAGAAGGGGCCGGTGGGCGTCGCGGTGGCAGTTCGGTCGGCGGGCTCGCCGGGTGGCGGCGGGCCCGGGACCCGTTCGCCCGGCGGGCGCGGTGCGTTGTGCGCGCCGCGGACCAGCAGCGACGGATCGGTGTCGGCGCAATAGGTGTAGAGGTAGGGCTCGACGTAGTTGTTGATGGACGGGGCTTGGCGGGGCAGATCGTAGGTGCAGGTGCGCCGCGGATACAGGCTCACCAGCCCCCAGAAACCACCGTCGTGGATCACGGTCACCAGCGCGTCGAGCGTGGAGCCTGCGCGCTGGGTCGGGAAGAAGAACTCCTGGAGAGCAGGTACCCGGGTCGTGGTCATCGACGCGACGGTCGACAGGTTTGTCAGTAGCGAGACCACCGCCGTGGAATTGTCCGCCACCATCGTGTCCAGCGCGGCGAGTGTGCCCGGCGTGGTGTGCAGGAGCTCGGTGTAACCGCCGGTCTTCGCCTCGACACCGCGCGCCGAGGTGGCCAGGTCGGCGGCGAATCGGTCGAGCGCGACCGATCCCGACCCCACCGTCGACAGCACCGTCTTGCTGTCGCGGATGAGCGACACCGTCTGCGGCAGAACAGCGTCCAGTGTCGACACCAGGAAGATGCCGCCGTCGAGCACATCGGCCAGTTTCTGCGGACCGCCAGGGCCGGTACCCAGTTCGTCGAGCACCGCGGTGAGCCGAGCGGGATCGACCTGTGCCAGGGTGCTGTCCAGCGTGCCCAGCATCCGCCACAGCGGTGTCGGAACCGACGTGCGTTCCTGGGTGATCTCCGCACCGTCGCCCAGATACGGCCCCTCCGACCGCAGCGGCCGGAAGTCGAGGAACTGCTCACCGGCCGTCGACAGACTCGTCACATCGACCGAGCCGTCGCCGGGTACCTTCACCCCGGCATCGATGCGGGCCAGCGCCACCACGCCGCCGGGCGCGAAGTCGACCGCCGCGACCTCGCCGATCGGCACGCCACGCAGGGTGACGTCCTGTCCGGGCAGCAGCCCACCGGATTCGGTGAGATGCACCCGAACCGTGATCGTCGCCGCGGTCGGATCGACGCCGAGGGCACCGAAGACCAGATAGGTGGAGCCGAGCAGCGCGGTCGTGGCGAGTGCGATCGCCGACACCGCGTGCCGGTAACGCTTGCCGCCCCTGACCATGCCGACCAGCAGGCGCGCGGGCAGGTCCGCGGTGGCGGCGACCACCGCCCGACGCCGGCTCACCGGCCGGGTCCCAGCACGCGTTCGCGCAGCCGCAGCAGGGTGTAGGTCAGTGAACCGACCATCGCCTGCCAATCGCTCGCGTCGGGAATCCGGGTACCGGGATCGGCCTCGTGCCCGGGATCGGCCAGCGCGCCGATCGCGAAGTCCTGCAGGTCCACGTTCCCGTGGGCGGAGGTGCCGCTGCTCAGTTTGATGATCGAGGGCAGTAGCCGATTCATCGCGGCCAGGCTTGTCGACGGATCGAGAATGGCGTCGTTGAGGCCGGCCGAGATCCGGTCGAGATTGCCGATGAGGCCGCCGATCTCACCACCGCGCAGCACCGGGAACTTCGCCAGCTCGGCGGTGACACCGTCGATCCGGCGGACCATGTCGAGCATCTGCGGCGCGTTGGCTTCGACCACGGTCGAGGCGGGGCCCGCCGCGGCGACGAAGTCATCGATCACCTGACGGTCCCTGGCGAGTTCGCCCACCAGGCGGTCGGTCTCGGCGAGGGCGCGGCGGATGTCGTCGGATCTGGCCGACAGCGCGGTCACGAGGTTCCTGGACTGGTCGATCAGGTCGCCGAGCCGGTCACCGCGGTCACCGACAGCCCGGCCGAAGCCGTTGACCACAGTGGTCATATTGCGGATCGCGCCACCGTTCACCAGCAGGGACGCCGTCGTCAGCAGCTCCTCGACGGTCGCCGCCGCCGAGGTCTGCCCGACATCGATGGTGTCGCCGTCACGCATTGTTGCCGTCGAAAGCCCCGAATCGGCCGGGGCGTCCAGGGCGACATAGACATCGCCGAGCGGTGTCGCGGTGCGCAGCTGTGCGCGGGTGCCGATCGGCAACGCGACATCGGCCCGGATGTCGAGGTGCACCACGGCCCGGTAGTCGGCGACCGTCATCTCGCGCACCTCGCCGACATCGGCACCGGCCAGCCGCACCTTGGCCTTGTCGGGCAGATTCAGCGCATTGGTGAAACTCGCGGTGACCGTGTAACTCGGCGACCCTGATCCGCGCGCGGACAGCGGCAGATCACCGAGGCCAACACCGCATCCGGTGGTCAGCACGAGCACCGCCGCGGCACAGGCAGTGGTCCCGAGAACGGATCTTCTACTCATCGCGGCAACCTGCTCATCGCTTCCAGCATGTCGGTGACCCCGAAGTCGGGGCCGAAGTCCTGCAATGTCCCTGTGCTGCAACCCAGTTGGCGAAGGCCGAGGATATTGCAGACTTCCTTGACCATCTGTCCGTCGAACACCACGCTGTCGGTCAGCGCGTGGATGCGCGCACCACCGGTCTGTTGATCGACCACGTTGTAGCCGTTGGCCATCAGCATCGGGGTGACGTCGAGGAACTCCGCGAGCTGATCGCGGTAGTCGGCCAGGGCTTTGACGACCGTCGCCGAATCGGTGACCGCCGAATGCAGTGCGTCACGATTGTCGACGAGCAGCGCGTCGGCCTGGCGCATGACGGCGACAACCTGAGCTCCGGTGGTGCCCGCTCCGATGTCGAGCTGGGCCAGCATGTCACCGAGTTGCACCGACGCCGCGCCGAATTCGCGGATGGTCTGGTCACCGCGGGACGCGGCCGCGACCAGGGCCGACAGCTCGTTCACGATCTGGGTCACCGTGTCGCGGGTCTCGGCGCCCGCGTCGTCGCCCAGGCGCAGGGCACGGGACAACTCGTCCATGGTGGCCCGCAGCTGATCGCCGTTACCCGCTGTCGCCGAGGACGCGACAGCGAGCAGCCGTGCGATCGGGCCGTCTCCGGGCTCGGCACCGGAGAGTCCGCCGGACATCCGGTCGGCCATCGAGAGCAGCCGGTCGACGCCGACCGGTGTCCTGGTGTGGTCCGGCGCGAGCACGGCGCCGTCACGCAGGACCGGGCCGCCGCGGTAGACGGGCGTGAACTCCACATGCCGGTCGGTCAGCACCGAGGTGGACACGGTCACCGCGGTCGCATCGGCCGGGATCGGGGTCGCCCCGTCGACCCGCATGCGCACCTCGACGTAGGCCCCGGCGGGGGTGATCGCGCTGACCTCGCCGACCGGCATCCCCAGCACAGCGACCGCATTGCCGACATACAGACCCGCGGCGTCGTCGAATCGGGCCACCACGGTGATGTCGTCGGGCTCGGTGCGCAGCGGGCCGCCCGCGCACCCGGCCAAGACGCAGATCGCGAGCAACGCCAGCGCGCGCAGCACTGTGGTCGGCGACATCATCGGCACTCCCCGAAGTATTTCGGCAGACTCTGCTGCGCGGCCTGTCCGCTCAGCGCGCACATCCAGGAGTCGACGAGGACGCCGGCGGGGGCGTTGAAATCGACCGAGTTCCCGTTTCCCGCCGCGTTGGCGAGGTTGCGCACCGACACCGGCAGGATCTCGAGGGTGTTGCGCAGCAGGTCGTCGTGCCGGGCGAGGGAGCCGAGCAGCCCGTTCAGCCCGGCGATCAACTCGTCGACGCGGGGCCGGTCGTCGACGACGATCGCGCGCACCTGTTCGACCAGCCGGGTCGTCGCCGTCATCAGTAGTTCGATCACCTGTCTGCGCGAGGCGATGTCGGTCAGCAGGTCCCGGCCCGTGGTCGCGATGGCGGTGAGGTCGGACTGCTGCGCGGTCACCGTCGCGGTGAGGTTGCGCACCCCGGCCAGCAGCGACCCGAGCTCCCCGCGCCGGCTACCGAGAATGCCTGCCAGGGTCCGGATGTCGCTGAGCACGCCCGGCAGCACGGCCGGAACTCCGTCGAGCTGGGTGGCCAGCAGGTCCAGCGACCGGCCGACCTGCTCGGCGTCGATCTGTTCGAAAGTCGTGGTGGCGTTCTCCAGCGATTGCTGCAGATCATAGGGAACAGCGGTGCGCGACAAGCCTATTCGGCGGTCGGGCAGCGCTCCGGGTCCGGCGGGGCGCAGCTCGACGTAGCGGGCGCCGAGCAGGGTGGTCAGCTTGATGGCCGCGGAGGTCTCGGCACCGAGGGTGACCTGGTTGTCGACGCGCATCGTGACCACGACCCGGTCGCCTGCCAGACGCTGGCCGGTGACCTCGCCGACCGGAACTCCGGCCACGGTGACACCGTCACCGACGCGCAGGCCGGCCGCCTGAGCGAACTCGGCTTCAAAGCTGCGTTCACCGATACCGAAGGCGGACACCCCCAGCGCGGCCAGGAGCACCCCGGCGAGCACGGTCAGCGCGATGACCCCGAGAACACGGGGACGTTGTTCTTCGAGTGGGCGTCCGGTGTCTACAAGGCGCCGGAGCCTGGGTGGGATCGTCATGAGTGGTTCACCTACAGATCGGCGATTGCTGGACGGTGCCGGACGGTGTCGCGTAGCGGACGATCGCTGGCACGAGGTCCGACAGGGCGGGGACGGCCGTGAAGCCGAGATTGCACAGGTAGACGTTCATGTTCGCGCCTTCCTGACTGACCCGGGCGATTCCCTTCAGCAGCACCGGCAGGTTGAAGCCCAGGTAGGCGAACTGGTCCTTGTTCTCCTCGAAGTGCCGGGTGAAGCCCGGCTCCCGGGTCAGCAGCCGTTCCAGGGCGGGGCGGTCCTCGGCGACGACAGCCGCCATCCGGTCGGCGACCCCGGACACCTCGGTCAGGGTCGTCATCAACTCGGCGCGGTGGCGGGCCAGCCCGTCGACGATGGCGCGGGTCCGGCTCAGCAGGGTGCCGAATTCCGCGCGGCGGGTGTCGAGGTGGGCCACGACCTGGTCGAGGTTGACGATCACCGAGCCCAGCACCTGGTCTGGGCCCGCGAGTGACTGAGCGAGCGTGGACATCTGGGCGATGAGCGTGGTCAACGATCCCGCGTCGCCCTGCAGGGCCCGCACGAGCGCGGCGGTGACGTTGTCCACCTGCTGCGGGTCCAGGCCGCTGAACAACGGCTCGAATCCGTTGAGCAGGCCCGACAGGTCGAACGAGGGTTCGGTGCGCTCCACCGGAATCTCCGCGCCGCCGGGCAATTCGGCAGCGGACCCTGTCGCCGGGCGGGACAGACCGAGATAGCGCTGCCCGATCACGTTCTGGTAGGTGATCGCGGCGGTGGTGTCGGCGTACAGGCGCTGCTCGACCGCGACCCGGAAGCGAACCCGGGCCATCGTGCCGCTGAGTTCGACGGCGTCGACCCTGCCCACCCGCACGCCCGCCATGCGGATGTCGTCACCGGGCCGCAGGCCGGTGGCATCGGTGAAGATCGCCGAGTACGACCTGGTCGTGCCGTCGACGCCGCGGTGCAGCGTCACGAATGTCATCCAGATGAGTGTGAACGCGACAACCAGAAACATGCCGAGTCCGGCCACCGAGCGACGGGACTTCATCGCGGGACACCTCCTGTTCCGGGGATTCCGGTGGTGAGCAGTTGGGCGAGAACCTGTTCGGCGGCATTGGCGTCACCGCCGAGCACCCGGCCGATCAAGTCCTGGAGTTCCGGCGCCAGGACCGGTTTCGGTATCGAACGCGGGTCCAGCGAGGCGGGCAGGGGTTGCGCGGTGGCCGATTCCGGTGCGGTCGAGCAGCTGGGCCCGGCCAGGTTGCCGTAGCGCGGACAGTCGGTCCGGGTGTAGGGCGTGTCGGCGCTCAGCCGGATCTGGAACTTGCCGGTCCCGGTCTGGGTCTGCTCGTTCCAGAACTCGGCGAACCACACATCGGACAGCTTCTTGATCCGGCCCGCGATCGGGCCGAAATGTGAACTGCCCGCGGCGAAGACGTCCAGGACCGGCGTCAGCTGATCGGTCGCGGTGACCATCTCGTCGACGTGTGCCCCGAGCCCGCCGCCGACCGTCGACAAGGTCGCGGCACCCGCGGTGAGGACATCGCGCAGAGCGGCGTCCTGTGCCACCACCGTTTGCATCGGGATCACCGAATGATGCAGCGCGTCCAGCAGATCGGGGGCGGCGGCGGCCAGGCCCTGCACCGAATCGGTGAGCGCCGCGATCGTCGAGGGTTCCCCCGGCGGTGCGATCTGCGCGGACAACCCGGCGGTGATCCGTTCGAGCTGAGCGCCCGCCGCGACCAGGTCGCCACCGCGCCGGTCGGTGGCCTTGGCCACCGCGGCCAGCACGCCGACGGTGTCACTGGTGCCGATCCGGGCGGAGGCGGCGACGATGGCGCGCAGTTTGGTCAGCGCCGTCTGTAGCTGCACGGTCGACAGGCTGTCGTCCTGCTCGATCGCATCACCCGGCCGCAGCGGCCTGCCCGGTCCGTTGTCGACGAGCTGGACCGAGGAGACCGCGAAGACATTGCCCGGAACCACGCGGGCGGTCACCGTACTCGGGACATCGTCGAGTCGCCGGGGGTCGAGTTCCAGCAGCACCCGGCTGGGCCGCCCCTCGGATCCGGGCGACACCTGGGCGACGGTCCCGATGAGTACCCCGCGAAACTTGACGTCGGATCGCGGTGGCAGGCCGTCACCGATGTGCTGGAGCAACGCGACGACCTCGGCCTTCTCGTCGAACGCGCCCGACGATTTCAGCACGACCACGGTGACACCGCCTGCCACGAGGGCAGCGAGTACGACGCCGCGGACCAACAGCCAGAACAGGGAGGGTCCGCGCCCGTCCTTGTCGAACATCACCGGTAGCTCACCCTCCCAGCCGGGCGCTGGTGCCGATACCCCACAGGGCAACGGTCAGCAGCAGATTGACGACGATCATCACCGAGATCGCGGCGCGCATGGCCCGCCCCGCCGCGATTCCGACACCCTGCGGGCCGCCGGAGGCGTAGTAGCCGTAGTAGCACTGGATCGTGGTGGTCAGCAGGACGAACACGATGGCTTTGCCCAAGGAGTAGACGATGTCGGGTCCGCTGAGCACGAGCTGGAAGTAGTGGTGATAGGTGCCCAGCGACAGCCCGCCCGCCGCGCCGACCACGAACTCGACCGCCAGGTAGTTCATCGCGAGACAGACCAGATACAGCGGCACGATCGCCACGACCGAGGCCAGCAGTTTGGTGCTCACCAGATAGGGGATCGACCGGATGGCCATGGACTCCATCGCGTCGATCTCCTCGGAGATCCCCATCGCCCCCAGTTGCGCGGTGAACCGGCACCCGGCCTGCGCGGCGAAGGCCAGCGAGGCCATGATCGGGGCCAGCTCCCTGGTCGAGGCGGTCGAGGCGACCAGCCCGATCGCCGGTTCCATACCAAGCAGGTGCAAGGCGTTGTAACCCTCGAGTCCCACGATCGCGCCACCGGCGGCGCCGAGCACGATGATGACGCCCGCGGTGCCGCCGCCGACGACGATCGAGCCGTTCCCCCAGGCGACGTCCGACAGCGTCCGCAGGAATTCCGCACGATAGTTGCGCAGCATCACCGGAATAGCGAGCACGGCCCGGACGAAAAAGGTGAGCATGTGCCCGAGGCGCATGAACACGACGCCGATTTCCTTCAGGATCACGGCCACCATTCGCATTCCGGGCGGGTAATAGGTCGACGCCATTACAACCCCTGCCGCGGGAACAGCATCATGAATATCTGAGTGAACATTACATTCACGATCATGAGCAGCAGGATCGACGAAACCACCGTAGAATTCACCGAATTCGCCACACCCGCTGATCCGCCCTCGGTCGTCAGCCCCTTGTGACAGGCGACGATCGCGACGATCGCGCCGTACACCACCGCTTTGATCAGCGTCAGGACGAGGTCGCCGACGGTGGCGAACGACGCGAAGGTCGCCACGAAACTGCCCGGCGCGCCGTCCTGGGCGAAGACGTTGAAGACGTAGCCGGCGACGAAGCCGACGAAACACACTACGCCCGTGAGTGATACACCGATGAGCACGGCGGCGGCGAACCGCGGGACGACCATGCGCCGGATGACCGAGACGCCCATGATCTCCATGGCGTCCAGTTCCTCGCGGATCTTGCGCGAGCCCAGATCGGCGCAGATCGCGGAACCGACCGCCGCCGCCATCAGCAGCGCGGCCACCATCGGGGCGCCTTGACGGATGACGGCCAGCCCGCTGGCGGCGCCTGCCAGCGAGGTCGCGCCCACCTGACCTGCCAGGAGCCCGAATTGGATGGACAGGGTGACGCCGATGGGCAGGGCCACGAAGATGGTCGGCAGCACCGCCGCCGATGCCATGAAGGCCGCCTGATCCACGGCTTCACGTACCGCGAACCGGCCGGTGAAGATATCGGTGATCAGGAACTGCACGGTGCGCACCCCGAGGACGAATTGCCCACCGACGGTGCCCAATGCGACGCCAGGGTGCCGCTCGAGGTATCCCCGGAACCAGGAGGTGACCTCCCGGCTCGCCGGCATCATCGGCGCTGCGGGTTCGGTTCGCCCGGAATCACCGAGTGCGCCGACAGAATTGGAGTTTTTCGACATCCGGCATTCCTGACGAATCGTGGGGACACGCCGAACCACCCAGATAAAGTGAGTAATTCGATCAGCAGGTCGGCCGCCGTCGGTCAACGTCGGCCCATCGATGTGTACTTCGGCGCAGCCACCGGCGCGACCGACGATCTCCGCTGCGCGTCCAGCCGCACCAGGATCTACATGCCAATACTGTAGCACTTACAGTTGCATCCACAACAGGATTTCGGAACACCCGCCGAAATTCGCGCCACAGCGGATGCGGCCGGCATCCCGGCCGGGTCAGACGAAGTCCGAACCGCCGTCGACATTGATGTTGGCGCCGGTCATGTAGGAGTTGCGCCGGGAGGCGAGAAACGCGACGACCGGACCGATCTCGTCGGGCAGGCCTGCCCGCGGCAGCTGCGCGGGATGCCCGTAGTGCTCACCGATGGCCACCATCAGCCGGTAGGGATCCTCGTCCTCGATACCGACCGAGCGAGCCCACCCGAGGAGGGCCGGTGTCACGAAGGTGCCGGGCGAGACGACATTGACCAGAATCTCCTCCGGCGCGAGCAGCAGCGACAAATTCTTCGACACGCTGGTGACCATGGCCTTGGCAGCGGTGTAGGCAGCCAGCGAGACGGATTGGCGCTGGGTCGAGTGCGCGGAAAAGTTCACGATCCGCGCCCACGACGCCCGGCGGAGCAGCGGTAGCGCCGCATTGACGCAATGCACGACGGGCAGGACTCCGTGATCGAGCGCCTCGTGCCATTGTTCGACGGTCAGCTCCTCCACGGTGCCGCGCACATCCGGGCCGACCGTGTTGATCAGCGCGTTGAGCGTGCCGCCCCATCGCTCACCCAGCTGCCCGAATACCGCCGCCACCTGATCGACATCGCACACATCGGCGACGAGACCTACCGCGTCCGCACTCCCCGAGCGGACGAGATCGTCGGCGGCGCGCTCGACGTCGGCGGCGGAGCGTCCGACCACCGCGACCCGCGCACCCTCCTGAGCCAGACATCGCGCGGTCGCCAGCCCCATACCGCGGCTACCGCCGATCACGACCGTGGCCGCATCGCGCAACCCCAGATCCATATCGCACCCACTTCGCATCAAGGAGTCACCCCGGGGCGCGACCTCGATATCGTGGCCGACAGACAGGCACACCGGCCTCCTAATCGCCATTACTGTAAACCATCCAGTAAAGGAGGTGAAGACCTGTTCGGCATTTGCCCGGCGGCGGCTCCACACTGCGGAGATCCACCTTTCCGGCCATCGGCCGTCCCTGCCGGTAGCGCCCGTGACGCCGTCGCTCCGGATCCGGACGGGCCACGATCCCCCGCACCCTTCGGCACCCGAGATATCGCTGGCCACAGCGGTTTACAGTCGAATTCGTTGACAAGTTTCACTGACATCTGTCAACATCAGCACACCGCTCCACACGTTGACAGCGGTCGAGGGCAGGGACTAGAACCCAGCTCATGAACACAAACCCGGAGCAGCACCAGGGCAGACAGGCCCGGCGGCTGCACACACGGCAGCGGGTGTTCGACGCAGCCATCGCCGAACTGATGCAGACCGGCGTGGCCGAAGCCGACATCAACGCCATCGCCGAGTCCGCCGGTGTCGCACGCGGCACCTTCTACTTCCACTTCCCCACCAAGGAGCATGTGCTGCTCGAGCTCGAGCAGCGAGAAGAGTCCCGGATTGCCCGGGCATTGGAACGATTCAGCCGCCGATCCCCCGATCTCCGCGACACCCTCGTCCGGACCATCCGGCTGGTCACCGAGCTGGAGCGGCAGCTGGGCAGCCTGCTGTTCAGAGATCTTCTGGCCATGCACTTCTCGCCGACAAGGCCGGTCGAGGACAGCTGGCGTGAGCATCCACTGATCATCGTGCTGACCGAAGAGATCGCCCGCGCAGGAGCCCGGGGCGAAGTACAGAACGCCGTAGAGCCACATCACAGCGCGATGTTCTTCCTGCTCGGTCTCTACGGCCTGCTGACCGCGACCACCGGCACGAAAGCCTTGCGGCAGTCCGTACTCGACAGCTACCTCACCACGACACTGCGCAGCCTGGAACCCCGATGAGGGCGCCTCGGCCGCACCGACAGACAGGGAGAACCGAGCATGCTGCTCGACATCGTCCGGCTGATCCTGACCTGGGGAGCGATGTTGCTGATCATCGCCTTCTGGTACTGGGTCATGAACAACATCGGCACCTTCTGACGAAGCGACGGCGAATTCCGCCGCCCCGCACGGTGACCCACTGCCCGCGCGGACCTTAAAGAAGAGAGTTCCCGTGAACGAACAAGATCGCCGGCGCAAGCGTGCGCTGATCGTCTTCCAGATCGCCATCTACGGCTTCCTGCTGACGATGTTCCTGATCCAGATGCAGATGTACATGACCAGGGACTGGTAGGGACCGCCATGACCGCAACCGTCACTTTCGACGAGCATCACGAGGAGAGCAGGCTCGCGCAGCGGCGTGCCGATCGCTGGCTCACCGCGGGCACCGCACTGATGGGCACCTACGTCCTCGGGATATTCGGCTTGCCACTGTTCTTGCGCGGGGTCTGGCTCCAGCGCAGAGCCCAGCGATCAGGGCTGTCGGTGCGGCCCGTGATCGTCACCCTGATCGGCTATCTCGTCATCCTGGACGCCTTCCTCAACACGGTCGGCTGGGCGCTGGACATCGGCGCCAGCCACACCCTGATCACCCGGGTGTTCTTCACCGCCTGGGGCAATTTCTTCGATGGCGGGTACTGGTGGCACTACAACGAACTCTGGATCGGCGGGTCGGGCGCGCCGGGTGAGAAGGGCTGGGAGATCGCGTGCATCCTCGTCGTGTTTCCGATGCGCGTCGCCGCCGCGATCGCGTTCCTGCAGATGAAGCGGTGGGGGCACCAGTGGTTGACGGTGACCTGCTGGTTCGGTGTGGTCATCTGGGTCGGCTACATCGTCAACATGACCGTCTACGCCGACATCCGCTTCGACGGTGTCGTGCTTCCGGTCATCGGCTGGTGGCTCTACGACATCTTCTACATCACGCCGTTCCTGGCAATTCCCTACCTGCACACCGTCAATCGCGAGATCTTCTCCGATTGAACCTCCGGCCCGTTATCAGGAGTACCCCATGACCGCCTCAGAATCCGGTGCCGGACAGGATCTTCCGCTCGGCACCACCCCGACATTCGCCCGCATGCACAAACTCCTCAAGCGCGGCATCTTCGTCTGCCTGTTCGCCCTGGTCATCGAGGGCGCGTTCACCGTGCCCGCCTTGGCTCTCTGGTATGGCTGGCCGACGTTGTCCCTGCACGAGATCTGTGACGAGATGATCAAGGTCCGCTACTCCGACGATGCACTGACCTGTGAATATCCCGCGGGTTTCACCGCGCCGCCGCTGGGTGGCAGGCCCGAGGGTGCCGGGCAGACCACCGCACGCGACGAGTGGGGGGTGCAGCCGAAACCCGGATGGGAGCGCATCGGTTTCCGCGAACTGGTGCGACGCCACGACGAGCGCATCGCCCGGCAACAGGCCGACCAGGCCGGTCGGTGAACACGCGGACGCTGCATCCGGCGCGTGTCCTCGCCGAAGGCACGCGCCGGGCGGTGCGCACCGCCCTGAACAGGATGTCACCCGGTGCATCACGGGTGCCCTCGAAGCCCGCCGACATCACACCAGCTTGGCTGGCCACCGCACTCGGTAGGCCGGAAGAGGCGATTCAAGGGATCAATGTTCTCGACAGTCATTCGGGCACCGCGGCCCGTGCCCGCATCGGTGTCGCCGCCGACGACGACAGCATTCCCGGCCACCTGTTCGTGAAGCTGCCGCCGAGCAACTATCTGCAGCATGTTCTGCTCGATCTGTTCGGGCTGGACGAGAAGGAGGTCCTCGCCTATCGGGCGCTGGGCGAGCACCCACCGGTGCGGATCCCGCGATGCCATGCGGCGGAGTCGGATGCGCGACGGTCGCGTTTCGTGCTGGTGCTCGAGGATCTCACCGCGACCGCGCGGTTCCGGACGGTCGTCGACACGGTGAGCCGCGCGGAGGCCGAAGCAGTCGTCGACGCGATGGCGGACCTGCACTCGGCGTTCTGGAACAGCGACCGTTTCGCGGGTGATCTCGCTCCACTCGCCTACCGCCCGGCGATCGAGAGTCACCTCGGCGCCCTGATCCGCCGGCGACTTCTGCGAAACATCAAGGGGCACACCGCCGGTCTGATCCCGGATGCCGTCAAGCTGGCCTGCCGGATCTTCTACCTGCGCGGTGCCGAGATCGATAGCTACTGGGCAGGCTTGCCGCGGACCCTGCTCCACGGCGACCCACACCTGGGCAATCTGTTCTTCGAGAACGACGTGCCGGGGTTCCTCGATTGGCAGATCGCGTCCGCCGGTGCGGGGATCCGTGATGTCGCGTATTTCCTGACCTCGTCGGTCGATCCGGCGTTGTTGCGCAGGATCGAGCGAGCACTGGTCCAGCGGTATGTGGACCGGCTCGCCGCCGCGGGAATCAGGGTCGACGGTGCGCAGATGTGGACGCTGTATCGGGCGGGTGCCACCGACTGGTTCCTGGCCGCGGTGTGCACCGCCGAGGCAGGTGCGCGGATGCAGCCACTGGAGGTGTCCCGGGTCGGTGTCCGCCGCGCGGTCGAGGCGGTCGAAGCGCACGACAGTTTTCGCGTGCTGACCGCACTCATCGACGGCCGCTGATTCCGGTGGGGCGGTGGCCCGGACCCGGATCAGGCGGGGCAGGGTTCAGGCTCGCGAGTCGATGCCGATGTCGTCGATCAGGTTCCAGCGCAACGCCGTCGCGGTATCGATGGGGTCGCCGGTCAGCATCATCCATGCGGCACGCCAGCGCCCGATGCGCCGGGGGATGCTCACCGTGCCCCCGGCGCCGGGGACCAGTCCCATCCCGATCTCGGGCAACCGGAACTGGGTGCCCGGCGCCGCGACCAGACGCCCCGCGAAGGCCGCCATCTCGATGCCGGCGCCGATGCAGGCGCCCTGGACGTGCACGATGACCCGGTCGCGCAGCCGGTCGATGATGCGCCATGGTGCGCGCTCGAGCCGAACCTCGTAGGCGGCGACGACGTCGGTGGCGGTGCCGAACTCGTCGAGATCGCCGCCACTGCAGAACACCGGGCCTGCCCCGGATATCCGCACCCGCTCGATACCCGGGTCGAGTTCGGCCAGGCGCAGTAGCTCGAGGAGTTCCTCGCGCAGGCGCGCACTCAGCGCATTGCGGCGCTCGGCATGATCGAGGACGAGCGCGAGCTCTGCGCCGGAGCGGTCGCATCGCACCAGTGGGCGGTCGGGGAAAACCACCGGACGCGGACCGCCCCGGTCGCGCAACCAGGTCCGGAACTCGGTGCCCGCCAACAGCATCGAGTACACCGCGGCCTCGCTGCTCAGCGCCACGGTGGTGTCCGCGACGCCGGTCTGGCGCAGGAGCCTGCCCAACGCAACGCTCGCCCGCGGATTGTGTCTCGTCGCCTCCTCGAGCTGCTGCACGGCCGTGGCGGGATCAGGGTGGGTAACGATCTGCCGGGACACGTCCGGACGGTCGCTCAGTGTCAGGGTCAGCGCATCCAGCAGCGGGGTCACCGCGGGCGCCGCCGCGCCGCGCAGAACACCGACGGTGAGGCGGAGCGAACTCGACAGCAAGGCCGCCGTGTCGGCGATCCGTGCGGGCGACTCGTCGGCCCAGTCGTCCAGCGGCAGGACCAGCAGTGGCTGCACCGGCGTTCCGTCCGGGTCGAGATCGAGTTCGAAGTCCACCGGCGCCGGGTCGGTCCCATAACGGCTCACCTGCCCATCGTGACACGCCGGCCACCGCGGGCGCATGTACTCACCCGCGCCGATCGATCGCACCGCCCTGCACCACAGCGCCCACGGCAATCGGGCGAGGCGGCACCCGCGGGACGATCGCGCCCGGGGCCGGGTCCTTCGCCCTACTATCGAGCGGTGCCCTTCACCTGCTCGTCCGAGTCCGGTTCACCGGTGGTGGACTGGTGCGACAGTGGTGTGGTCACGCTGACCGGGCGACCGGACGGACCCGTGCTGATGCCGCCGGGGCGGGCAGCGACTCGTGCTCGGGAGCTGATCTCCGTCCTCTCTGCCGCCGCCGGGAGAACGATCGGGCTCGACGGTGCGCGACTGCTCGGGGAACGCGCCGCGATCACCGGGCTGCGCCGCGGTGGCGATGTCTCGGCAGGCCGCCATTGCCGGCTGCTGCGCACCGCCGACGGCTGGGCCGCGGTGTCCTGTGCCCGGCCCGGTGACCCCGACCTGATCGGCGCGCTCGTCGGCACGGATCTCGGCGGAGCAGATCCCTGGCCCGCGCTGACGAGCTGGGCCCACGAGCACCCCGGCACCGAACTAGCCGAACGTGCCGAACTACTCGGTCTCGCAGCAGGTCCCGTCCGCACCCGGATCATCCCGTGTCCATCTGTTCCCGGCAACGTCAACTCATCCACTCCGACGCCCTGGCCCAGTGCGTCGTCGCCGATGGCTGCTCGTGCGGTCGGCGGACTCCTCGTCGTGGATTTCAGTGCGCTGTGGGCGGGACCGCTGTGCGCGCATCTGCTCGGGCTGGCAGGTGCGCGCATCGTCAAGGTCGAAACCCCCGACCGCCCGGACGGTGCGCGGCGTGGCAGCCCGGAGTTCTACGCGCTGCTGCACCACGGCCACGAGTCCGTGGTGCTCGACCCCGCGGAACCGGGTGGCAGGCGTGCTCTGGCCGCGCTCGTCGACGCTGCCGATATCGTCATCGAATCCTCCCGGCCCAGGGCGCTGGCCGGTTTCGGACTCGATGCCGCCCGCGCGATCGCCCGCGGTACCTGCTGGATTTCGATCACGGCGGCGGGCCGATCCTCATACCGGGTGGGTTTCGGCGACGACATCGCCGCGGCCGCGGGCCTGGTCGCCCACGACATCGGCACGAACACACCGGTGTTCGTCGGTGACGCGATCGCCGACCCACTCACCGGTATCACCGCCGCCGCGCTCGCGGCCTCGGTTCCAGCCGACGGGTCCGGCGTGCTCTGGGACCTCTCGATGACCGACGTCGTCACGGCAACCCTGACCGACGAACCGGTCACGCGCGTCCGGCGGCACCGCGAGCAGTGGATCGCCGACACCGAGGCAGGCCCGGTGCCGGTAGCCGATCCCACTCCCCGGGTACCGGCAGGTCCCGCGCCGGAATCCGGCGCCGACACCGCCGAAGTGCTCGGCTCCCTGCGGATTCCGGTCCCGTGACCGTCATCGTGATCCGGCGCGCCGAGGTCGACGGTGTTCCCGGTGTGGATGTCCGGCTCCGTGACGGACGCGTGGAGCAGCTCGGCCGGGCCCTGTCCTCCCGCGACGCGGCGGAGGTGATCGACGCGCGCGGTGGTGCGCTGATCCCCGGTCTGCACGACCATCACCTACACCTGCACGCGACCGCCGCCGACGCGAATTCCACACGGTGCGGACCACCTGCTGTCCGGGATCACGCCGCCCTCGCGGCGGCTCTGGCAGGCGCGCCCGGTGACGAACACGGCTGGGTACGCGGCACCGGCTACGTGGACACCGTCGCGGGCGATCTCGACGCACGGGCACTGGACGCGCTGTATTCCGCACGCCCCGTCCGCATTCAACATCGCAGCGGCGCGATGTGGATCCTCAACACCGCCGCCCTCGCCGCCGCGGGAATCAGCGGTCCCGCGCACCCGGGCGTCGAATGCGGCACCGACGGTGTGCCGACCGGCCGTATCTGGCGGGCGGACCCGTGGCTGCGCACCCGGCTGCCGCGCACCGGCCCGCCGCGGCTCGACGGGGTGGGTGCGACCCTCACCGGATTCGGGATCACCGGAGTCACCGACGCCACGCCGGACCTGTCCGGCCGGTCGCACGCGGCGCTGGTCTCCGCCGTCGCCGATGGCGATCTACCGCAACGGGTCTCGCTGCTGGGTGCCCCGCTCGGCAGGAGGCCGGAGTATCCCGATCGCGTCGGCGCCGGGCCTTACAAGATCGTGCTGGCCGATTCAGGGCTACCGCTGTTCGACGACCTCGTCGCGCGCATCAGCGCCGCGCACGCGGACCGCCGCGCTGTCGCGGTCCACTGCGTGACCCGCGAGGCCCTGGTGCTGCTGATGGCCGCGCTGGAGGTCGCCGGCTCGTTTCCGGGAGACCGCATCGAGCACGCGGCGATCGTGCCGGCGGACACCATCGATGCCCTCGCGAGCCGGGGCGTGCGCGTGGTCACCCAGCCCGGATTTCTCGCCCATCGCGGCAGTTACTATCGCGACCACCTCGCCGCCGACGACCTGTCCGACCTGTACCGCTGTCGCACACTGCTCGACGCGGGAATCGGCGTCGCGCTGTCGAGCGACGCGCCATACGGTCCGATGGATCCCTGGGCCGTGATGGCGGCCGCCGTACACCGCCACCCGGATACGGGCGAGGTCATCGGTCCAGGGGAATGCCTTTCTCCCACACAGGCACTCGACGCCTACCTCGCGCCGCTCCACGATCCCGGCGGCCTGCCCCGGCGCATCCGGGCCGGCAGTCCCGCCGACCTCGTGCTGCTCCACGAGCCGCTGCACAGCGGTCTCGCCGTCGGCTCGTCCGCCGTCGTCCGCCGGACGTTTCTCACCCGGGCTGCGGCGTGACCGCCCGCCGCCCGACCCCGCGGCAGCGGATCACCGGCACCGCGTCGACGATCTCGGCCGTCGAGTCGTGCCAACCGCAGGGCAGGCCACAGGTACGAAAGACCCTGCGCTCCAGCACACCCCGGGAGAAGGCGCGCGTGGTGACCGACGCCTGCGCCGCATACCCACAAGACGGGCACTTCTCGAAATAGTCCAGCAGGTCGTGGGTGGTCGTGCCGATCAGATCGCCGAGAACGGGCTCGTCGATACCCGTACCCGGCAACCGAGGCGAACCGGTTCCGGCGCCGTTGCGCTCGACCATCGAGCACCACCCTTTCGGACAGGATTAGTTACTGTTGGTATTACAGTAACTAATCCAGTCCAGTGCTCGTCTCGCTCGTTTTCCCAGTGCTGACGACCGGCGCGCCGTCTGAGGCGGACTCCGACAGCCGCTCGCCCACCCCGGAATCGGGTGCGGCGGGGCGCACTCGGCCGGGCGCCCAGAAGACGGTGACCACCGCCGCGGCGAGCACCCCGGTCCCCAGCACCGCGGCCGCCGCGCCCGACCCGTGGACAAAGGCCTCCTCGACCTGCTCGACGAGGGGACGCGCCGCGGGCCCGAACACCCGTGCAGCCTCCAGCGCCGCGGCGGGCGAGGCCGCCACCGGAGCACGCACCTCCAGCGGCAGCGCCGCCACCACCGGGCCGATCCGCTCCCGATACCCGGCAGCGAGCAGACTCCCGACGACCGCGATCCCGATCGCCGCGCCGACCTCACGGGTCGCATCGTTGACCGCCGCGGCGACGCCGTGTTTGTGCGTCGGCACCACTCCGACGATGGCCGCCGTGGCCGGTGTCGCGGACAGCGCGATGCCGAATCCGATCACGACCAATGCCCACAGCAGTTCGGCATACCCACTGTGTACCGACAGGCGGGCCAGCCCGAACATGCCCACACCGGTGACGGCCAGTCCCGACGCCATCATCGAGCGCAACCCGACGCGCTCCGACAGCCAGGGGGCGACCGGCGAGACCAGCATGAGGGGAACCATGATCGGCGCCACCGCCAGCGCCGCGCCCAGCGGGCCGTAGCCGAGCACCAGCTGCAAGTACTGCACGACCAGCATGAAAACACCGAACACCACGAGGAACTGCGCGGTGATGGTGAACGCTCCGGACGCGAACCTCCGGTCGGCGAAGAGCCGGACATCCAGCATCGGCGCATCGGCCCGCAATTCCACGGCGACGAACAACGCACCCGAACCGAGACCGAGCACGAGAAGAACGAGCACGAGCGGGTCGCTCCACCCGACCAGCGGCACCTCCGAAGCCGCGAAGACCACCGAGCCGACGGCTACCGCCCCGGCCACCGCACCGGATATGTCGAACCGGGGCCGCGACTCCTCGACGGACTCCGCCACCGTACACGCGGCCACAGCCAGGACCACCCCGGCACCGGCCATGGCCACGAGAATGGCCGTCCACGACCACCACATGAGCAGGGCGCCGGTACCCAGCAGGCCGATCGCACCACCGCAGGCCACGGCCGCCGCCCAGATTCCGACCGCCAGCCCACGGCGCGATGCGGGAAACTCCGCGGTCAGCAACGACAGGGTCGACGGCATGACCAGCGCGGCGCCGGCACCGGTCACCGCGCGCGCGGCGATGAGCCAGACCGGACCCGACACCACCAGCGGGATCAGTGAACCGGCGGCGAGAACGATCAAGCCCGCCACCATCATCCGTCGGCGCCCGTACCGATCACCGAGCGCGCCACCCGGCAGTACCAGGCAGGCCAGCGCGAGGGTGTAGGAATCGGTGATCCAGGTCAATTGCTGCTGCGAGGCGCCGGTCGCGGTGGCGATGCTCGGCAGGGCACCGTAGAGCGCGACCATGCCCGCGATCACGAGCCCGACCGCGAGGCACGCCACGAGCAGCGCCCAGACACGGGCGGCTCCGAGCAGCTCCGAACCGCGATTCCCTGTCATCCGACCCTCCCATGAGCCATTGCCGAATCCTCTACTGTAATTCTTCCAGTAGAACGTATCATCGGCTCGTGACCGACGTGCTACACGACCTCATGACCTGCCTGGATCTACACGAACCCGGACCGCCGACGGACCAGGACCGCACCACGACATCGGCGCCGGGCCAATCGCCACGAATCCTCACCGGAGCCAATCAGCAACTGCCCCACCGGCGCCTGTTCGGCGGCCAGCTCCTCGCCCAGTTCGCACGCGCGGCACACGTCTACGCGCCGGACCGGTCGATCAAATCCCTGCATGTCCTGTTCACCAGGGAAGGACGCACCGACGACCCTGTCACCTACCTCATCGACCCCGTCCACCTCGGGCGCTCGTTCGGCGCACTGACCGTCTCCGCGCAGCAAGGCGAACGAACGATCGCCACCTGCGCGATCTCCCTGCACAGCGACGAGGACGGCCCCGCGCATCAGTCGGACCGCCCCGCCCTGTCGATACCCGGGGCCGAGTACCGCATCGAGGTCGCGCTCCTGCCCTGGGACACGCGAGCGACCTCCACACCCGACGACGGCGACGCCACCACCGACTTCGACCTGTGGATGCGCCTGCCCGGCAACGATTCCGGCGCCCGCGCGGCCCTGTTGGCCTACGCGAGCGATCTCCATGTGATCGCGACCGCGCTGCGACCGTTTCCCGGCGTCGACCACCACGGCAACGGCAGGGACTTCACCTCCGCCACCACCTCGCACACGCTGTGGTTCCACCACCCGATGCCCACCGGGGGCTGGCTGCTGCTCCGCCATCGCCCGGCCCTCGTCGGACACGGCCGCTGCTACGGCCAGGGGGATGTCTTCGGCGAGGACGGGACTCTGGTCGCATCCTTCGCCCAGGAATCGCTGCTGCGATTCCCCGTCGGCACAACTCCCCGATCCCGCACCTGATCCATTACTGTATGGTTTACCGTAAATAAGACAATTACCCGTGGGGTGATCCAGGGCCACCGGGCCGTCCCGCCTTCGCCTCACGCGCAGCGCGGCCCGGAGCGACAACCCAGCTCCTGAGGAGGGCGACTGTGAGCAGCACCGGCGAACAATTCCGTGCCGCACCGATTTTCGATGCCGACCAGCACATGTACGAGAACCCCGACGCGCTGACGAGGTACCTGCCGGACCGGTACGAACGAGCAGTGCAGTTCGCCCAGATCGGCCGTCAGACCCGGATCGTGATCAACAACCAGGTCACCGACTTCATCCCGAACCCGACCTTCGAGCGGGTGGCCGCCCCCGGCGCACACGAGAAGTTCTTCGCCGGGGAGAACACCGAAGGGCTCACCCTGCGCGAGATGCAGGGGCCCGCGATCGACGCGCCTCCGGGAACCAGGAACCCGGCGGACCGGATCGCCGAACTCGATCGTCAGGGTGTGGCCGAAGCACTCAACTACCCCACCCTGGCCAGCCTGGTCGAGCATTCGGCCGCCGACGATCCCGCCCTGACCTTGGCGATCATCCACGCACTCAACCAGTGGATGGCCGAACACTGGACCTACAACTACGAGAATCGTGTGTTCTCGACGCCGATCATCAACCTGTCCGAAGTCGATGCGGCACAACGGGAACTCACCTATGTCCTCGAACACGGCGCCAAGGCCGTGCTGATCAAGCCCGGACCGGTCAACGGACTGCACGGCTGGCGTTCGCCCGCCCTGCCGGAGTTCGATCCCTTCTGGCGCGATGTGGAGTCCGCCGGCCTGCCCGTCGTCCTGCACGCGAGCTACCCGCCGCTCGACAGCTACATCGCCCGCTGGGAACCGCCGCACACCGCGAACTTCATGGCACAGAGCTCGTTCCGGTGGATGACCCTGGGGCACCGCGAGATCGCCGACATGATCACCAGCCTCATCTGTCACGGAACCCTGACCCGCTTCCCGAAACTTCGCGTCGCCAGCGTCGAGAACGGCAGCTCGTGGATCCAGCCGCTGTTCCACGACTTCGAGGACCTCTACAAGAAGATGCCGCAGAATTTCCCCGAGCATCCGCACGAGGTGTTCCGGCGCAACATCTGGGTGAGCCCGTTCTGGGAAGGCTGCGTCGCCGATGTCGTCGACACGGTCGGGTGGGACAAAGTGCTCTTCGGGTCCGACTACCCCCACCCCGAGGGCCTCGCCGAGCCCCTCGGCTACTGGAAGTACGCCGAGAACATGGACGTGCAACGGACCTACGACTTCATGGGCGACAACGCGCGCCGGTTCCTCGGCCTGCCTATCGCCAACCCCGCGCCCACACTGCAGTCCGCGGAGACTTCGCCCAATCCGGTGTAGCACAACCACGCCACCGGTGCCCCCTACCTCGTGGAGAGCACCGGTGGCGTGGTCATCGCGACCACACCGGTAGACCGAAGCGGCCACGGCCGGTCCTGCACGTGCCGGCGGCGACAGGACCTGGATCCGGCTCAGCGCGCTTCGACGCGAAGTAGAACACGTTTCAATTGCTTGTTATCATCAGCGGCATGGGGAGACCGACCATGGATCGCCACACCTTCACCCCTCGATGGAATCGGATTCGGGCCAGGTTCTCGCTGCGTGATTTCCATCCGGATCTGCGTTCGATGGCAGCGGTCGCGCCGACCCGCGCCATCTCCCGCAGGTCGCTGCCGTTGATGCGCGGACTCGTTCGGATTCTGCGGCTGCGCCCCTCTCCCCATGTCACCGAGACGACCACCGATGCCGGAGTCCGGATCCGGCTGCACCGCCCGCGCCACCCGGTGGCCGGTCCACTGCCCGCTCTGCTGTGGATACACGGCGGAGGATATGTCCTCGGCCTTCCGGAACAGGACGACGCGGTGTGCCGTCGTCTCGCCGAGTCGCTGGGGATAGCGGTCGCCGCAGTGGACTATCGGCTCGCCCCCGAGCATCCGTACCCCGCCGGCCTCGAGGACTGCTACGACGCGATGACATGGCTCGCGCGCCACCCCGACATCGACGCGCGAGGGGTGGCGATCGGCGGCGCGAGCGCAGGCGGCGGCCTCACCACGTCCCTGGCACTGCTCGCCCGGGACCGAGGGGAGGTGGCGCCGGCATTCCAGCTGCTGGTCTATCCCATGCTCGACGACCGGACGTCGGCCCGGTCCGACCTGGACGACACCCGATGGCGGCTGTGGGATCGGCGCAGCAACCACTTCGGCTGGACCGCCTACCTCGGCGACGCCGACCCCGAGATCGCCGTACCAGCACGCCGCACCGACCTTTCCGGTACCGCCCCCGCCTGGATCGGCGTCGGCACCGCCGACTTGTTCCACGACGAGTCCATCGCGTACTCGAAACGGCTGGCCGATGCCGGCGTCCCCTGCACCGTCGAGATCGTCCCGGGTGCCTTCCACGGTTTCGACCTGGTCATGCCGAACGCACCGGTATCGCGGTCGTTCTTCGCGAGTCAGCGCGAAGCACTGCGCGCGGCACTCGCCGGCCAGGCCTGAGCCCGGGCAACCGACAGTCGGGCCTAGGCCGACGAGTGCTACTTCACCGCCGGCCCGGTCTCGGAATCCTGGCCGCCCGTGATCCGGCTGGGTCGAACCCGCCTCGTTCAGATACCGAGCCCGGTACGGAGAGTGGGCCATGAGTCGTGTAGCGCCTGTTGCCAGTACGGCCAGGAATGGGTGCCGAACATCGTGTACCGCACAGTGGGTCGCAGGCCCGCACCCCGCATCAATCCTTCGACGTTCCGGGTACAGGCCTGTGCGCCTTCCTCGAGGCTGATTGCCCCGGCGAGGTCGAGCGGGTAGGAGAAGCTGGGGTCGAAGTCGACATCGGCCGGGCCCGGCTTGCCGCTGCCGACAGACATGTACAACGCGGTGTTGCGAAGGGCGCCCAAGTGTTTGGTGGGATCGTGGGCTGCCCAGCCGGGCGCGAGCGAGCCGCCCCACATCTTGTCCGGGTTCCCGCCACGGTGATGCACCGCGGCACGGACCATGGGCTGACCGACGCCGCCCGTGAGCAGACAGCTACTGAAGATACCGACGGTCCGGTAGAGGCCAGGGTTACGGAAGGCAAGCGTTGCCGCGGCCTGCCCGCCCATCGACAGCCCCGCGACCCCGTTCACACCGTTTCCCGCGAGCTCCCGATTCATCAATGGCGGCAGTTCGTGAGTCAGGAACTGTTCCCACCGGTTGTGACCGAGCGCGTCGTCGACTTCGAGCCAATCGGTGTAGAACGTGCCGCCACCGCCGATCGGCATCACCACGTTGACATTCTTGCCCGCGAAGAAGGCCGGCGCATCGGTGCGCATCGTCCAGGTGCTCTGCGCCTGATCATCGCGCGCGCCCGTGCCGTCGAGCAGATACAGGGTGGGACGTGGTGCGGATCCCCGCGGATGCAGAACGTCCAGGCCGACCACGCGGCCCATCGCCGGTGAATAGACGTAGAGCTGCTCCCAGGTGTCGCTGCGCGCGACGCGATGGTCGATCGTCGCCGTGGCAGCACGCGCCGGGCCCGGCGCCAGCAGCGAGGCGACGATGCCGAGCGCCGCTACCGCGCCGAGGATCTGGCGGTGCATCGCGGTGAACCGAGAAGGTGATGCTGTCATCAGATCCTCCCGGACCCGGACGGTCGCCGGATCCGGAGGGGATACCGCTCCAGTCTCGGCTCGTGTTACCCCACAATGGATTCGCGCTTGGACAGCACGTCCTGGGTTCGGGCGAGACCGCAGAATCGGGGTGAGGTTCGATCTGAAGACCGAGCTGGTCTACCGGCACACATGGCGGACCCGGGACCAGGCCGAGAACGCCCTGTTCGCGCCGACATCGACGGCTGGTACAGCGGGGAAACCTCGAGGCAAGCACACTGAGGGGGATGAGATCCGAGGTGACCACCCGCCGCACGCGACCGCGCAACCGTCGCACGCTCATCCTCGACGCCGCGTTCGACGCGTTCGCGCACGACGGATATCACGGCACCTCGATGGCGATGGTCGCCGCGGCGGTAGGCATTTCTCCCGGGGCCCTCTATCGGCACTTCGACAGCAAGCAGCAACTCCTCGGCCAGTGCCTGCTCGCCGGGCTGGACAACGCGCTGGCCCGGCTCGAGAGCGCATCCCGCCGGTCGCCCGCCGGCGAGGCGGTGGTCACCGAACTCGTCCAGGTGGCGCTCGACCGCCGGGGCCTGCCCCGGTTGTGGCAGCTCGAGTTCCGCCATCTGCACCCCACCGACCGGATCGCGGTGCTCCTGCGGGCCGCCCGGCTCATGGAGTTTCTGCGTCGTGCCCTGCGGGCGCAACGGCCGGATATCCGACCGGGCGATGTGGAACTGCTGAGCTGGGCGGCCTTCTCGGTCGCGGCGAGCCCGGCCTACCACCGGCTCGAACTGCCCCCACCGGTCGCGGCGCGGGTGCTCGTCGCGACCGCGCGCGCGGTCCTGGCCACCGAACTCCCGGCGAACGGGGCGCGCGCCGCGCATGTTCGCGCACACTGGGCGGCCAGCGACCGCCCCGGGCTCGACCGCACGGTGCGCCGCGAACGCATACTCGCCGCAGCCGCCCACTTGTTCACCGACCGCGGCTTCCCCGGGGTGAGCATCGACGACATCGGGGCGGCCGTCGGAATCACCGGCCCCGCCGTCTACCACTACTTCGACAGCAAGGCTCAACTGCTCGACGAGATCGTCCGCAGGCACGACGAGTGGGTCCACCTGCTGGTGTCCCGCGCGCTGGCCCACGGCCGGGATCCCGGGGAAGCGCTGCGGACCCTCACCCGCAACTTCGCCCGGTTCGGCGTCGACGAACCCGACCTGCTCGCCATCACGGTCAGCCAGACCCGATACCTGCCGACGGCCGCCGAACGCCGGTACCGGCAGGTCCGCCAGGACGGCATCGGCCGCTGGGCCCGCTTGCTGCAGGCGCTCCGTCCCGAATTGGCCCCGCCCGTGGCGCGGATGCTCATCCGCGCGGTCACCACGGTGGTCATCGAAGCCGTCCGTAACCCACGGCTGGCCGGGCGTCCGGATCTGGTCGAGGCACTGGTCGCGGTGGCCGAGCGGATTCAGGCCGTCCCGCTCGAGCCCCCGCGACGCGGAGAGTGATTCACGCCACTTTCGAGTCGTTCACTGGGGGCCACCGACAGCTGGTCACCAGCTACTGGGCCCCGGCACCCCAGCCGATCCCGTTTTAATCTCCGTTCACTTATCGTTGCCCACCGCGAAGCCGTGCCGCACAGTGTGCCGCGGGAGCCGCACCGCCGCCCCCTTCCTCCCTGGACGCGCCGCGTCCCCGGCCCACCGAGAAGGCAGCGTTCGTGAGTCATTACAAGAGCAACGTGCGAGACCTCGAGTTCAACCTGTTCGAGGCGTACGGACTCGAAACCCTCCTCGCGGCAGGCACTTTCGGCGATATGGACGCGGACACCGCGCGCTCGGTGCTCAGCGAGGCTGCCCGGCTCGCCGAGGGTCCGGTCGCGGCCCCGTACGCCGAGGCCGACCGCACTCCCCCGACGTTCGACCCGGCCACGCACACGGTGTCGCTGCCGGAGTCGTTCAAGCGCGCCGTCCGCGCCTGGTACGACGCGGAGTGGTGGCGCCTGGGCAAATCCGAGGCGATCGGCGGCGTGCCCGCGCCCGCGATCCTGGAGTGGGCGGTCACCGAGTTCGTGCTCGGCGCCCAGCCCGCCGCGCACATGTACAGCATGGGGCCGATCATGGCCGACATCCTCAACCGCGTCGGCAACGACCTGCAGCGCGCATGGGCTCGCATCATCGTCGAGCGCGAGTGGGGCGCGACGATGGTGCTGACCGAGCCGGACGCCGGTTCCGATGTCGGCGCGGGCCGGACCAAGGCGATCGCGCAGGAGGACGGCTCCTGGCACATCGAGGGTGTGAAGCGCTTCATCACCTCCGCCGACTCCGACGACCTGTTCGGCAATATCGTGCACCTGGTCCTCGCCCGTCCGGAAGGCGCCGGTCCAGGTACCAAGGGCCTGTCGCTGTTCTTCGTCCCGAAATTCCACTTCGATTCCGCCACCGGCGAACTCGGTGATCGCAACGGGGTGTTCGTCACCAACGTCGAGCACAAGATGGGCTTGAAAGCCTCGGCGACCTGCGAACTCACCTTCGGCGGCCACGGCGTTCCGGCCAAGGGCTGGCTGGTCGGCGACGCGCACAACGGCATCGCGCAGATGTTCGAGGTCATCGAGAACGCGCGCATGATGGTCGGCACCAAGGCCATCGCGACCCTGTCGACCGGTTACCTGAACGCGCTGGAGTACGCCAAAACCCGCGTCCAGGGTGCCGACCTGACCCGCATGGCCGACAAGACCGCGCCCCGCGTCACGATCCTGCACCACCCGGACGTGCGCCGCTCGCTGCTGATGCAGAAGGCCTACGCCGAAGGCCTGCGTTCGGTGTACCTGTTCACTGCCGCGCACCAGGATCCCGAAGTCGCGCAGCAGGTTTCGGGCGCTGACGCCGAACTGGCCGCGCGGGTGAACGACCTGCTGCTCCCGATCGTCAAGGGTGTCGGCTCCGAGCGCGCCTACCAGTACCTGACCGACTCGCTGCAGACCTTCGGTGGCTCCGGCTTCCTGCAGGACTACCCGATCGAGCAGTACATCCGCGACGCGAAGATCGACTCCCTCTACGAAGGCACCACCGCCATCCAGGCGCAGGACTTCTTCTTCCGCAAGATCGCGCGTGACCGCGGTGTCGCCCTGGCCCACGTCGCAGGCCAGATCCAGAAGTTCCTGGAGACCGACTCCGCCAACGAGCGCCTCAAGGGCGAGCGCAAGCTGCTCGCCACCGCGCTCGAGGACGTCCAGACCATGGCAGCCACCCTGACCGGCCACCTGATGGGCGCCCAGGAGCAGCCGACCGAGCTGTACAAGGTCGGCCTCGGTTCGGTCCGCTTCCTGATGGCTGTCGGCGACCTGTTCATCGGCTGGCGCCTGCTGGTCAACGCCGAGGTCGCCCTGCGTGCCCTCGACAGCGGGACCGGCGAGCGGGACTTCTACGAGGGGAAGGTGGCCGTCGCCGCGTTCTTCGCCCGCGAGGTCCTGCCCCGGCTGACCTCCGATCGCGCGGTCGTGGCGGGGCTGACCGACGACGCCATGACCATCGCCGAAGCCGCGTTCTGACCCGGGCCGGCGCCCGCGGCGAGACCCGGTTCTCGTCGTGGGCGCCGACTCCGTGGCTAGTTCCTCGTGAACCACTGACAGATCGTCGGTAGCTTGGTGCCGACAGCACAGGGGCTGCCGTCCGAGACGGCCGCCCCGGAGAGGACGACCGTGCGCTCGACCCTGATCTCCCGCCGGGATCTGGACTTCCTGCTCTACGAATGGCTGCGCGTGGAGGACCTGACCGCGGCGCCGCGGTTCGCCGAACACTCCAAGCAGACCTTCGACGGTTTCCTCGAGCTGTGCGAGGACATCGCGACTCGCTATTTCGCCCCGCACAACAAACGCAACGACACCGACGAACCCACCTTCGACGGCACGACCGTCACCATGATCCCGGAGGTCGGCGCCGCGGTCGAAGCGTTCACCAAGGCCAACCTCATCGGCGCGAGCATGGACGAGGCGCTGGGTGGGCTGCAGCTGCCCGCGACCGTGCAGGCCGCGGGCATGAGCTGGTTCCAAGCCGCCAACGTCGGCACCACCGCCTATGTGTTCCTGACCATCGGCAACGCGAACCTGATCGCGGCGCACGGCAGCGCCGACCAGATCGAGCGGTTCGTCCGCCCGATGATCGAGGGAACGGCCACCGGCACCATGTGCCTGTCCGAACCCCAGGCGGGCAGTTCGCTGGCCGATATCGTCACCCGCGCCGAACCGCAGGCCGACGGCACCTACCGGCTGTTCGGGTCGAAGATGTGGATCTCCGGCGGCGACCACGAACTCACCGACAACATCGTGCATCTGGTGCTGGCGAAGATCCCCGGCGGGCCCGCGGGCACCAAGGGAATCTCGCTGTTCATCGTTCCGAAGTTCCTCGTCACCGACGACGGGTCCCGCGGCGAGCGCAACGACGTCGTCCTGGCCGGGCTCAACCACAAGATGGGATATCGGGGCACCACCAACACCGTCCTCAACTTCGGCGAGGGCCGCCACACCCCCAGCGGAGCGCCCGGAGCGGTCGGCTACCTCGTCGGCGAGGCGCACCGCGGCCTGTCCTACATGTTCACGATGATGAACGAGGCCCGCCTCGGCGTCGGCCTCGGCGCCACCGCCCTCGGCTACACCGGCTACCTCAAATCCGTCGACTACGCCCGAACCCGCCACCAGGGCCGTGCCCTCACGACCAGGGACCCGGCCACCGCGCAGGTCCCGATCATCGAACACCCCGATGTGAAGCGAATGCTGTTGGCGCAGAAGGCCTACAGCGAGGGCGCCCTGGCCCTGCTGCTGTACTGCAACCGGCTCATCGATCTCGAGCGCACAGCCACCGATGCGGAGACCGCCCGCAACTACACCCGGCTGCTGGAGATCCTCACCGGCGTCGCCAAGAGCTGGCCCTCGCAGTGGTGCCTGGAAGCCAACAATCTGGCGATCCAGGTCCACGGCGGGTACGGCTACACCCGCGAATACGACGTCGAACAGCACTACCGGGACAACCGGCTCAACCCGATCCACGAAGGCACCCACGGCATCCAGGGCCTTGACCTGCTCGGCCGCAAAGTGATCCAGCACGACGGCGCCTCATTGCTGCTGCTCAGCGAACACATCGCCGGCACGGTGACCGCGGCCCGCGCGACCGGCGGACAACCCGGCGACCACGCCGAGCGACTCGACGCGTCATGGCAGCGACTGCTCACGGTCACCGCGGCCATGTTCGCCGGAGGTGACCCGGCCGCGGCCATGGCCAATGCCGCCGTCTATCTCGAGGCGTTCGGGCACATCGTGATCGCCTGGATCTGGCTCGAGCAAGAACTTGCGGCCGTCGGCAAGGACGGCGATTTCTACGACGGCAAACGCGCGGCCGCCCGCTACTACTTCCGCTACGAACTTCCCCGAACCGCACCACAATTGGACCTGCTGGCCACAAGGGACCGGACCACACTCGACACCGACGCCAACTGGTTCTGAACCCATTTCTTGCTGGTCAGGAGTTCATGAACGCGGGTGAACAGGGCCGCGTGCCCGCGCTCCCGTGGAGTGCAAGGCGTTGCTTGGATCTCCGTGCGCGCGCATCAGGCCCTGCGCATCCGCCGAAGCCACCAATTCCCCAGCGCGCGTGAATATCTGGATCCGCGCGTACATGCGTCCCGCGCCCGCGAACGGGCTCTCGCAGCGCAACAGCAGCCAGTCGTGCACGGTGAACGGCCGATGGAAGGTGATGGTCTGGGTGAGCATGGCCGACTTCCCCCGGCCACCGCGCCGCGCGATCTCGGCCTGCGGATACGGGCGCAAGGCGACCGGGCCCAGGAACCCCTCACTCCCATGGGCCAACAGCGCCCGCGAGAACAACGGCAGATCAGGCGCCTTGTCGCAGCGCATCCACACATCCAGCGACGGGGGCCCCGCGAGGTCGAGCGCCAGCGCGTCCGCCCCACCGGGCGTCCGGACCTCCCATGGCAGCAGGGCACACGGCAGGTCGGCGCATTCCTCCGGACCCGGCACCTCCGGCGGCAGTGCGGCATGGTGCGCGAGGAAGTCCGGCTCGTCGACGCTGAGCATGGCCAGCACCCGCGCGTGCTCGCGCCCGTCCTGCCGGAACGACACCTGCACGGTGGCCAGCGACCGCCCCGACTGGACGACCTCGACGTCCACCTCGACCTCACGATCGGCGTACCCACCGCGCGGGAACACACCGTGCAGCGACTGCACCGCCATGTGCGGCACCGTGCGCTCAGCCGCGACCACCGCCTGCGCCAGCGTCTGACTGCCCAACGTCGTCGGCAGCGTCGAAGCTACGTTCCTCGCCCGAAATCGTCCGGGCGCGGTCTCGGCGAGATCGAGCACGTCGAGGAGGTCGGCCAGGTCGACGACCGGCCAATTATCGGTTCCACCAGCCATCGCGGAATGCTCGCACACACCTCGACCTCCAGGGAAGCCGAGATGAGCGGTGAATGGGACACTTTGCGGACGACGTGATAGGCCACCTACTCGTGGAGCGGTCCCGCGAGCCAGCGGACGTTCCGGAAGTCGGCAGGCAGTTCCAGCCGACCGTCATCGCGCTCATCAGTCATCAGGGGTCCTGGGATCGGCAAGTGCCTGACCGAGGTCGACGAGGAAGTTCGTCAGAACGTAGATCGCGCCGAGTGTCAGGGTGATTCCGGCGATAGTGGTGTAGTCGCCGGCTTTGATGGCTTGCGCGGTGTAGAGGCCGAGGCCGGGCCAGGCGAAGATCAGTTCCAGCAGGATGTCGGCTCCGAACATGGCAGCGACCTGCATGCCCGCGATCGACAGTGTCGAGTTCACCGAATTCCGCAACGCGTGTTTGACGACGACGCGGAGCTCCGTCATGCCTTTGACACGGGCAGTGCGTACGAAGTCCGAGCGCAGGGTGTGCTGCAGGCTGCTACGGAGTGCCCGGCCGATAGCGACCGCGGGGATCATGGACAAGCACACGACGGGAAGTATCAAGTGCTCGACCGCATCGATGAATACGCTCGGCCGCCCGGCAAGCAGCGAGTCGATGAGTAGGAACCCGGTCGGTCCGTCGGGTGCGTCACTGTAGGAGCTGCGTCCGCGAGCCGGGAGAACTCCGAACTCTTTGTAGAACAACAGGATTCCGAGCAAGGCAGCGAGGAATATCGGCATCGATGATCCGCCGATCAGCACGAATCGAAGGGCACCCGACCCGGGCCACCGCAGTGCTGTCGCCACGCCGAGCAGCAAGCCGAGCAGAACGGCCAGCGCAAAGCCACAGATGATCAGTTCCGCTGTGGCGGGCAGATAGTCGGCGATATCGGAGCTGACCGGCCGCCGCGTCACCGCGGACTGTCCGAAGTCGCCGGTAGCCGCCTTCTCGACGTAGTCGACATATTGCACCGGCAGCGGCCGATCGAGACCGAGATCGTGCCGTGCTCGCTCGACGACCTCGGCGGAGGCCCTGTCGCCGACGAACGCTCGAGCCGGATCGACCGGCGAGACCTGCCGGAGCACGAACACCACCGCGACGAGCGCGAGCAGCACGAGGATGGTCGAACTGCCGCGCCGGGCTATGACTTTGAGCATTCCGGCGGTCAGCGATCGGTGAGGCGGTCGCGAATGACGTCACCAGCGAAGTTCGCGATCGTGGCGAGCACGAAGAGCCCGATCGCGGGCATGATCGGCACCCACCAGGAATCCAGCAGATAGGGAAGTCCCCTCGCGCACATCGCACCCAACTCGGGAGCAGGCGCGGGAGCACCGAGCCCGACGAAGGAGAGGCCGGACAGCATCAGGATCAAGGCGCCGACGTCGAGACTGGCCGCGACAATGGTCGGCGGCCACGCGCCAGGTAGCAGGTGCAGCCGGCCGAGCCGGAATCGGCCCGCACCGGACAGCCGCGCGGCGTCGATGTGCGGCAGCGATCGGAGCCTGGTCACCTCGCCCCGGACAACGCGCGCGTACAGCGGCCACCACACGAGTGCCACCGCCGACAGCGTATGTACATACGACGGCCCGATCGCGGCTACGACGGCGATCGCGAGCAAGGACGCAGGCAGGGCGATGAAGATATCGGTGATACGCATCAGGATCCGGTCGACGGCCCCGCCGAGGGTGCCGGCGACGAGCCCCACGGCGCCGCCGAGGACTATTCCGGACGCGATCACACAGAGGGCACCCCACCAACTGGAGCGCATGCCGATCAGGACGCGGCTCAGGATGTCGCGCCCGACCTCGTCGGTGCCGAGCCAATGCGCCGCGTTGGGTGGGGTTGTCGGGCGCCCCACCGGGAGATCGGGGTTGAAGGGGGCAATCCACGACGCGCCGAGCATGACGGCGATCAGGGTCGCCAGCACACACAGCGTGATCACATCACCTGGCGTGACGCGTCGGCGCGGCGCTACTGCTTCGGGCAGCGATTCACTGCCCGCGCCGCTGCTGAGCAAGGATGCCGACGCCGGGACGTTCGACTCCCCTGTCGGGGTGCTGCGCTGTTTTTCCGGTGCGCTCCTGATAGTCGGCACCGCGGCCACCAATGCCTTGCTGTAGGGGTGCGACGGTGCGTGGGCAACCTCCTCTGCTGCACCGACCTCGACGATCTCCCCGCGATACATCACGGCGACACGGTCGGCGATGAAACGCGCCGCAGCCAGATCGTGGGTCACGAAGATGACCGTCAGCCCGAACTCGCGCCGCAGCGTCTGAATCAAGTTCAACGTCGACGCCGCCAGCGGCGCGTCCAACGCCGAGGTCGGCTCGTCACACAGCAACACTGCCGGTACAACGATCGTCGCCCGCGCGAACGCGACGCGCTGGCGCTGCCCTGTGGACAAGCTGTCGGCCCGGAGGTCAGCGACGGCCGCCGGCAGCCCCACACGTTCGAGCGCTGCGATCACCCGGGCCCGGCGGTCGGCCCGGCCGAGTGTCCGTGGCAGCCGTTCACCGACCTGCCGACCGACGGTCAGCCAGGGTGTCAGCGACGCGCTGACATCCTGGAAGATCATCTGCGTCGACGATCCGGACAGCTCGATGACACCGCTGTCGGGTTTCTCCAATCCGGCAAGCATCCGCAGCAGTGTCGATTTGCCCGATCCGGACTCGCCCACCACCGCGACGGCCTCGCCTGCTTCCACCTGCAGGTCGAGGTTGCGCAGCACCGGCAGCACCTCGCGCCTGGCCAGCCCGTTGCGAATTCGGAAGTCCTTGCCGACCGCAGTGCAGCGTACGGCCGGTCGCGAGCGGTCCGGGAGGCCCAGCGGCGGGAACGCGGGAGTCGGCCCACGCACCTGGGTCCGGTCGGCCTCTGCCGGGAGGATGCACGCCGCGAGACCGCTGTGGGTGGCAGCCGGTGCCAGGGGGATCGGCGACTTCTCGCAGTCGTCGGTGCGCAACGCGCATCGCGGAGCGAACGGACAACCCGATTGACGGACACCGGGATTCGGTGGCATCCCGGCCAGCACCGGTATTCGGTGTCCCAACGGCAGGCCGAGATCGAGTCGCGAACCAAGGAGGCCGACCGTATAGGGGTGAGATGGAGTGGCGAGGACATCGGTCGTGGCGCCGATTTCGACGAGGCGGCCTCCGTACATGACCGCGACCCGGTCGGCGACCTCTGCGGCGACGCCGATGTCGTGGGTGATCAGCAATACCGAGCAACCGAGCTCGGTCCGCAGGTCAGAGAGCAACGCCAGAATCTGCGCCTGCACCGTGACATCGAGCGCCGAGGTCGGTTCGTCGGCAATGATCAGGTCCGGCTGCGCGGCGATCGCGATCGCGATCATGACCCGTTGCCGCAATCCCGCGGAAAGCTCGTGGGGGTATGACCGCAGCCTGCTCCCTGCCCGCGTGACCCCGACCAGGTCGAGCAGCCGGACCGCCTCCGCGGTCGAGCCTGCGACTTCCCGCACCTGGTCGCCGATCCGCATCGTCGGATTCAGCGATGTCATCGGATTCTGAAACACCGCGCCCAGGTGGGCGCGGCGGACCCTGCGTCGCTCGGCGGGCGAGGCGGCGACCATGTCGACGCCACACACCTCTGCCCGCCCGGTGACGACAGCAGGCGGCTCGCCCACCGGAACTCCGAGCAGGCTCAGCCCCAAAACGCTCTTGCCGGAACCGGACTCCCCCACGAGCGCGATGATCTCCCCGGCCGCGATCTCGAGGCCAACTCCCCGAACCGCGCGCAACGCGACGCCCCGGCGGCGGAACGTCACCTCGAGGTCGCGCACACGGGCACGGGGCGCGAGCGTGTCGGTCGGCCGCCTACCTTCGTCCCCGTTGGCTGCTCCGTTGCGGAAGCGCGTCACCTCGCTGTCACCTTTTGAAGCAGGTTGACAGGCACCATTCCCGTGCCGAGCAGCGTATGGACGATCTGGCCGATGCCGGAGTCGGTCACGATGACGTCTTCGAGGTCGCAGAGGTTGATGACCCAGGCCTGATCCATCACGATCTCAGCGCCCTGGACCCAGTGCCTTTCGGCCTCCGCTTTGCTGAGTGATCGCTTCCCGGCGTCCATGACCGCGTCCAGAACACTGTTCGAGTAGTTGAACCAGTTGATCGGCGATACACCTGTGCGAAAGAAGATCCGCAGTGTGGTGTCCGCATTGAGCGCGTCGCCGCCGGACCCGTGGACCAGCATGTGCGGTTGCTGCCCGACTGGCGTCGAATGCAGTGCGAATACCTGCGAGGTCGGCATGGCCCGCACCGTCGCGGCCAGTCCCAATGCCGCCAGCTGCGTCTGGAGGAGTTCGGCAACACGGGCATCGGTGGCACCACCGGCCTCGTCGTAGGCGAGGTCGATCTGCTTGTCGCTGTCCGGCAGTTTCGCGATCAGCGCCTTCAACTCGGATACGTCGTGGTCGGGCGCATCCGGCGCGACCCCGTCCGGCAACACTCCGGCCGGGTAGAACTGGGTGGATCGTGAGACTGTCGGGCCGTAGGCGGGTTCGATCAGCGCCGGAACGTTCACCGCCTCGCGCATCGCTCGGCGGAACCCGGTATCGGAGAACGCACCCTTCTTCCAGTTCAGGAAGATCGAGGACTTGAACGCCGTCGGATGTTCCGTCACAGTCAACGCCGGGTTCGTCTTCATCGCCTCGATCGCGGCGATCGGCAGGCCCTTGGTGATGATGTCCAATTGGCCCTGCTCGAGCAGGAGACGTTGCGTCGTGATGTCCGGGATGATCTCGATGCGCAGTGTGGTGAATTCCGGTTTCGTTCCCCAGTAGCCCTCGTAGGCGGTGAGCGTGTAATGGCTGCTCGGCACGAACTCGGTGATCCGATAGGGCCCGGTTCCCGCATCGTGCGTACTCAACCAGCCCTGGGCCAGATCATCGTTCACGCTGTGGTCCTGCACCGCGGTCGGGCTCACTGCTTTGAGCCCCCAAGGGCAGGCCAGGTAGTCGAGGAACGGTTCGACAGGTTGTCTGAGCTCGATCACGAGCGTGGAGTCGTCGGGCGCGGACATCGACTCGACGTCGGCGATCAGGTAGGCAGGCGCTTGGTTGACGGCCGAACGCCGTGCATAGCTCTTGATGAACGTGGTGGCCGTCATCGGCGTGCCGTCGTGGAAGGTGACACCGGTACGTAGCTCGAACGTGTAGGTGAGCCCGTCGTCGGAGATCGTCCACGTCTCGGCCAGTCCGGGTCCGATTTCGGGCGAATCGGGTGTGTAGGCGACCAAGCCTTCGTAGGCACTCAGGGTGACCTGCAGACCCTCTCCCTCGTAGAAGATGTCAGGGTCGGGGACTTGCATGTCCGCCAGGAATCCGAACCGGATCGTGTCACCGACCGTCCCGGCTCCACGGGATCCGCCCGAACATGCCGACAACAGCGCCGATACCCCGAGGGCTTCGGCCACCGCGACGAGCGTGGTGGCCTTCAGGAACGTCCGTCGGTCCGCAGTCGTACTCGCGTCTGATCTACCCATAACGACCCCCAAGCCTTCGCGGGCGCGGTGCCGGGCACTACCGGCATCGCGAGCGACATCCGATTTCGTTCCGAGGTCCGCCACCCAACCATCGCGGCGACCCAACGCATGATCCGAATCATCAGTGTCACACAGCAATCCAGATCTACATGCCGAAATCGCCCGTGGCACAACCGAACTTGGGACCCCACCGCGAGCGTCGGCGCTCCGCGAGTCGAGCGGCGCGCCGATGTCAGCGTGCACAGATGCCTGCGTTTTATGGCGGCGTCCGACGGACTTTCGGAAGCCGAAGCGAGACTGGGAGATGCGCGGCGCGCGGCGCCGAAGGTCGTGGTTCACAGGGCTTGACACTCGGCGAGCGTCCCCGGATCGCCTGTGCACGCGTTGAGAATCCGGCCCACGACGCGAAAGGCGCCATCATGTGCGACATCTATTGACAGCACACCTGTGGTGATGCGATGTTTAATACAGTACAGTCCGCGGCAGCCGAGATGTGGACGAACACGGCACCAGCGGTCTCACCGATCTGATCCGTGCTTCTATCGTGCACCTCTACTCGATTATTGTCGGGCACCAGCCCGAGTTATTGTGCTCGATATCATCGTCCATTCAGGGGTGAAGGCGTGAGCGACAAAGAAACCAATGATGCGGTATCCATCCTCGGAGTCCCGGAAACCGATTCCGACTATTCCGGGTACACGCTCGTCGAGAGCCCCGGCGACAACTTCGACGACAATTTCCGTCCGCAGGTCTGCGACCTGGCGGATCTGCACGGCAACGCGGCGGCACGAGATCGTTTCATCAACCAGTTCGGTACCGCCATGGAGGACGTCGGGATCGCGATTTTGATCAACCATGGTATCGGCGCCGATGAATTTCACACCACCGATGCCTACACATTGAACATTTTCACAACGATACCCGATGAACAGAAAATGAAGTTCGTTTCAACGGACTGTGCCTATGGTGAGCCCTACTATTTGGGGTACGTCCCACTCCGGGAGAGTATGCCTGCGCTGCCTCATGCGGTGGAAGCATGGGAATTCGACAGATCCGCCTTCCGAATCACCGGGGAAGATGCGGACAAGGCTCTCGCCTACTGGCCGGACGAGAAATTCGAAGCAGCATTCAGAGGTTTCTGGCGCGCGTGCGAGGAGTTGACCCCACAGCTCGGCAGAGCTCTGCTCCGGTACCTGGACGTCGATCCTTCGTTCTACGACGAGGACATCTCCCCCACGAACGACGTGCTGAGATTGAATCACTACCCGCCCATCAGCACTCCCGTCGACGACCTTGCTTCGCCGGCCCGCGTGCTGTCTCACGAGGACTATGGGCTTCTCAGCCTGATGATAGGAAGTCCGGTAGAGGGGTTACAGGTATATCGCCCTCGAAGCAAGGCGTGGAGCAGGGTGCGCACCCCGGCCGATTCCCTTGTTGTTATCAGCGGAGAATGGCTCAGATTCATCAGCAACGGTACCTTTCGTGCCTGCACCCATCGCGTCAGCGTGCCACGCGATCCCGCCCAGCGCGCCGTGCCCCGGGTCACCGTTCTCTACACGCTTCACCCTTATGAAGCGGCGCTCGTCAAAGTATTGCCGGGGTTCCATCCGAAACATCCGTCGATCAGGGGCAGAGATTTCATGACACGGGTTGCCGACAGACTGTCCGAACGATGCCGTTTGTTGACGGATCAGCCATGAGATTCTCCTGGCCGAGGACCACACTTCCCAACTCGGGCGATCCAGCCTGACCGAGCATATCGAGATCGGATGCGATTCTATGAGTAGTCGATTCAGTCCGAATACCCCTGGTCATGCCAGGAGCCGACGGTCGATCGACGGGGGGCGGTGACTGTGTTGTTTCTTCCTCGGTCCGACCTGGCTTCTTTGTTCGAGCAGGCTCGGTACCGCGCCTTCCAATTCGAGGTGGAAGATGAGCATGTCGTGAGCGACGAACACGAACCGATGCGCCGATATCAGGCCGGCCTGGTGCCGCTCGACCCGGACGATTACCCGGTGTTGTGGAAGGAATGGGAGGACCTGAGCGACGCGACCACCGCCAGAGGAGTCGCCATGCAACGTGTCCGGGTCGTCACCGAACCCCTGACCGAGTACATCCGTTTTCTGCACGCGGTGACCGGGCGTAACCAGGCACACGGTGAAGATATTCGCTGGCTCCCCCGTCACTGGTTGAATCCGGAGGACTACACCACGGACGAGTGGTGCCTGATCGACGACGACACGCTTGCCTGGACGCTGTTCGACGAGGAGGATTTCGTGGGCTACGGCCTGACGCATGATCCGGTCGAAGTCGCACGCGCGATCGCCGTGCGCGACGCGCTGTGGGCAAAAGCTGTCCCCCACACCGACTACGTTCCAGGGGATCGATAGCCGACTGGCGTCGAATGGCCTTGGGGTTCAACGCAACTCAGTTGCTGGGACCCCAGGCCGGTGCCGTTCGAGCACCCGATCGTCGATGCCACAACGACCCACGAATCAGTTCCAGCACACCTCCGTTCCGATGCCCGAACGATCGCGGCGGCAACGACCGATACATCCGCAGGTACGCCTCGACCATTCGGTCCGGGTGCCGGTCGCCGGCGACCGAGGCCAACGCGCCCGCGACGATCCTTTCCCGGATCCGCGTATCTCCGAGCTCGCGCAAACAACGGGAAATCTCGGAGAATGCCGCGCGCCGACGGTATTTCAGCCCGTTCACCCCATCGGTGACCATGTCGAAACCGGCGCTGTCGGGCACGATCACCGGACAGCCCGAGGCCATCGCCTCGAGCATCACCATCGGATGCCCCTCGGACCGCGAGGTCGAGATCAGCGCGCCACCACCGGCGGCCACATCCCGATACAACTGCACCAGAGCAGCTTTCGAACACAGGCCTGGCCGGTAGTCCACCCGCCCGGCCAGCCAATCGTCGAGCCCCAGTGTCTCCGCATTGTCGTCGGTGTCGACGATCACGACCTCGAAATCCGCCAGCGCACCGGCCGCCACCAGATACAACAGCCCGTGGATGTCTTTGGCCGGCCAGTCGGTATCCACCGTCCGGCCCACCCACAGCAGCTGCGGACGCCCGCCCGCCCGCCCGGGCCCCGGCGTGCACACGGCCACATCCGGAGCATTCGCGATCACCTGAGGCAAGGTCGCCGTGCGCGTGATCAACGCCGTGGCCGCGTCGGCCGACACCGCTGTGTACCCGTCGAACCGCACCGCGGTCACATCGGTCGGGGTACTGACGTGCCCAGTCACCACCGTCCCCGCGAACAGCGCCGCCCACCGCAGCAGCGACCCGAGGCCAGGCCAGGTCGGGCACGCCGATGTCGCGTGCACCACCGTGAAGTCTCCCCGCGCGAGCCGTGCCGCCACCGGCGCGGGCGACCCGATCCACACGCCCAGCGCACACAACGACCCGACCCGGCCCGGGCTGCCCTGCGGCGCGTACGCCCCACACCGGACACCACGGTCCTCCAGCCCCCGGATCAGCACCTCCAGGACCGCTTCCACCCCGCCGTCGAAGACCGTCGCAACGAAAAGAACACGCACCTCGCCGGCTCGCCTCATATCTGTAGGTCTCCCGACTCACCCGAGGGAGATTCCGGCGTATCCCAGAGTACGGGACAAATCTTGGGATCGCTGTAGTCGACGTCCCCGTTCGGAAGTCTGCCGCACATCTGATCGTTGACATGTGACTGCAGTTTCCCCGTTTCATCGTAGACCCGCTGGTATCGGTTCGCGCCATCCTGCATGTGCACGATCAGGCCTACTCTCGCAAGGTTGCTCAGATTTGAGCCGCTGCCGTGAATCGTCATGCAGCTGTGAAAGCTCACTTGGCCTTTGCGTAACAAGAGCGGTACACGACGAATCGGCATTCCGGTGCGCATGAGCAAACTATCCGCCTTTTCCGGGTCGGCGCCGAGAATGAATTCGTCGTTATAGCGAACCGCGCGTATTTGCTCGGTATCCGACCATCGATGGCTACCGTCGATCATTATCACGGGCCCCATGGATTCGTCACTATCCTGGAGAGCGATCCACGCGGTCAACATTCTGGTGGAGGTGCAGGTGTGCCAATGAACACGGTCGGAATGCCATTCGATGGTGTGCTCCGTGCGCGGTGGCTTGTATATCAAGCTGCTCAACCAGAGCCTGATCTGACTGGTCTGCGCCAGCCGCGCCGCAATGGCCCCGATCAAGGGCTGGAGCATGAAGCTTCCAAGACGGTCGCTGGTCAGTGCGACGTGATCGTTGAATCGGAGCTGATGAGGCGAGCCCTCGATCCAGTCGTCCATCTCGTCGAGCGTGATGGGTAACGCCCTGTCGCGCTCGCCCCTGTGGTAAGCCGCTAATGCAGCCGACACGGCGTCCACCACTTCGTCGGTGAACAATCGTGGGGTAACGAACCAGCCGTGCTCCTGATAGAACTCGACATCGTCGTCGGATGGCAGCAACTCCTGTTCGGTCGGCGACAACTCGAACATGATACCTCGTTCCAAATCGACAGAAAAATACGGAAGACGGCGTGCTACTTATCCCACAGCACGGGACAAATCGTGGGGTCGCTGTAGTCGAAATCGCCGTTCGGTAGCTTGCGGCACATCCGATCGTTGGCAGTGGTGAGCAATTCTCCCGCTTGGTCGTAGACCGGCTGGTAGCGATTCACGCGATCCTGCATATCGACTGTTGCCCCGACCCTGGCACGCCCGCTCAGATTGGGGCCGCTGCTGTGGAGCGTCAGGCAGTGATGGAAACTGACTTCGCCCTTGCGCAACAACATGGGAACGGTTCGCAGTGGCATGCCGGTGCGCTCGAGGCGGTCCTGCAACAACGCGGGATCGGCGCCGAAAAATGTTCGGCCGTACCTGATGGCACGAATGTCTTCGGTATCCGGCCAGCGGTGGCTTTCATCGATCATCACCACCGGACCCATGGACTCGTCACAGTCTTGCAGAGCGATCCACGCAGTCAACATATTGATGGAGGTACAGGTACGCAGGTAGGCGCGTTCGGCATGCCATCCTATAGTGGTATCGCCGCCGGCGGTTTGTGGTTGCTTGTACACAATACTGCTCTGCCACAATCTGATCTGGCTCGTTTGCGCCAACCGCGCTGCGACGGCCGCGACTATCGGCTGCAGCATGAAATCGCGGAGGCGGCGATTTGTCAGCGCGACATAGTCGTTGAACCGGATCTGGTGCACCGCACCCGGAGCCCAGTCGTAGAGTTCGTCGATCGCGCCCGGGAGCACGTAATCACGCTCGCGTCGATGATGCGCCTCCAATGCGTTCAACGCATCGTCGACCGCTTCCTCGGTGAACAACCGTGGTGTGATGAACCAGCCGTGCTCCCGATAGAACTCGACATCGTCATCGGAAGGGAGCAATTCTTGTTCAGCACTTGTCAACTCGAACACCGAACACCTCTTTCACATCGGCAACACGACGCCCGGAAGCTGTGTTATTGCTGTCCGGACTCACTTCAACCCCTCATCGGCCAGCCCGGCGGTCGAGAACACGCAGATGCAGTCCTCCTGGTACCAAGGAGACGGAAAGTGGGGGGCGGATGCGCAGGCCGGGGATAGTCTGCAACCGCCAGCGACTCGCGATAATCACCAAGGCCAGCACGACCTCGGTCATCCCGAAGGCTTCCCCGATACACTTCCTGGCCCCGCCGCCGAAGGGCAGCAGGCTTCCAGGGGACGATGCCGCGCGTTCCGGCAGCCAACGGTCGGGATCGAAACGATCGGGATCGTCGTAGAGGTCGGCCCGCCGGTGAATGAGGTACGGGCTCAGGGCAATGGTGCTGCCGACTGGCAGATCGTAGGGGCCGAGCCCCACCCCGGCGGTCACTGTCCGGGTGAAGAACCACGCAGGAGGATAGAGGCGAAGGGTTTCGGTGACGATCCTGCTCGCGACCGTCAGCCGCTCCAGGTCACTGTATTCGGGCTGCCGTCCCGAAAGCACCGTATCGACCTCGGCATGCAACTGCGCCTCGATGTCGGGGTGTTGCGCGAGAACACACAGCACCCACGCCAACGCGGAGGACGTAGTCTCCGTTCCCGCGACGAAGAACGTGACGACAGCATCGCTGACATCGTCGTCGATGCTGCTACGAGCGTCACTCTCACGGTCGTGGGCCGCCATCAGCGCCGAGAGCAGATCCCCGTTGTCGATGCCGCTCGCGCGACGATCGGCGATGATGCCGTTCATCGTCTTGCGCAGCCGACGATTGGCGTGGTTGTACCGCCTGGTACCGGGAATCGGTAGACGGCTGATCGCGTCCGGCAGCAACGTGCGTTGAAAGGTGCCGTCGAAGGTGGCGGTGAGATCGCCGATCACCTCGTGCAGCACCCCGGCCGGGAGGGTACTGGAGAACATGGCGGCGCCGAATACCCTGGACGTGATCGTGAACATCTCCGGACAGACGTCGAGGACTTGACCGGAATGCCAACCGTTTACGACGGAGGCTATCTGCGTTGTCATCGTGTGCGCATAATCCGCGAGACGTCTCGGATGAAAGGCGGGCTGGGCCAGGCGGCGCTTGTGCCGATGCTCGCTGTGTGTGCATGTGGCGACGCTTTCGCCCAGCCACTCCCGCTCTCGTTCCAGGAACAAACCACCTTTGTCGAAGGTCCGGTCGTCGACCAGAACTTTGCGAGTCAGCCCGGGATCACAGATCACCACAGCGGCTTTCGGGCCGAGGCGGATCTTCACGAGATCACCGTGTTCGGGTAGCTGAGCCAGAAAGGTGAAGGGCTGCTTCAAGAACGGCAGGAGATGGCCGACCACAGGCCGGGCGCCCGGCGCAGTCGGTATCTCGCGGGAGAGCTCTGTCATGAGACGTTACGTTTCCCTTCATAGATCCCTGGACCACCGCTGCCGACGGCCCCGACCTGGCGAAGCCAGCCGAACCAATCCTCGAGGCCCCAGGACCGGACAATGAGTCCGTCGGCGATCTGGTGAAATTCGTGAATCCGGATCCGGACAGCGCTTCCGGTGGCGGGAACACCGAGCCACTCCCCCTCGTGTACGCCGCGCATCTCCCCGCGGACCGCGACCATCCCGTTGCCGTCCTCCCCGCGTCCGTCGACGATCATGTGCACGACGATCGTGAAGTCGGAGAACGCGTGATCGATTGCGGCAACGAGACTTTCGATGCCCTCGCGGCCTGACGCGGGCCCGGACGAGTCGTCGACCCAGTCGGGGGCCATCACGCCGTCGAGTAGGGCGACGTCGCCGCTCAAACCGCGGTAGAACGTCGTGATCAGGTCGTCGACTGCTCGCGTCACCGGTGAGCTCCTCCCGCTTCTATGGCATTCCGTGCGGCGCGGCCAAGAGCTTGTTGACGTACTCGAGGGCGAGCCGAGGCGTCCGGAGAATCTCGACGGTTTCATTCGGCAGCAGCATCGGTATCGGCACGTGCCATTCCCGCTGGATTCGTTCGGCCAATTCGATCGTGCCGAGCGAGTCCAGCCCGAGTTCCTCGAAGGGCTCGTCGAGTGTCTTCTCGGTGAGTTCCAGTTCGGCTCCTTCACACGCCCGATACAGTCGACTCAAATCATCGAGGGCGAACTCTCTCATCAGTACTCCTTATCGGAAAGGCAGCGACTCACCAATGCCTGAACCAGATCGGGCGACAAAGGTCAGACGGTGGTTTCGTGGCAGGTGCACGCGGTGACCCGGTCGAGGTGTGCAAGGTGCAGAATGTGGCGTGCCGCTACCTGGATCGCGCAGAACGCGACGTGTTTGTAGGTACCGAAGAAGCCGCTCAGCAGGATACTGGCCGAGCGATTGTACACTTCATGCCACCAGTGATCGGGAACGTACAGTGCGTCACCGGCCTGGAGTTCGATTTCGAACAGACTCTTTTCGGAGTTCGTCGACACCGCGGCTATCTCCGCCAAGGGCCGGGCCGAAAGACGTGCCCACGGGTCGTACTTCGCGGACAGCGCGTCGGCCCCTTCGACGAAACCCGGCGGCGCTATGCGGAAGCGCTTGTTTCCGCGGATCGCTACGGCAATGTTTCCCAGCAGGTCGTAGTGAGCACCGGTGCGCGCGCCCGCGGGGCCCACCCAGACGCCGGGGGGTGGGGAGACCGCCCGCCGTGGGAAGAGTCTCTTTCGAGGCGATATGTCGGCCTGCAGCTGTGGGAACCTACGCAAGAGGTCGAATTCCTTGAGATACAGGGATTCCTCGCCGGGATCGTCGAGAGCGAGGAACTCCATGTACGCTCCCAGCGTCGACTCGGTGAAATGTGTCGCGGCGCTCTCACGATCTCCCCGAACCAACTCGATGGTCATCTCGGGCCGCAGCTTTCCGAGGAAGTCGAAATCCCACCGATGCACGGCCGGCCAGCCGGCGGCCAGTCCCGGAAGGAACGCTGGTTCTTTTCTGGCGATGTACTCGCTCAATAGTCCGGTTGCCGGTCGTAGCTGCAGCATTTCTTCTCCCCTCGGCTCGCGCTGTATGCGGTCGTCCACAGCTGGCTCAAAGATTCCTGTGGATCACGACCCCGTAGTCCAGGGACTGCGGGTGGGGAAAGTAATTCGGCTTGACCGAGACTGTCGTCGTGAAGCCGTTCAAATAGTAGTAGCGAAGCTGCCGGTCGACGGGAGTCCCGTCATCGTTTGTCGCCCGCACGTAGGAGAGGGGTGAACCCTCCGGGTTGGCCTTGATCCATTCACGCAATCCAGGGACGGTCGACCCGCCGTACAGGTTCCGATAACCCAATTCGGCCAGCTGCGGCAAGAACGAGCGAAACAGAGCTCCGGCCGCTGCGGAGCTGGTACTGGTCAGACTCACGCCGAACAGGCAATCGGTACTGCCGTGTGGGGGAAGTGGGGCGTAGGCACAGGCTCTCCAATTCTCCGCCGCGCAAATCGTTTCCTTGGTGATGGGTCGAGCGAACATGGACGCGAGGAGTCTGTCCCCGTCCGGCGAGAATGCGCCCGCGGCATGTTCGGGTAGCTGATCGATTCTCTCGAACAGCTCCTCGGCTGTCGCTGCCTGTTCGTGGTCCCACTTGGTGCGCTCCATGTCCACCAGTTGGTCCAAGTCGGATAACCGCAGGTTGCGAACCACGATATCGTCTCCACCGACGGTTCGAACAGAAGTACGCGGAAGGTTTTCGCCTGTTGGCATGTGTTTTCCCTTCGAAAGCATTTTCTCCGCCTACGGGAAGTCGAGGGGTCGGGAGCCGCTGTCTCGGTCGAGAACCTCGTTGATATAGACGGCGAGGCGGGTCGGGGTCGGATGGTCAAGGATGCCTGCGACCGTGAGCCGGACGCCGGTGGCGCTGCTGAGGCGAGTGCGCAGCTCGATATTGGACAGCGAGTCGAACCCGGCGTCTCGAAAGGTCCGATCCGCGGCGAGGGCGTCGGGATCCTGGTGTCCCAGCACGACAGCGGCGTGGGTACGAATCAAGGTTGTCAGTGCCTTGACCCGTTCGCTGGGTCGCAAGCCCAGAAGTTTCGGTCGGGGGAAGTCTTCTGTCGCGGAGCCGGACCCTTCGCTGACAGGTGAAGGAGTGTGGTGCCGAGGCAGTTCGACCAGGACCGCAGCCGACGGCGTATCGGGGTCGACGGGCGAGAGCGCCGTCGCGGCGAGAAGGGGCTCATCCTGCTCCAGGGCCATGTCGAAGACGTCCAGCGCGCCGGCCGTGTCGAGTGGGACAAGACCTTGCCGGGCAAGACGTGCCAGGTCGGTGTCGTCGAGGTGGGCGGTGAGCGCGCTGGATTGCCGCCACAGTCCCCACTCGATGGATGTGGCAGGCAGGCCGATGCTGTGCCGGTGGTAAGCCAGCGCATCGAGGAAGGCGTTCGCTGCCGCGTAGTTCGCTTGTCCGGCCGTGCCGACCACGTTGGCGATGGACGAGTACAGCACGAACGCGCGCAGATTCATGTCCGCGGTGAGCTCATGGAGATGTCGAGCGGCGATCGCTTTGGGCGCCAGAACCCGCTGGAGCCGGTCGGGGGTGAGGTCGGTGAACAGGCAATCGTCCAAGATCCCGGCGGCGTGAACGACAGCGCCGAGTGGGTGGCGAGGCGAGATAGTTCGGATCACCGAGGACAGGGCGACGCGGTCTGCGACATCGCAGGCCGCCAGGGTGATCTGCGCACCCATTTCACCGAGTTCAGCTGCCAGTTCCCGGGCCTCGGCAGCCTCGTCGCCCTGGCGACTGACAAGGAGGAGGTGGCGGCAACCGTGCGCGGTGACGAGATGACGCGCGAGCAATCGGCCCAGGCTTCCCGTCCCTCCGGTGATCAGGACTGTCTCTTCGGGTGCGAGGGCGGTGGGCTGAGTCAGGACGAGTTTGCCCGTGCTGTGCCCCTGGCTGAGGTGTCGCAACACTTCCCTCGCGTGACCGATGTTCCAGGTTCGGACGGGCAGAGGGCTCAGCAGACCGTCGGCGAACAGCGACTGGAGATGGCCGAGAACGACTTCCACACGAGACATCGGAAGGACCGCGATATTGACGCAATCGTAGGTGATTTCGGGGTGTTCGGCGGTGACAGTGGCTGGATCCCTGAGGTCGGTCCTGCCCATCTCGAGGTAGATCCCGCCGGGCCGGAGAAGCCGTAGCGAGGCGTCCACCGCTTCGCCTGCGAGGCTGCCGAGGACGACATCCACACCGGTGGAACCCGTGACCTCGGTGAATTGCTGTTCGAATTCGAGGGTGCGGGAGTCGGCGATGCGTTCTCGCGGGACCCCCATCTTCTCGACGATCCCCTGCTTGGAAAGGCTTGCGGTCGCGTAGATCTCGGCGCCGAGCATGGCGGCGATCTGGACAGCGGCCATGCCGACTCCCCCCGCCGCCGAATGGATCAGGACCCGCATGCCCGGTTTCACCTCGGCGAGCTCGACGAGCGCGTGGTAGGCCGTGAGGAACACGATGGGCGCGCCTGCGGCCTGAGCACCGCTCCAGTGCGCGGGCACGGTGAGGACGGCACGTCGGTCGACGACGACGACGGGTCCGTAAGCCCCCGGCCTCGCGCCCGCATGCAGCACGACCGCGGCGACCCGAGCGCCGGGCTCTACGTCGCCGACCTGCGCGCCGACCTCCACCACGTCGCCGGCCACTTCGAAACCGAGTGCGGGTTCGTCGAGCATGCCGAGCGCCACCAGAGGATCACGGAAGTTCACGCCGGTGGCCAGCACGCAGATGCGCACCTGGCCCGGTTCGAGCGGCACCGTGAGGTCGGGTGCCGGTGCGGCCGTGACACTGTCCAAGGTCTTGTCCCGACCTGGCACCAGCCGCCAGGGTTGCTCGATCGCAGGGGGTCGGAGAAGGCCTTCGGCCGCGGGAGCGAGGCGTGGGACCAGCGCCCTCGCGCCGCGCAGAGCTACCTGCGGATGGTCGGTGCCGATCGCACCCATCAGCAACCGGTGATCGACCGGGCCCGCGTCGAGATCGATCAATCGCACACGGCCCGGATGCTCGCTCGAGACCGAGCGCATCATGCCTGCGCATGCCGCGCCGAGAGCGTCCGGGGCGCTCCCCGCGATGCTCGCGGAGTGGGCGCGGCGAGTGACGCAGACGATCAGCGTCTTGTGGAGCAGCTCGTCGCACAGAAGTGTCTGCGCATCGACCATCGAGCGGAAGAGGTGTTCCCGCAGTGCGGTTTCTTCCGGCAACTCGTCGCCCTGTGTCGTGGAACGAAGATCGAGCAGGACGACCTCCGGAACGTCTCGCCCGTGCCGCAGCGCGAGAGACAACGAGCGGGCATCGGGGTGAACGTCGCTCCCTGGAAGGTCACGATGTGAGCCGACAACCACCCATCGCGCACAATCCCTTTCGCCGCCGGCGTCCACATCCACTGGCCGCCAACGGAATCGGAACGCATGGCGAGCGCCGGTGGCGAGCATTCCGCGCAATCCACGTTTCGTCACCGGACGCAGGAGCAGATCCCGGAAGTCCGCGACGGGGTTTCCATCAGGGTCGGTGACCCGGACATGGTGGCGGTCCTGTCCGGCCGGGCTTATCGTGGCCCGCAGATCGCCGGTCCGCCGCGGCAGTATCCGCGCGGATCCGATGGAGTACGGCAGTATCGTGCTCTGCTCGGTTCCGGTCAGCAGTAGGCCGTGCAGGATCGAGTCGACAAGAGCGGGATGAACACCGAAGCCTTCGGCGCGCGCGGCATGGTGCTGCGCCAGATGGACTTCGACGTACAGCGTGCCGTCTTTGCTCCAAGCGGCGGTGAGGTTCTGGAAGGCGCCACCGTAGTCGTAACCTCTGTCCCACAGCGCGCGATAGCATCCATCCACAGAGAGGCTATGACTGCCCAAGGGAGGCCAAACCTGTTTCTGTGGAACGTCTTCGATTTCCACGGCGACCGTGTCGGCGGTTGTCGCCTCGCCGTGGCAGCGCCATGGCCCCTTGTCCCCACGATCACGGGAGTGCAGGGTCAACCGTCGGCGTCCGTCCTGTCCCACCGGGCCGCACATCACCTGGATATCGACTGCGGTATCGGTCAGCGGCAAAGGAGAACTCAGGACCAGGTCCTGCACCCCGCTTCCCCCCGCCCGCACAGCGCACCAGGTGAGAATTTCGACCGTTACAGTGGCGGGAACGATGACCCGGTCGAATACCTTGTGGTCAGCCAGCCACGAGTGTTCTTTCAGATCGAGGTGACCCACACACACCATGCCGCCGTCGGAAAGGTCGGTGGTGGCGGTGATCAGCGGGTGGTCTGCGATGTCGAACGATCCCTCTCGCCTATTCCGTGACGTACTGGTCGGCGGTAGCCAATAGGACCGACGTTGCAGCGCATACGTGGGCAGGTCGACCTCGCGGGCACCGGGATACAGTGCCTCCCAATCCACCTCGGCGCCCTGGGCATGCGCGTCGGCCACAGCGGCGACAAAGTCCTCACCTCCTCCTCGCCCGCGCTGCAGCGTGCCGGTGACCCCGGCGTCGATGTCGAGCATCGATGCGATCTCGGCGATCGCGCCGGTCAGGACGGGGTGCGGAGATACCTCGACGAATTGCCGATATCCCGCGGTCAGCGCACGGCGTATCGCCTCGTCGAAATACACAGTCCGGCGCAGGTTCTCGAACCAGTACGCGGCGTCCAGGCTGGTCGAATCGATGATCTCGCCGGTGGTCGAGGAAATGATGGGCAGCCGGGCCGCACGCGAGGGGATTGGGCCGAGATCGGCGAGGATACGATCGCGCAGTACCTCCATATGCCGACTGTGGGAAGCGTAATCCACGGGCAGCAGCCGACCTTCGACACCACGTTGTTCGCACTGCTGCAGAAACTCCGTCATCGCGTCGGCATCGCCGGCAACCACCGTGGCCGACGGTCCATTGACCACCGCCACCTCGAGCCGGCCGTTCCACCGGCACAGCGATTCCCTGGTGCGCTCGGCGGGCATCACCACCGACGCCATGGCTCCTCGCCGGTCGACGACCCGGAGCGCGGCGCTGCGCAGCGCCACTACACGAGCGGCCTCGTCGAGTGTGAGGGCTCCGGCGATATGAGCTGCGGCGATCTCACCTTGACTGTGCCCGATGACGGCGGCGGGCCTGACCCCGAAACTCTGCCACAATTCGGCCAGCGACACATACATCGCGAACAGCAGCGGCTGGATCACCTCGGCCCGCTCGACCTGTGCACTCCGTTCCCCACGCAACACCGCGACGACGTCGAAGTCGACGTAGGGCCTCAGCGCCTCGGCGCAGCGTGACATCGACCGAGCGAAAACGGGCGAGTCGGTGAGCAGCCGCTCGCCCATCCCGACCCATTGCGACCCTTGACCGGGAAAGACGAAAACGGGGCCGGGGCCGTGCCGCACCTTCCCCACAGCAACGCCGAGCGGAGCCGGAATCGCCTCCGTGGCGAACGCGTCGAGCTTCCCGACCAGTTCCTCTTTCCCACCTCCGGTGACAACAGCTCGATGCGTCAGAGCGCTGCGCGTGGTGCCGAGCGACCAGCTGAGATCCACCTCCGAGAGGCCCCCATGGCTGCGCACGTGCGCGGCCAGCGCCGCGGCCTGTGCGACGAGAGCGGACGGCGACGCCGCGTACAGCGACCACATCGGTAGTTGCGTGCGCAGTGGAGAAGGCTCACACCCGGGCGTGGGCCGATAGCCGACAGCGGCGGGCTCTGGCGCTTCTTCGAGGATGACGTGGGCGTTGGTGCCGGTGATCCCGTACGACAGGACGCCTGCCCGACGCGGTTGTGTCGTACGCGGCCAGGGACGGGACTGCTGCAGCAGCCGCATCCCGCCCGTCGACCAGTCCACACCGGCGATGGGGTTCTCCACATGCAGTGTGGCGGGCAATCGCTCGTGCTGGAGCGCCAGCACCATTTTGACCAAGCCCGCGAGTCCGGCGGCGGCGAGTGTGTGGCCGATGTTCGATTTGACCGAACCCACCCACAAAGGGTCGTCCGCGGAATGGTGTTGTGCGTAACTGGTCTGCAGAGTCGCGGCCTCGGTGGTGTCGCCGAGGGGCGTTCCTGGGCCGTGCGCTTCGATCGCACCGATGTGCTGGGGAAGCAACCCGGCGTCGTCGAGGGCGGCGGCGATCACGGCCTGCTGCGCACGCCCGTTCGGCGCCTGCAGAGTGGCACTTGCTCCGTCCTCGTTGACGGCGCTGCCGCGGATCACCGCCAGCACCGGCTTGCCGAGGAGCTGGGCTCGCTCCAACGGCATCAAGATCAACGACGCGACCCCCTCCGCCGGCGCGAATCCGTTGCCGTCGGCGGAGAATCCGCGGGAGTAGCCATCCACCGACAGGACCCTGTGCCGTGAGTATCGTGCCAGCATCGACGGATCGGAGATCGCGGTAGCGCCGCCGACGATCGTGACATCGCACTCACCGGAGCGGAGTGCTCGAACCGCCAGGTGCACGGCTACCAGAGCTGACGAGCAGGCTGTATCCACTGTGATGGCAGGGCCGTTGAGGCCGAGGGCATAGGCGATCCTGCCCGAGGTCGCACTCAGCATCGTCCCCATCAGCAGATGCCGCTCCAGGCCGGGAATTCTCGAGCCCGCCAGGCCGTAATAGCTGTCGGTCGCTCCGACATACACGCCGGAGTGGACGTTACTCAGCGACCGTGGGCTCAGGCGCGCACGTTCCAGCGCCAGCCAAGAACTTTCCAGCAGCATCCGTTGTTGCGGATCCATCGTGGTGGCCTCACGCGGGCCTATTCCGAACAGGCTCGCATCGAAGTCGCCGAGGTCGCGCAGAAAGCCACCCCGCTGGATGTACGTGGACCCTTCGACGGCCGGGTCCTCGTTGTACACACGGCCGAGGTCCCACCCACGTTCGGTGGGGAGGCCGGAGGAAACATGTCGCCCTTCGGAAAGAAGCTTCCAATATTCGTCCGGATCATCGGCGCCGGGGAAACGACAGTCCATGCCTACGATCGCAATCAATCCACCCGGCCCGGAGTCTCTGTGGTCAATCATGGCACCATTCATTTCTCGCGTTCAGGCACAGCGTGGCAGACCGGATGTCAGGAAGAATCTCGCTCGGAGCATCTAGTCGTCGTAGTCCACGTATTTGCCTGCCAGCTTCGCCATGAAGTCCTTGGCGCCGATGGGGCCGTACTTCGGTGTGCGGCCGGGCCATACCTCGAGAACTGAATTCTCCCGGGGCAGAACGAGGTAGGGAACAGAGATCCGGGATACCGCCCGATGGGCCGGATCCCGAGGCGCGCACACCCGATGCGAACACGAACGGAAGCGATCGTTGCTGACCATTTGGAGCCAGTCGCCGCTGTTCAAGATCATGGACCCGTGCGGGGCGGTGACCCTGCTCCAGGTTTTGCGCTGCGGGTGGAAGACCTGCAGCCCTTCGATCGGGTTGGCGGGCAGCAAGGTGATGAGGCCATAGTCTTCGTGGGTCATGAAGCGACCCGTGTTCTCGGTATCACTCGCACGGCCCTCGAGCGCCGGGTAGTGGTTGATCCTCAGTACGCCGTTCGGTGGTGAAAGTTCCTCGTCGTAGATCGAAGGATCGATGTTCAGATGCTCGAGCAGGGCCCGGACGAGCGGCAGCGTCAGTTCCTCGCACGCCCGCCAATACGGCCTCAGACCGGTTTCGAACTTCTCCTCCGGCCAGAAGGTCAGCGCTTTGTCGTGATCCTCACCGGGCACACGGAAGGAATCGCGAAAGAACTCCCATGCTTCCACGGCATTCGGCCGTGTCGGTGTCCACTCTTGAACCGCGAAGTACCCGCGGCGGAACGCCCCGCCGTACACGTAGTCGGTCGCGGCGAACTTCAGCTTCTGTTCCTCGGGAACCGAGGTGAACAGTTCCAGAGCGCACGCGTCGGTGTCCTGGAGCGAGTCGATATCGATCCCATGGTTGACCAGGATCGCCAGCCCGGTATCCTCCATGGCGCGACCGAGCATATCGACGAAGCGTTTTCGCGCGGCCGAGTCGCCCTGCAGGTCGGACATATCACAGATCGGCGGTTCGAAACTGTCGTCGAACACGTCGTCGGGGCTTTGCTCGAGCGAATAATCGAGGTCTTTCTCCACTACCCCGAACTTGCCGAGCGCTTCATTGGAATTGCTGGAACCCACGTTGTCACCTCTGAATGAATCCGAGCCGTCGACGGACGACTGCATTTGCATACGGCATCGATCCGACGCACAGCAGACTTCAGCGATCCAGATACCTGGCAGCCAGCCTCGTCATGAAATCCCGGCCACTGATTGGCTGATACTTCGGATCGAAGCCCGGCAGAACTTCCACGATCGACGTCTCGTGCGGGTGTACGACATAGGGAATGGTGAGGCGGGGCACGGCCCGCTGGGCGCGGTCGCGAGGGACGCTGACGCGATGGGTGCAGGAATGGTAGCGATCGTTGCTGATCATTTTCAGCCAGTCGCCGCTGTTCAGGACGAAGGACCCGGCCGGCGCGCGGAGCCTGCTCCACGTCTTGTGTCGCGGGTGGTAGAGCTGCAGGCCCTCTACCGGGGTAGCGGGCAACAGCGTGATCAGCCCGTAGTCCTCGTGGGCGATGACTCGGCCCGTGTTCCCGGCATCCGCAACGGCATCGTCGATCGGCGGGTAGTGGTTGAACCTCAGCACGCTGTTCGGTGGAGACAGTTCTTCGTCGTACAAGGACGGGTCGACGCCCAGATATCGGAACATGGCGTGCACAAGCGGAAGCAACATCCGCTCACAAGCCTGCCAGTAGGGTCGCAGCGCCACTTCGAAACGCTCACCCGGCCAGAAGGTGAGAGCCTTTTCCGGGTCTTCGCCCGGAATACGGAAAGCCGCTTTGTCGAGTTCCCACGCTTCTACCGAATTCGGCAGTGAAGGCGTACTTTCCTGGAGTGGGATGTACCCCATTTGCAGCGGCTCGCCGAATGTGCAGTCCGTCGCGATGTGCCTCATCTTTTCTTCGATGGGTGTCGAAGTGAACATCTGCAGTGCCGCGTCGGCGGCCTCGGGCAGGACCGTTTCGGCACCATGGTTGATCAAGATAGCCAGTCCGACGTCCGCCATGGCCGCCCCGAGTCGGTCGATAAAGCGACTCTGCGCCGTCGCATCGCCGGCGAGGTCCGCCATGTCGCACACTTGCGGCTCGAAGCTGTCGTCGAATACGTCATCGGGATTTTCGACGAGCGAATATTCCAGACGGTCGAGATCATTCTCCACCACGGCGAATTCTGTGTGCTCTACATCGGATCTGTTTGCACTCACACTGCCCCCTACAAGATATTCGATCAGATGTCCGGGCAGAGTTCCACTCGGGTGACTGGAAAGATTGCGAAGGTCGAATAAGGGTGGAACTGCTGGGTAAACCAAGGTTGCCTCACCACTGATGCGCTGTCAATAGTCGCCGGAGAAGCGGCAAGACGCAGAAAATTTGCTCGCCCCGAAGCTATATTTCAGCAATCCGACCAGACAGTCGGTCAAATTCTCGCGTCGACATGTCATTCCTGTTTCACAGATCTACGCAGTCCGACAATCGCAATGAGCGCGCGGAAGATTACGAATGCCGCCGGCGCGGAACTATTCCACCGGCAGCGGAAATCGTGGCAACGACCGTGACCTACCGATCCCATGACATTTCGCAACGAGCGGCCCGCGCGACGTCATGGAGCCGCTCCCCTACCGTGGTCGGCTCGACTCGCGTCCATCACATGACGGCCCGCCGAGCACCAGTCTACGGTGATTCACGTTGAGGCAGTGGACATTTCGAGCATTTCGACAGCGCTTCCGCACGGGATGCCCCAGTCACAGTCGCTTCCGCGCCTATACGGTCCCGGTAGCGAGGTATGCCAAGCTTCGGCCCGGCTACCGCGCCCGCCTGTCACCAAACACGTTGTCCGCACACAGCTTCCGTGTCACAATCGGTTCTGCTGTAGGAATGGTGCCCGCCGGTGGCCACGCCACGCTCGACGAGCAGCTCACCAGCTTCGCCGGAGGCCGCGAACGCATTCCGCTCGGCCTCGAGTCCGGCACATCGACATGAACAAATCGCCGACGCCGCGCGGCCCGGCGACGGGGCCGTCGGGAGGCCGAAGTTCATCAGTCCCGTGAACAGATGCCCAGTCGGCCCCCGCGTCGTCGGCAAGCGACGGTCACCACGTAGTAGGGACCAGCGCAATGAAGCGGACGCCGGAGCAGCCCGCACCCCACCCCGAATAGGAGCACAGCACCATGAGTGACCCCGCCGGCACCGTCGCAACCACCGTCTTCCTGGGAATACCGTTGGGGCAGAGGATCACCCGTGACGCCTGGGCTGATATCCCAGAGCAACCCCGGGCCCGGGTCGCTGTCCGCGGGCCTTCCGGCTTCGCGGCTGTGCCCGGAGCCCTGGCCGTCACCGCCCCCGCCAGCTTCGGCGGTCCAGTATGACCGACGAGCTCCGGCGCACGCCGGTGTTGACGGTGACGACCCCAGCGGCCTTGGCATGGACCCCACACGCCCTGGTTTGGGCATGGACGGTCGTTCGGCGGTGGCTGCGACCGTGAAATGTGAGCCGAAGCCGCATGGTTCGGCAACCAATTCAGCTCAGTGAGTCCGAACTCCAGCATGTTCAGCAGGGTTCAGCGGGTCGAGGATTCCCGGGCGGCGGCGGTTGCGGCGTAGGGCGCCAACGTCGTACGCAACCCGGGTCGCCGGATCGAGCGGAGTCCGTCATCTCACCGTGCGAGGGGCAGCACTGTCGCCAGGGTGCGCAGGGCCGCGAGGTAGTCCTCGTTCAAGACCTGGATCGCGACGTGGCCTGCCCCCGCGGACAAGTGCTCGGCCAACCCCGCAGCGACCCTGCCGGGTTCACCATGGAGCGCGAGCACGTCGATGAGCCGATCACTGCCCGGAGTCGCCAGGTCCTCCTCGGTGAAGCCGAGCCGGCGCAGATTGCTGACATAGTTCACCAACCCCAGATACATCGGGACCATCTGCCGGGCGACAGCTCGTGCCCGGTCGGGGTCACCGTCGAGGACCACCTTCTGCTCCGCGACAACAAGCGCGTCCGCACCGACGATCTCGTGGGCGATCCGGGTGTGCTCCGGCGGGGCGAGATAAGGCAGCGCACCGGCGGTCCGGTCGCGTGCCAGTTCCAGCACTCGCGGCCCGAGTGCCGCCAGCGCCCTGGCATCCTTCGGCACCCCCGCCGCGTCGAGTTCGTCCAGATAGCGCACCAGGGCGTCATACGGCTTGATCGCCTCAGCACCGTTGGCCTCGCGATGACCGACTCCGATGCCGAGCAGGAACCGACCGGGAAACCTCTGTTCGATCCGGTGGAAGGACTCCGCCACCTCATCGGCCCGCGCTGTCCAGATGTTGACGATGCTGGTTCCGACGATCAGCGATTCCGTCGACTCCAGCAGCGATTCGGCGGCCGACAGATCCGCCGGCGGCGAACCACCCAACCACAGCGCCCCGAATCCCAGCTCTTCGATCTCCCGCGCGGCCTGCGGGGTGAGCCCCATGTATCCGCGCCACACACCGTATTCTCCGACAACCTTTGTCATGCCGGACGCAACCGTCTGCCCACCCGTCCTATTCCCAGCCGGATATCTTGTCGGTGAGTGGGACCTGCTGCGAACGACCACGAGCGTGGAGCGACCACGCCTGTCTCACCGCGAGAAGGCATCCCGAGTCCAACACTCGATCGCCGCAGCCGAAGAAGGCGCTTGCAGGCGAGCGGCCAAGGCACTCGAGCAGAGCCCGAACATGATGGTGGTATCGGTCGCCCGTGCTTTCCTAACGTCGATCCTTTTTTGCTTGACGTCGAGCTCCAGCCGCGATGGTCGAGGCTTCGTATTTCTTGCGACCGGACGACTCTCGGGTGGTATCGACGCGTATCTTCCCTGAAGACCGCACCTTTCCGTCACCGGTGTCGATATCGCTGAACGAGGGGGCATCGTCGCGGGCCAGGGCCAACCGTTCCTCTTTCAACCGGAGGGCACTGTGCCGAGACGCCGCGGCCAGCTGCCGGCTGACTCGACTGAGAGCATTCTCGAAGACCTCCGCCTTGCCCGCATTGCGTATGTTCGCTGCCTTGCCGGATCCGCGTGCACCTTTGGATTCGACTTTGGTGGCGCCGGCCCTCCGGTACAGCTTGACGTACTTGTTGCGAGCACGCCGGATGCGGGTATGCAGCGCGATCAGGTCATCCTCGTCGAGGTCCACGATCTGAGCCTTCTTGGTTTCACGGATCAGCACGTACTCGTCCTCGGACAGGGAGTTCAGAATCTTCTTCATGTCGAATCCAATCCATCGAGTGCTCACCGAATACTCCATGGTAATGGCAGAGTGGAGGCCAACTGTTCCGGTGCAGGTCCGGCCCGGGTTTCACCGTAGACCGCTGCCATCAACGCCTCACGATCCATGGGACAGTCGCGAGAACGACGATCGCGGCCCAGATAATCCGCAGGACGAGACCCCCGCCGGACCGTCGCCCGTCACGCTGAGCTGGCTCAGTCGACGCTTGCCGTAGCGCGATCGAATGTGGGCATCTCGGTTCTGGCACGCTGGTACTCGTAGATGTACGGGTAGGTGGCGAGGGCACGGATCGCTTCGTACAGGGCGACCGATTTCGGGGCGTCGGGAACGCGCGAGATGGCTGGACCGAAGAAGCAATTGCCATTGATGCGGATGGTCGGCGCGCCCGCCGTAGTGTCCGGGTCATCCGACCGCGCACGGTGCGAGGTCGCGATATGCGTGTCGTGGTGGGGGGTGTCGGCGTGTACCACGAGACCTGGGTCGAGGTCGCAGGCACGCAACGCCGTAGTCAGGATGTCGATCGATGTACCAGGAGTCTTGTCCTCGTGCAGGCTCGTGCCGAGAGCGTTGTAGACCGCGCGCAGGGCGGCCTGCCCGTGGTGTGACTCCACCGCAGCCAGCACGCGCAGGTAAGGCCAGGAGTTGTCGACGATCGCCCGGACCGGCGGCGGGAGCTGTTTGCCGTCGTTGAGCAGAGCCAGGCTCATGATGTGGAAACTGAGTTCGATGTCGTGTTCGGATTCCACGACGGCTCCACACGGTCGCCGTCGGTAGATGCTGGACAAGCGGGCAGAGGGCAGGCAGGGTGGCGACCGCTCGCAGGCACAGGTCGGCGCCGATGATCTCGTCGGTGAATTCGGCCGGTAGGCGACTCGCCAGCAGCAGAGTGGCTGGAAGTGTGAACGCCCAGTCCGGAATTCGCGGATCAGCGGCCAGGCGGGAGGTCGACTCGGCGTAGTCGGACAAGCGCATGGTCCGCATCAGCGAGAGATAGGCCTCGCCGCGCGAGTGACGCGCGCGACCCGCGCCGACGTCGGTCGCGTAGAGGTCCAGAGTGCGCAGCGCGAAGTCGTCCTCGCAGGTACCCGAACAGGTCAGCCATTGCAGCCATGCTCCCGCCATCGAGGCGAGCGGAGCGCAGACGAGAACTGCGCGCCGCACGAGTACCTGGGCCACGGCTTCGTCGTCGCGATGCTGATCGAACAACTCCTGGTGGCGGGCGGCGGCGCGGCGTGTCCATCTCTGGGTGTGTTCGATCAGCTCGTCGGGGCGCACCCCGAGCTCGTCACCGTCGATGGCCAGCAAGGTGTGCAGCTGCGCGGTCAGGATGTGGCGCGGTAGCTGCCGCTCGGGGTCCACCGCGAGCCGGTATGCCCCGCGGGCGTCTAGGACTTCGTGCTCGGGATCGGTCGGCGCGGCCGTCGGTTCGGTTCTGAAGGTGTGCATGATCCTGTCCTCACTGCCGGTCACAGACCGTGGCGGCGGTCACCGAGCACGAGTTCGCTGACGCGTCGCTCCATCGAGGCCGAGAACGCGGTCTCGCGCTGTCGGGCGCCCGCGACGGCCCGATCGATCTCGGCGGCAAGCAGGTGATGGTTGATCGCCACGGCCGCCATGTATGCGCTGCCGGCCGCGCTGATGATCTGGGCGGGTGAATCGACGACATTGCCCGCCGCCCACACCCCCGGGACACTCGTGGCACCAGTGGGGTCAGTCCGTACCCAGCCATTGTCGGCGCGTTCGCATCCCAGATCTTCGAGCATCGCGTCACGTGGGAGGAACCGGGGGCCGACGAACACGACCGAGCGCGGGATCGTCCTGCCGTCGGTCAGGACGACGCCGGTGACGCGGTCCTCGTCCACGGCGATGTGGTCGACGCGGCCGTCGATGATCTGCACGCCGAACGCCGACAAGCGCTCACGCTCACCGTCGTCGAGCACGATCGTGTCCGGGAAGAAGATCACGTCGCTCGACCATCGGCGAACCAGGCCGGCCTGGTGGATGGAGAACGGACGATTCTCGCCGCCCAGTACCGCGAACGGCTGCTCGGCGACTTCGTAGCCGTGACAGTACGGACAGTGCAGGACATCGCGGCCCCAACGCTGTGCGACACCCGGCACCGTCGGCAGTTCGTCGCGCAGGCCGGTGGCGACCAGGACGGTGTCGGTGTTGACGCGCTCACCGTCGGCGAGGGTGACAGTGAAAGTGCCGCCGTCCTGGCGGTCGACCGCCTCGACGGTGCCGCTGCGGATCTGGCCACCGTACGACAGAACCTCTTCGCGGCCGATCCGCAGCAGCTCGCCAGGCTGCATTCCGTCACGCGACAGGTAGGCGTGCAGGTGGGCGGCCGCGGCGTTGCGGGGCCGGCCGGCGTCGAGCACCAGTACACGGCGGCGGGCGCGGGCGAGAACCAACGCTGCCTGCAGGCCCGCCGACCCCGCACCGATTATCACTACCTCGAAGCTCATGTCGATGTTCCTTCAGTGTCAGGGGTTGGCGACGACCCGCGGGCGCGGGTCATCGGGCCGCACGTCAGCGCGGTGCGGAGAGAGGTCGGCGCGGTGGCGGGCGCAGCTGCGCCCGAGCGTCGGTGTTGTCTGCCTGTGCGGCCCACCGCGAGAGAGTGACCAGGTCGGGGTCATCGGGGATTCCCGGCGTGGCCACCGCGACGATCCCGTCGTAGATCCGGCCTTCGTACCCGTCGACGGTGACGGTGCGTCCGAGCAGGCCGGTGCTCGCGGCTGACCCGCAACCGACGACGCAGGGGACACCGAGATCGCGGCACACCACCGCGGCATGGGAAGTGACGCCGCCGTGGTCGGTCACCACCGCGGCGGCCCTGGCCATGACGGGAACGTCCTCGGGGGCGGTCGTCGGGCGGGCCAGAACGAAAGCGGTGGCCGTGTCGTCGCTGGAGGGTTCCTCGGCGGAGACAGTGCCGACGCCTATACCGGGCCCGGCCGGCAGCCCGCGTGCGAGGACGGTGGCCGTACGCGCCGCGGCCGGGTCGAGGCGGGGTCGCAGGAATGTGCCGATATCGGCGTCGGTGACGCGGTCGAGTGCCTCGACGGGTTCGATCACGCCTTCCTCGGCCAGGCGCACCGCGTGCCGGATCCTGGCTTCGGCCGACCGGGTGGCGGCGCGGGCCTGCAACAACCACAGTTGGCCCGCGTCGACAGTGAACTCGATGTCCTGAACGTCGCGCTCGGTCTGCTCGAGCATCGCGCCGGCAGCGATCAGTTGCCGATGAACCGCGGGCATGGCCTCGGCCAATTCGGTCAGTGGGCGAGCGTAGACCACCGGCGGTATCGGGCGGGTGCCTGCCACGATTGCGGTAGTGGCGTCCGGGGGAATTGCGGTTTCTACGACATGAGCTCGACGGATGAACGGCATTCGCGTAGTGCGCCGGAAGATCTCATGGTCCCAGGCGTAGGTAGGCAGATCGGTGACCGGCTCGCAGTCCGCGAAGTGGGACGCCCAGTCCACCTGCGCGCCGACCGCGAACAATCGCCCGAGTGTGGCTGCCATCGCCAGTCGCGTGTTCTGGTCCCGTACGAGAGTGGCCACGGCGGCGGGCACGGCGCCTTTCTCTTTCTGGGTCTCGCGGACTGCACTCACCAGCAGCGGGTGCGGTCCCAATTCGACGAAGACACAGTCTTCCTCGTCATCCAGCAGGCGCTGGATCGTCTCGCGCAACAGAACGGGCTTCCGCAGGTTCTCGGCCCAGTAGCTTGCTCGTAGCTCTGTTCCGTTCACCGGCTCGGCTGTGACGGTCGAGCGCAACGCGATCGTCGCGGTCGCCGGTCGTAGTTCTCGGAGGCGGTGCTTCAACTCGGCGAGCAGAACGTCGGTTTGGCGCGAGTGCGAGGCCACCTCCACCTCGACTGGGCGAGTGAATATTCCGACCCGGTCGAGGCTGGCGGCCAGGAACGTGATCTCCTCCGGTGAACCGGCCAATACCGTCGAGGTCGGCGCGTTGCAGGCAGCGATATCTACGCGCGACGCGCATGCCGCGACCAGATCAGCGGCGTCCTCGGCACCGACGCCGACGACGAGCATCCCGCCCTCGCCTGCGATTGTGCCGAGCAGCGTGCTCCGGACCCCGATCACCCGCGCGGCGTCCTCGGGCGACAACGCACCCGCGACAGTCGCCGCGGCCACTTCGCCCATACTGTGGCCGATGCAATAGTCGGGATGCACACCCCAGGAACGGAGTAACGCTGCGAGCGCGACCTGCACGGTCCAGACGGCCGGTTGCACGCGCTCGGTCGCTGTACTGGGCTGCTCGACGGTGAGGTGGTCACGAACCGACCATCCGAACTGTTCCCGGAACGCTTGATCGCAGCAGTCGATGGCAGCGGCGAATTCCGGTTCGGTGGTGAGCAGGTCGCCGGCCGCGCCCGGCCACAGAGGTCCCTGGCCGGAACAGAGAAAGACGATTTTGGGACGACGGTCACTCGCTTGGCCGAAACCTCCACGGCGAGTGGGTATCTCTCCGGCGAGGTCGGTCAGCGTCCGGGCGAGGTCGGCGTGATCCGTGCCGATGACCCACGCACGATAGCGATGATGGTCACGGCGCCGGGCGGCAGCAGCGCAGATAGTGTCCAGCCGACGCGATAGGCCGGGGCCCTCCAGATACGCTGCGTAGCGCAGGATCAGTCGCGAGAGCGCCCCTCGCGAGCGAGCCGACAGCACCAGTACCACCGGACGACCCGTCAGCTCCGTCCGATCGTTGGTCGGCGGGGATGGGGGCCCTTCGAGGACGACATGCGCGTTGGTGCCGGTGATGCCGAACGAACTCACACCCACCACCGGCACCTCCCGGAGCGGACGTAACGGGCGGCGGTCCGTTACCACTTCAACCGGCACGCCATCGAGAACCGGATTCGCCGTCGTGCAGTGCAGAGAGGCGGGCACAGTGCGATGCCCGGCGACCAGGACCGCCTTGATGAATCCCGCGATGCCCGCAGCGGCCTCGGTGTGCCCGATATTCGTCTTGACCGAACCAACCGGTAGGGGCGGCCCGGACCCGCGGTCGGCGAACACCTCGGCGAGCGCGCGCAACTCCACACCGTCGCCGACACTGGTTCCGGTCCCGTGAGCTTCGACGTAATCGAAATCCGCCGGTGTAATACAGGCATCCACGCAGGCTTGCCGGATCATCGCCACTTGGCCCTCAACCGCGGGATGGAGCAACAGACCACTGCCCCGACCGTCGTTGTTGACTACGCTCGAGCGCAGCACAGCCAGAACCGGATCGCCAGCGGCCCTGGCGTCGACGACGCGCTCGAGTACCGCGACGCCCACCCCTTCGCTGCGAACGAAACCATCTGCGTCCGCATCCCCGAAACGGCATCGACCAGACGTTGACAACATGCCGGCCTGCGAGTACACGACCGCGTCGGTAGGCGTGTTGATGAAGTTTGCTCCTGCCGCGATCGCGAGGTCGCATTCGCCGGCGAGCAGGCTCTGGCGAGCCAGATGGACCGCGACCAGCGAGGACGAACATGCCGTGTCAACGGTCACGCTCGGCCCGCGCAGGTCCAAGGCATAGGACAGTCGTCCTGCTGCCGCCGCACGCAGCCGGGCGCCAGTCGCGTCCCGGATGCCGACCGGCTCCGCCCCCGCCTCGGCGTACTCGGAGGTCGCGATGCCGACATACACCGCCACGCGTCGGCCGGCCAAGCTCGACGGTGCGATCCCGGCGCTCTCCAGAGCCTCCCAAGCGACTTCCAGAAGCAACCGCTGTTGCGGATCCACGGCGCGCGCTTCGACCGGGGCGATCCCGAAAAACGAAGCGTCGAAGCCGAACCCGCTGGAGACGAATCCGCCGAACCGTGACACCGTCCGTCCGGGCGTGCCGGCCTCCGGGTGATACACCGCGTCGATGTCGAACCGATCCGCGGGTACATCGGTCACCGCATCGCCGCCGGTGACCAGCAGGTTCCAGAATTCCGAGACGCTGTCCGCGCCGGGGAAGCGTGCCCCCAGCCCGACGACAGCAACACCCCCTCCGGGCGGCGGGCACAAACCTCTTACCACCAATGATCCCCTCCATCATTGCTACCGAGCAGCGGCCGCCCGGTTTCATCCGAAAGTGTACCAGCGTCCAACTTCGAATCGGTCAAGAGATTTGATCACTCGGATCTCAACACCGCCGATCAGCACGCAACCCGGCCGAAACTCGACCTTCCGACCGAATCCGGCCTGCTGGAATACTTTCCGTCTGCCAGATGACTCGCGATGCACCTGACCGGAAGCCACCAACAGCGGCATGCATTCGATGGACTATGGTCCAATAAAACATCCGGACGCACCTCGGGATCCGGACTTTACCGAGAGGCCCCATGCAACGCGACATCGTCCAGGACGCCCCGGCACCGGGTCGACGGGAGCGCACCAAACAGCGCACCCGGGCCCGGATCTACGAAGCGGCCATCGCCTTGTTCGTCGAGAAGGGGTACGACAAGACCACTATCGACGACATCATCGGCCGTGCCGACGTCGGCCGGGGGACGTTCTTCAACCACTTCCAACGGAAAGAAGATTTGATCACCGAGTGGGCAGATGTCCGGCGACGAATCATGATCGATCGGCTCGAACTGACAGCCGGCCTGGAAGGCACCGACACCGCCACCCTTCTGCATCTGTGCGTCGCCATCCTCGCCAAGGTCAACGAGGAACAACGCGAACAGGCCGCGACGATGCTGACGGCGTGGGTGAAGACCGGCAGCCCCTTGTGGGAGGCACCCTATACCGCAGCGGTGTTCGTCGACATCCTGCGCGTCGGGCAGCAGCGCGGCGACATCGCCCAGGCGTTCGACCCCGAACTGCTCGGCAACGTCCTCCGCGACTTGTACCTCGGAGCGCTGTTCCGCTGGGTCCGCAACAGCAGTCCCAGGGGTGAACTCGGCCCCGAACTCCGTGGCATCGTCGGTGCGCTGCTCTCGGGCATCGCGGCGCAAGCCTGAGTACTCCGTCCCTTCCCCGTGCCATGCAGCTTCGAATCCTCCACCGGCACTTGAATCTCGGTGGAGCGGGTGCCGGTATCAGCGTTGGCTGAACGCCTCGAAGTCCGGTCGAACGAGTGCTGCAGGGAGGGTTGCCGACCACCGTCTGGGCCGATCAGACGATCGACCTGACTGGTCGCGGCGGCTATGCCCAAGCCAGGGCCTTTGCCAGTGTCGAGATCGTCACGAGCTGCGTGACGCTGTGGGGCCAGCCCTTCAGAGACGGCGCCAGCTCGGCTCGAAGCCAATCGGTAGAGACGAAACACGGGCTGTGCCACGGAAGCGATACCGCCCGCCGGCGTGCTGTTTGTGTCCAGAAGGAGCCATGCTCGCTGCCCAAGATGTCGAGCTACGAAGGCGTCTTCGCTTGTGCTACAAGTCGGTTGCTATCGTTTCGTTCGCCGCACCGTCGGCGGCCACGCCGTCGGGACGGGCAGCACCCTCCTGAGCGGTGCAGGCTTCGCCCACCTGCTGTGGCGGGAAGGACGACGACACTTCTTCGATGCGGCCGGAGTCGCTCACCAGGAAGATCGACCGGCCGACCGGAAGGTCGAGGAACGACATCGGATCGCTGCCCTCGTCCTCGACCGGTGCGTACACGCTCCATCCGGCGTCGTGCCGATCCGCGGTGAGTCCCTCGGTGGGATAATCGAGCCCTCGCGAGCGGATCCAGGCCGCAACCGATGAAATTGCCTGCGCCGCATTCACCTTTCGTTCTTGTTCAGCTTCGATGACGTCGGCCAGAGCGGAGCGCTCGGCCTGTTGACGTGCCAGCAACTGGGCGCTGAACACAGTCCACGCCGCGTCTTGATCGGGCGTCATCTGAGCATCGTGGACCTCGGACTCGATAGTCGGATGAAGGTCGAGGAACTGGTTGAACAGCACACCCATTTCCCTGCTGTGCTTGCGGTTGAGCTCGATCCGTCGCGGGTCCATGGCCACTCCTCTTCGTCACCGTCGTACAGAGCCGACTGGTCGAAAGCTACCGACGCCACCACGGAGGGCGTTGTGTCGATGCGCGCACCACCGGTGTCGGCGCCGGCATCATGTAGCTTCGCTGCATGTCGGCTACGCGCGCACCGGCAGTGGTGAACCACCAGTCTCCGTTGGGGCGTTGGACGCAGGTGGTGCGCTGCCCTCACCACTCTCTGGCATCCTTCGTGCGGTCACTGGAAGGTTTCGACGAGACCACTCCTGGAAGGGTCCGTCGGGTCGAACCCGCGGCGGCCGAGGCGGTGCTCATCTTCGGCATCGGTCAGCCTGTCTTCGTCGGGGCCGACCGCGCGGGCGGTGGAGAGGAGATGTCGTCCTTTTTCGTGCCGCTGAGGAGCCGGCCATTGCGGGTGGAGTCCACCGGGTCGCAGGCCGGCGTGCAGGTGAACCTGACCCCTCTGGGAGCCCGAACGCTGCTGGGAGCGCCTCTGAGTGAGGTCGCCGCGGCCACCGAGATGTCGGACCTGTTTGCAGGCGAGCTCGCGAACCTGCCGGAGGAGCTCGGTGGGGCACGCTCGTGGCCCGCCAGGCTCGACCTCGTCGAGCGTGTCCTCGGATCCAGGATCGAATCAGCCAGGACCGTCGCGGCTCCACTCGCCGAGTCATGGCGATGCCTAGCCAACGGACAGGTGTCTGTCAGCGATGTGGCCGACGCGGTTGGTTGGAGCCGTCAGCATCTGCATCGGCAATGTCGGCGCGAGTTCGGCCACGGGCCCCAGACCTTGGCGCGGCTGCTCCGTTTCCGCCGGGCGATCACTCTGCTGGACCGGCTTCCGTTGGGCGATGTGGCTGCGGTATGTGGCTACACCGACCAGGCGCATCTGACCCGGGAGTTCCGGACGTTCGCGGGCAGCAGTCCGCGGCGGCTGCTCGCCGCGCACCTTCCGGATTCGGGCGGGATCGCGGACGTGACATCGGTACAAGACGAGGATGCGTCCAGCGGAGCAGAGTGACGGCCATGACTGAACAACTGCCCAGCCCCACGGCGATCGCGATGCTGTACTACGACGACATCCCGGCCGCGCACGAGTGGCTCTCTCGCGTCTTCGGATTCGAGACCACGGCGCAGCACCACGGCCCAGACGGCGTCGTCTTCAGCGCTGAGATGAGTTTCGGGGCCAGCCGCATCATGCTGCTGGGGGGCGGCGAAGACGCATCCCTGGGGATGCGAAGCCCCCGCAACGCCGGCGCGATGACCGGTGGCGTCTACGTGACGCTCGACGACGTCGACCGGCACTACGAGCACAGCGTCCAGACTGGCGCGACGATCGTGATGCCGATCCAGGACATGGACTACGGCTCACGCGAATACGGTGCACTCGACTGCGAGGGCCACTACTGGAGCTTCGGCAGCTACCGACCCGCCTGATCAATCCCGTACTACCGACGTCGGCCCGTGCCTCGTCTGGGGTACTAGGCCGCGTCTCCCAATGGACGAAATCGACGAAATGTACCGCGCTCGAACTGGAACCGGCTGCGGCCGCGGCGGCGCATGAGCCAGTAGAGTTTTCGCATGTCGATCAGAGCGTGAACCGTCGATGCCGCCGTTTGAAAACCCACCGGATCGTGTGCGCTACCCATACGCTAGCCAGCGCAGCCAACATCACATAGACGGGGGACGCGCCGAGCTCGTCTGGGCTTGCTGGTATCACCGCGATGCCCAACAAGGTTGCCAACGCCGCCACGAGGAGGACGGTCCAACAACCGAGGATACGTCGCGCGGGTTGGATGGGGGTGGCAAGGGTCTCCTGGATCGGGGTGACGAGTGCGAGCGTCGCCAACCCCGCGGTGGCGATCCCGGTCTCGGGGTGGTTGTACGCGATGCCCCCGACCAGCATCACCGCGCCGCCGGCAAGAGCAAGAATGCTGAGCCACGCGGCGTGAAGGTCGTCGCCGCGCAGTATCTGACGATGCTCGGTGTCGCGGGACAGCCGCCAGGTAAGGAGGGCGCCGACTGTCCACTGCACCCAGCAGATCGCCCACATAAAGCCCCAGTGGAGAATCGTCGAAAGCGGAGCTATCGCCTCACCCATGTTTTCTTCCAGCAGCCATACCACGCTGCGATAGACAGGGTTTCGTCGTTTCAGCGCCTCGACGAGCTGCTGTCGTGCCACGTCCATGGACGGATCGAGGCGCAGCGCTTCCTGGAAGGCACTGATGGCGTTGTCGATATCGCGGGTCGCCATGGCGGCGTATCCGTAGGCGAAATGCGCGAGCGGGTCTTCCGGATCCAGTCGCACGGCCTGCTCGGCACTGGCCATTGCGCCTGCCGCTCCGGTGATTTCGGAGAGCGCCATCGTCATGAGGCTGGCGAGCTCGCTGTTGTGTGGGTCGTGGGTCAGCCCCTCCCTGGCGGCCTGGGCGGACAGCCGCCACTCCTCCCTGGCCAAATGTATCCTTGCCAGCAACGTCCAAATCGCAGGAACTCTCGGATCGAAGTACTGTGCGGCGCGCGCCGCGCGTAGCGCGTCGTCCTTGCGGTGTGCTCCGTGCAGGACGGTGCCCGCGACGTAGTGCGGGTACCACCAATGTGGCGCAAGCCGGATCGCCTCCTTCGCCTCTGCAAGCGCCGCGGCGTGCTCGTTCTGCCTTGATAGGGCGATCGCCAGAACTGCGTGCGGCTCGACGTGCTGGGGCTCGCGTATCAGGGCGACGCGCAGTGCATGTTCGGCCGCTTTGGGCCTGCCCCGATGCAGCAGCGTTCGAGCGCGCCTGACGATCAGATCAACGGGGTCGCGGTGTTCGAGCGAATCTCGCGTCAAGTCTCCGGATGCCATTTCCACCCTCACTCGATATCTCGACTGCTGCCATATTGCCCGCGGAAGCGAGAGCCCGTGTCGACGTCGTCGGTCATATGGGGACCACTTTCACAGCGGGCTGTTCAGTCTGGTGGGAGACGACACCTTTCGCTCCCACCAGGATCGGCGAATCAACCGAGCCCTATCTCTACCGGCTCCCCAAGTCCAAGCAACATCGATTCGCCAGCCATTACTTTCGACAACGACTATCGCTGGTGGTACAGGCTGTAGTTGCCGCTGCCGGTCTTGTCGTGCGCGCCGCCGGCCGGGCATTTCGGGTTCGGCCGACCGCCGAAGAACAATCCCTGGCACTTGTTGCACCAACGCCAGTCACTCTGTTGACTGGGGGATCCCCCGGCGTTGTGCCAGAGGCTGTAGTTGCCGCTGCCGGTCTTGTCGTGCGCGCCGCCGGCCGGGCATTTCGGGTTCGGCCGACCGCCGAAGAACAATCCCTGGCACTTGTTT
>NZ_JBSGVD010000023.1:0-23513 GCF_053608285.1 Nocardia sp. NPDC055053 | reverse complement strand
GCACCAACGCCAGCCGGTTTGAAACGAGCCATCGTCCCTTTCATAGAGATGCCAATTGTACCAAAGTTGGTACCTCGCGTGTCCGCCCTGCCCTTTCGTCTCCGCCATTATTCTTTGGGTCTCTTTACGGTTCGTGTCATTCCACACCGCATCGTAGTCGAAGATATTTGCTGTAACCGTTACGGGCCTGAATACTATGTCTCCCCAGAGTGATGAAATCCAGTCAACCAATGCGCCATAAGCCCAGGCGGCAATTTCGCCGCCAATCTTTCCAAGAGCCCCTCCTATATCGGCTCCCGCCTCGCGGAGCGCCTTTTGGACTTCATCCTTGGTCTTGTTCAGGAGGTCGTGTAGGGCCTGGGCATACTTGTCTCCATCGTCGTTCTCGCAGAGAACGATGGTCACGATGTATGATTTCGGGAATGCGAACCCCTCGGTTAGGGGGAATTTCGCCACTTCCAAGGGTGGCGAATACTTCCTCCTCTGTTTATCGTCGAATTTTCCTAGATTGATCGTCTTTTCGGTGTCGCTCGGCCGGTGGATCTTTTGGGTGTCGCCTGTCTCATCGACCATCGTTCCGCCAAGCCACATGTCATCCTTCCCTGCCTGTGGATCCGACTCGTTTCCGCAGTACACCTCGTCCACTCGCAGCCTCAACCTATTCGACAGTTCCAGTTGTGGAGACAAGCCGCCACGGACGCTAGCTCCGGTAAGTTTCGCGATCTCGGCGGCGGTGAATTTCAGATTCGACAATGGGATCGACGAAGCTTGTGCAGAAATAGATTTCGACGCGCTGAGATCGATCTCGGACAGCTTGCCAAAACGGCTACTCAAGAACTCCGGCGAGGCCAAGTGTTGAACCACCTGTTGGGCTGCGGCAGCCTTTCTGGCCGCTGGCATCGCGTCAAACCAGGCCGCAAGGGTCGTTTCGACGGAATCAGGCTCCGCAGGTAAAGGAAACTTCTTGCGGTCAGCGTGGTGAGCCACAACCCTGATGGCGGCCAATTCAATAACACTTGCCGCTCGCTGACCGATCTTCTTCAGTTTCGGATCTTCGAGTTCGCCGAGTGGCGCGTAGGTATTCATTTTACTCATCGGACTCTCCTTATCGTTTCATCATTCTTTCGGGCGATACACCGTTCAGAGTGCTGTCGGCTCATCGGGTCAGCGGGGATCGTGGGCGTCGCAAACCAGGAGCCGTGGGCAGATACGGAAGCGGCAATGAGCCCGGCGGCAAGGACGCATGAGGCTGACGTGCCGCTGCGACGACGGACTGCGCGGCCGTGGATCGGGGCGATGACTCGGTGGCCGCGGGCGATGATGTCTAGGCGAGGGCTGGTTGCGCAGTTGGGAAGCAGGGCGCCGGCGGCGGTGCATGCCCCGACTGCGAGACAGTGGGGGTCCCGCGCCGGGAACATGATGGGTCGTGGGGCGCAGTTTCCGGCTGCCGCGAGTACCAGGGCACCCGCATCGGTCGCCGTGCGCAGAGCATCCGCTAGACCGGGGTGCTCGTCGTATTGACCGAGTGGGATGGCGATCACGGATGCGCCCTCCGCGGCCAGCCAGGTCAGCGCTTCGGCAACGGTGTCGGGCTGGGACATGCCATTGGGTGATGCGGTGCAGGCAATGAGAAGCCGTGCCGCCGGCACAGTCCCGAGGAGCTTTGCGTTGCCTTGCCCCACGAGGAGTGATGCGGAGAAAGATCCGTGCCCACACAGCCACTGTGAGGCGTTGTCTCGGGCGCCGAATCGACGGACGGTGATGTGCGCTCCCTCAAGATCGGCTACAGAGGGGCTGTAGTCGCCCTCGAGCAGGCCTATGGTGACGCCTGCTCCCCGATTGTCCAGCACTGTGGGCGGCCACCACAGGATCCTTGGATCGACCCACCGAATCTGTTCCGAACCGGTTGTACGGTATTGCAGATACTGGACTGCGTCACGAACGCCCGGGCGTGGGTCCGGCGGGATTACGGCGCGCTTCGATATACCCGCGCTTGGTGGCTCTGTGGCCTCCACGGCATGATCACCCACAACTGGTAACCTCTTCGCAAATGGTATCCAGCCCCGTCAATAGGGCTATCTACACCTGACATCAGTGGGCTACGAGAATCGCGAGTAGTCCGCTACCTGATCACAAGTTGACGGCTACCTGCCAGCGACATCCGCGCGCTGATCAGTCCCTGCGCTGCTACAAGCGAGCGAGCTCACCAAGTCACCAGGATTTGTCGCCTGCCAGCGTGAAGGGACCACTGGTTTGCCATGAACTTGGGACCGGGTTATCTCCAGTCGTGTGGCCGTGCGCTGATAGTGACTGGTGATCGAGTGGTTGGTCAACCCGGGGCTTGGTCGTAGGGCAAGCGGCGTGCGCTTGTAACCGGGTTTGTTGCGTAGCCGGGGTTGATAGGGGTGTCGCTATGCTGGCTGAGCACCGCCAGGCGGCGGTACCAGTAGCTTTCATCCGGGAGTTGGGCTGCCCAGGCTTCATAGCGTGATTGTGGAGGTCAGACGATGCGTGCGCCGGTGTCGAAGGTGAGGGTCAATTCCCAGTCCTGGACTGTGCGGTGGTCACTCGATGGTTCAGCAGGCCCAGGACCGGGCCAGCTGTGAGTGGATCGTCCTCGACCCGGACTTCCCACTCCTTGTTCGCCGCATCGGTGAACTGGAAATCGGTCAGATCGATGAAAACAGGGGGCTCGTTGGGTGCTCCGAGGTCGAATACCAGGCGCAAATACGATGCCAGACCCAGACCTGTTCAATCTCGAGGCCGGTCAATGCAGTGAACTCGCCCATCGCCACGACCGGAGCGTAACGAAGAGCGGTGCGTGACAGCCACCCTAGTTCGTGACAGCCACCCTAGTTTCGGTGTCCTAGCATGGGCTGCTGATCAATCCGAGTCGTTGGGTTCGGCTGGTTTGCCGCGGCGTGGTTTCTGCCATTGACGGTAGGACTCGCCCTCGACGACCAGCTCGTAGGCGGCCGATTGGAGCCGGTCCATCGCCGACTGCGCGAGCAGTGGGTCGGCCATCATGGTCAGGATCTCCGGTGGTTCCTGGTTGCTGGTGATCAACGTCGATGCCTTGCGGTGGCGTTCGACGATCAGCTCGTAGAAGTCGTTGGTTTCGGTCGCTTCCAGCCGGTGCAGGGCCAGATCGTCGAGGATCAACAGGTCGACGCGGTGCAGTTTGCGCATTTCGTCCTCGTAGGTGCCGTCCAGGCGCGCGCCGCGCAGCTGTTTGAACAGCTTGTCGGTGCGTTCGGTGTGAACGCTGTAGTTCCGGCGTACGGCGATGTGGCCTAGGTCGTGCCTCCCAATGACTTGAGCCACTCGACGATGAGGGCCAGGACGAATCCGGCTCGGTAGGTGATCGCGAGCTTGTCATAGCGGGTGGCCACCGCGCGCCAGTGCTTGGCTCTGTTGAAGGCACGTTCGACGACGTTGCGCCGTTTGTAGGTCTCGGTGTCGAAGCTCGGTGCCCGGCCACCGGCGCGGCCCTTGCGTTTGCGATTGGCGACCTGATCGCGGCGTTCAGGAACCACGGTCTGGATGCGTTTGCTGCGCAGCAGAGTTCGATTCGACGCTGCGGAATAGGCGCGGTCGGCGATCACCACATCGGGATTGCGTCGGGGTCGGCCGCCATCGAGGCGGGGCACCACGACCGCGTCGAGCAGCGGCGGCAGCAACGGGCAGTCGTTGGTCTGCCCGGGTGTGAGCAGCACCGCTAGGCCGTGACCGTGCCCATCAGCGGCCAGATGAACTTTGGTCGTCAGCCCGCCGCGCGAGCGCCCGATCGCGTGATCGGCGGGTTCATAGCCCTGCCACCGAGTCGTCGGGCGCGCCTGCGCCGTGCTGGTGCACTCGCACGATCGTCGAATCGACCGACATCACCCAGTCCAGGTTGCCGGTGGAATCGGCTAAGGCGACCAAGGCGGTGAGCACCCGGTCCCAGGTGCCGTCGGCGGCATAGCGGCGGTGCCGCTTCCACACCGTCTGCCATGGCCCGAAGACTCCCGGCAGGTCCCGCCACGGCAGTCCGGTCCGCAGCCGATACATCATCCCCTCCACCACCAGGCGATTGTTGGTGAAGTTTCGGCCCACATGCCCCTCGGATTTCGGTAGCAGCAGCTCGAGCAACTCCCACTGCTTATCCGTCAAAATCTGGTACCGATCACCTGCCAGCGTCGCCACGGCGACCATGATGCACGATCGGCCCTGCCGCACAGGGCTGATCGCGCAATGTCATTGGGAGACACAACCTAGTCCCGCGGTGCGAGGTCGGCTGTCCTCGGCGGCCGAAGGCCCGATCCGAGGTGGATGTTTCCGGATGCCCGCTCGATGAGGCTTGGCGGGTCGGTCTCTGGAAAGAAGGCTCCCCGCGTGTTCGAACGTCTCTCCGATCGCAGCTCGTCGATCGTGTTCACCGTCCTGGTTCTTGTGGTCTCGCTGTGCACCGCCAACATCGCCGAGGGTCTGATCCTCGCGTTCTCGCCACTGCTGGTGGTACTGGTCATGCTGCTCGTGCTCACCCGAGAGGGCTACACGCGGGATGGATGGCGCCGGCTGGGCATGGGCAAGCTCGGCCTGCGCTACTGGCCCCTGACGCTGATCGCCACAACGGGGGTGTCAGTGCTGGCGGCCGTGGGCGTCGTCGTGAGCGGGGTCGCCAGTTTCATCGCGCCGTCGGGAGACTGGGTGCAGGCAACACTGGTGCTGTGTATCACCGGCCCGATTCTGGCCTTCGCCGAGGAGATCGGCTGGCGCGGCTATCTGCAGCCGCGCCTGGCCTTTCTCGGCCAACGGTCGGCGATGCTCGTGGTAGGCGTCATCTGGATCGGCTGGCACCTGCCCTACATCCTGCTCACCCCCTACTACCACGCCGAGGGTGAACGCCCCCTGGTGCTCGCCCTCTTCAGCGCTACCGTGATCGCATTCTCGTTCGTCTTCGGCTACCTGCGCGTGCTCTCGGGCAGCGTATGGCCCGCCGTGCTCGCCCATTTCGCGCACAACGCGACCTTCGCGCTCCTGGCGACCTACGCGATCACCACCGACCGCCCCGTCCTGGTCGACGAATACCTGGCCGGAGACACCGGCCTGTTCGTCCTGCTCGGCACAGCGATCTGCGCGTTCGCCATCGCGGCGCACACGGGCACGGTCAGTCGGCGTCGCCGGGAGCGCTCAGTCGAGCTGTCCGGGCGAAGATGACAGCCTGCACGCGGTCGCGCAGGCCGAGTTTGCGCAAGACCGAGCCGAGATGGGTTTTCACCGTCGACTCGGCCACGTGCAAGCGCGCGGCGATCTCGGAGTTGGACAGCCCCAAACCGACAGCGGCAAGGATTTCGCGTTCGCGGGTGGTCAGAACATCCAGACTCGCACCGCCGGGTGCGGGCCGCGCAGGCTCTGAGTGCGGCGCGGGCACTGTGAGGACGAACGAGTCGACCAGGCGCCGCATCAGTTTCGGTGAGATCGGCGCCTCGCCCGCCGCGGCGGCCCGGATGGCGGCAACGAGCTCGGTCGCGCCCGCGTCCTTCACCAGGTATCCCGATGCTCCGGCGCGCAGCGCCTCGACCAGCAGGTCGTCGGCATCGAAAGTCGTCAGCATCACCACCCGTGGTGGGTCGGGCTCGGCCAGCAGCCTTCGCGTCGCCTCGATGCCGTCGATTCCGGGCATGGTGATGTCCATGAGGACGACGTCGCAACGGTTCTCGGGTCGACGCAGCTGCTCGAGCGCGGAGTCGCCGCTGCCCGCGCCGCCGACGACACGCATGCCGGTCGTCGCATCGACGATCATCGCGAACCCGGTGCGCACGAGTTCCTGGTCGTCGACGAGGAACACGCGGATTGCTTGTGTGCTGCTCATGCTGTGCTCGTTTCGGCGACCGTGGTGCCCAGCGGGATCTGCACCGTGACCTCGAATCCTCGCACTGGGCGGTGCTCGGCAGCGAAGTGCCCACCGAGTGCGCGAACCCGTTCCCGCATACCGTCGAGTCCGTGCCCGGGGCCAGGGCGAGAACTCATGGCGTGTGTCGCGTGTCGGCCGGGGCCGTCGTCGTCGATTCGCAGGCACAGGCTTCCGGGTGTGTACCCGACGGCGACTCGGGCACGCACCGGCGAGCCCGCGTGTTTGACAACATTGGTCAGCGATTCCTGAACTGCGCGCAGCACAACGAATCTCACGCGGAACGGCAGGGCGTCGAAGGTTGCGGAGTGGTTGTCGAATTCCACCGGCACGCCGGCGGCGCGAACCGAGTCGACCACGCGCCGCAGCTGCGCGTCTGTGGCCCTGGGATCGTGGCAGGCACCGAATTCGGTGTCGAGGTCGCGGGTGTCCACATCACGGAGCACGTCGACGACGGCGCGCACCTCGGCCAGCGCCGACCGCGCCGTTGCCCCGATGACATCGAGCGCGTCGCGAGCCTGCGCGCGGTGCCATCGGTCGGCGTTCTCGGCGGCATAGGCGGCGGCGTCGGCCTGCACGATGACCACGGTGAGCGAATGCGCCACGATGTCATGGATTTCGCGAGCCGCGGCCACCCGTTCGCGCTGTGCGACAAACAGTTCGAGCTGTCGCCTCCCCTGTTCGAGCTCGGTCACCGCGCCGGCGAGTAGGCGCAGATTCTCCTCCCGTCCGCGCACCAGGTTCCCGATCGCCCAGACGAGCGCGGCCAGGACCGCCAGCACCGCTGCTGCTGTCAGCGAATGCCGGACATGCTCGGGCGGGGTGCTCCACCTGAACCCGGCGAGGAAGCTGCCGACGAGTGCGGCCAGCAGGGCGCACACTCGCACGCCGAAGGAGGCGACGTTCGCGGCGACGGTGTAGATCACGATCGCTTGGGCGATGTTGGCCGGCAACGGGATCGCGATGACGACGAGCTGAAGGACCGACATCGCCAGGCTCCACACCAGGACCCCGATCGGGTAGCGGCGGCGCACAGCGAGAGCGACGATCGTCAGGGTAGCGACAACCAGGCCAGGCCGGCCCGCGATGAACGCGCTCGCCGCGCCGAGCGATACCAGCAACACTGCGGCGACGATCGAATCCAGCAGCAGCGGATGAGCGCGGCCCCAGCGATAGGTCGTGACCGCCAGAGCATCAGATCGGTCCACGAGAGCTCCTCCCGATACTCTGCCGAATCCGACGACTGCGAGCGACGGCGGTTGACGGCAAAATAGTTAGGTGCCATATTACTTGCATGGCAGCGCACGATACCGATCACGAGTCGCCCACGCTGGACCAGGCTCGGCGACAGCTGGAGCGCTACGGCCTCGACGTCGACCCGCAGGCGGTACTCGTGGCAGTGCGGCTGATCTCGGTGGGCGCCCGCCTCGGTCGCGCCGCCGAGGAGCACTTCGCGAGGTTCGGATTGTCGACGGGGCGATACCGGCTGCTCGCCGATCTCGAGGATCACGACGGGGAGAAATCCCCGTCGCGCCTGGCAGCCGACCTGGGCGTCTCGCGCGCCACGGTGACCGGCCTGGTCGACGGCCTGGAACGGGAGGGCTTGGTGGCTCGGCGTCCGTCCGCCGAGGACGGACGGGGTGCGGTGGTAGTCCTGACCGCTCGCGGTGCACAGCGGTTGCGCGACATGGCTCCCGAGCATTTCGCTCGCCTTCAGGACATGGTCGGCGAGCTCTCCGTCGAGGAGCGCACGGTGTTTCTGGATCTACTCTCGCGCGTCGTTCACGGAATCGGTGCCCTGACAGCGCAGTAGCCAGCTCGGCCTCGAATCCCAGCTCCTCGATCCCGGAGAACGATCCAGAACGGTATGGGCGCAGCCCTCCATATGTGAGTACATTTCGCCCACATAGTTAGCCTCCTAACTACAACGGTGTGGCTGCATCCTGTGTCTGCCCCGTCCCGCCGTCCTTCGCGAAAACGAACAGAGGTCCTCCCGTGTCCCGTCGAACAGGCGCCACCGCCAGCTCTCGTGCTGAGCGACCCTTCACTCTGTGGCGTGAAGTGCTGATCGCCTATCTTGCTCCCGCGCTGACGGCCGGTGCCGCCGGAGCTGCCACGGGGCAGGCCGAGTTGACGGTCGCGGCCTGCACGTCTATCGCCGGAACCTCGGCGGTGGTGGCTCTGCTGATCGGTGCGTGGCTCCACACTCCCAAGGGCCCGCGACCGTGGACCACCGTCGTGCCGCGCGCAGTCCTGGCTGCCGCGCTCGCCCTGGGCGCGGCCACCGTCGTCGGGCTCGTCGCATGGCTGGTCTGCCGGTGGCTATCGGCGAACACCAGCGTGGCCGACACCGTGTGGCCGACCCGGTTGCCGCTCGATCTGCCGATATCGGCGGCGGTGGCCGCCGGCATCGTGAGCTGGCGTTGGCGCGGGGCCAAGCACGCACAGCCGCCCGAGCCCTAGCCGCTCCCCTGTTGCGTCCACACCTTGTTCCTGTGCCGGAAGCAGATCCGACACACCCCGCCCCGCGGTTGTGCGCGGGGGCTGACCGAAAGGCACACGATGATCGTCATCATGGGAGCGTCCGGAACCACCGGCGGCGCGGTGCTGAGCAGCCTTGCTGCATCGGGTGTGCCGAGCAGGGCGCTGACACGCAACCCGGACCGGTTGCGCGCCCAACTCGGCGCCAGGACAGACAAACTGGTCGAGGTAGTTGCCGCCGACGCCGTCGACACGGCCTCGCTGCGTGCCGCGTTCACCGGCGCCCGACAGCTCTTCCTCGCTATGGCCAACAGCCCGGCGCAGGTCGAGCTCGAAATCCGTGCTCTCGATGCCGCTGCCCGCACCGGTATCGAGCATGTCGTCAAGATCTCCGCACCTGCCGCCGAAGCGGATTCGCCTGTCGCGATCTCCCGCGGCCACCACGCCATCGAGCAACACTTGCGCGCCTGCGGCCTCACCCACACTGTGCTCCGCCCCTACGCATTCATGCAGAACCTGCTGCGCTTGGCTCCGGGCGTGGCCGCACACAGCGTCGTACCGGGTGCGATGGGCACGGCCGGATGTAACTGGGTGGACTGCCGCGACGTCGGCGACGTCGCGGCCGCGACGCTCATGCGCGCCGATCTCGCGGGTGGCACCTACGTGCTCACCGGAAGCCAGACCTTCAGCTACGGTGCGCTCGCCCAAATATTGACTCGCCTGCTCGGCCGCCAGGTCTGCTACCTGGACTTGACCTCGCAGCACCTGCGGGACAACCTCATCGACGACGCGCACCTGCCCGAATGGCTCGCCGAACACGTTGTGGAGATTCAGCAATTGGCCGTGTCCCGCCCGGAATCGCCCACCGACACCGTTGCCCACATCTTGGGACGTGAGCCCCGAACCCTGGAGGCGTTCCTGCGCGAACATCTGAGCCGCTTTCGTTGACCCCGTCTCGTGCGCGCGTTTGCCGGTCAGAATCCCTGTGCCATGCCCGCATTGCCGAAGGCCCTTCGCAGCGTTCACGATTCGCCGCGAGCGGGGCGGCGCATCGCCAACCATTCCCGATCCCATTGCATGCTTGGGCGATAGCCGACGATCAGATCGGTGGTCACGACCAGTCCCCCCATCGAGAGCCCGGCCCCGCCCAAGACCACGACCGCCACACCGATACCACTCACCACTGCCGCGGCGGGGGCTCTGGACGCACCGGTCGACGTGCCCGCCCCGTCGAGCCAGACCTCGATACGATCGCCTTGCTCGGTCGTTCGTGTCACGGGCACAGTCTCCTCGACGAACACAGCGTCGGTTCTGAACGTGGACGACGTCATCGCGATCACCTCTTCCAGCCCGATCACGGTTCGACATCGAGCATCGTCGCGTCGGCGACCGCAAGGCAGGGGCGAAGGTCCTTGTCCTGCCGGGTAAATCGTCCTCGATCGCGACGAGTTGCTTCGACTGTGTCCGACGTCGCGGCAACACGTGAGTTCGGACCACCGCGCGGCGAGGCTGCCCGTTCTCAACTTGTGCGCCGCCGTGTGATCGGTCTCGGCGCGTCGGCGCACAGGTGTTCTGTAAACCACACCGCGGCGAGGTAGGCGGCCCGACGGGACGGCTGAACGTCGATGGGCGAGCGGCCTCGAGCCATCAGAGGGGTGAGCCGATACTCGCTGCGCATCAACTCGGCCGCGCTGTGGTTGTGGGCATGCACGCGACGGTCCACCCCACCCACGAGAAAAAGCGTCGGTGCGGTGATCCGGGTCAACCGATGACCAGCCAGATCAGGCCTGCCGCCACGCACGACCACGGCGCCGGCCATGGCACCTGGTTCGGCAGCGGCCCACAATGCCGCGGGGGCATCCGAGCCCGTGCCCAGCAATCCGGTCGGCAGATCTCGTAGCTGCGGCATTGTGTGCAGCCAGCCACGTACGTCCACGAGACGATCGCCGAGCAGCTCGACATCGAAAATGCTGGCGTACCGGCGCGCTTCGTCCGGTGCCAAGGTGTCGACGATCAGGGTCGAAAGACCGTGCCCTGCCAGCAGATCAGCCATCAAGCGGTTGCGTGGACTGTGCCGGTCGCCGCCGCTGCCGTGGGCGAAGACGACGACACCGAGCGGATTCGGGGGCACACGTAGATAGCCGTCGAGCACGACCTCGGTACACGGAATCATCACCTCCCGGTCGCACGGCTCAGACGCGACCAGCGCATCGATGACATTCACGAGGGGGCTCCGTTCGCACTACGACTGGTCTGGATCGGGACGCGCGATCGTGAGGATCGCGATTCGGATTCGGATCTGCTGCGGGCTCGGCGCACACACCAGTCCTCCGGCGTTACGTAGCGTTCGCTGCGGGAGTGATCAGGCCGTAGTGGCCGTCGTAGCGGTGATACAGCACGCTGTCGAGTCTGCTGCCCGACTCGGTGAACAAGTGGAACTCGTAGTCCAGCAACTCCATATCGTTGGCCGCCTCGTCACAGGTTTCGTTGGCCAGCGCGAAGGATTTGCGGCGCAGGATCTCGCGTTCCTCGATCGGGCGGGGGAAATACGGCAGTCGTGGACGCGGCGTAGCTCCGTGGTGCCACACACGCGGCTCTGGGCCGAAGCGGTTGCCGCGCAACGGCTCCCAGCGCCGCGACAACCGCTCGAGGCGCTCTCGCAATCGTGCCGCGAGCAGATCGATGGCTTCCCGTGTCGACGCTGCGGTCACCTGAGCGCGCACCGCATTGCCGCCGGTGTTCAGATTCGCTTGCGCCACGATCGGATCAGAGACCGCCGGATCGGGGTGCCCTACCAGCCGGACTCGTGCCGACACCACGGGCTCGCACGCGTATTCCATTGCCGCGCTGATTTTCTCGTGTGCGTAGTCGGTCGCGGCGGCCGATACGTGACGTCCCACCGAGATCTGCAGATTCGTCGTCGCCAGTTCCGTGCTTCGATGCATGGTCCTCTCCTTCTGTTGCACCTCACAGCGTCGGCGAACTCCGGCGCGCCGAACAGAGCCCCTCGACCGTGGCAAGCCCGCACCGAAGGCATCGACTTGAAGGACTTTGGTCCTTCGACCGCCGAACCGCGGACACTGCTCGCCCTTCGCCGGCTACCGGCTCGGGCGCGGCGCAAATCACGAATTCGGCGTCGCTGGGTCGCGTCGACACCGGAACCAGAATGCGTACCTTGCGCGCTGTCGGCTTCTCGCCGCGCCGGCGCAGAATCGTGCGGTCGGCGCCGGTGACGGCGGCCAGTGCCACGTCGTTGACCGACACCCCGAACACTGCCCCGATGTCGCGGACCTCAGTGGTGTTGTCTGCACCGAGTCACCGCACACGCTGCCGAAGGTCCTGCGACGAGGTGTCTTTCAGCCCTACGGGCCAGCGCTGCCGCGATGGTGATGTAGGGGCAGACAGACCACATCGATGACAGGAAAGTGGGGACGCCTCGCGTGGCAGCCACCGAACAGCCCTTGCCCGATCTGGATTCAGGACTGACGGTGACCACCCACGGTCCGATCGACCTCACCACGACCGCCAGCGCGGCACGCCGGATCGGACACGCGCTCCGCCGGCACGACATCGAGGGCGGGCGGGTGCGCCTGAGCGCCGTATCCGTTGCCGACACACGGCTGCTGATCCAGGTGAACTTCCATCGGCTGGACGAGCCGGTCCGGGTACAGGTCGCCGGGCCGCGTGGCTTCGCCGCGGCGATCGCCGCCGAGCGGCTGGAGTGCCTGCTCACGCGGCTGGGCCCGGCGAGCACGACATCGCGGCGGTGGCCCGATCCGGCACGGCCGGTCCTCGCGGCGGTGACCGAGCTTCGTCCGATCGTCCGGCGCAAACGTTGTGTGCTGACCACCGCTGGCGTCGAGACCGCGGTGCGGGTCATGGACGCGATGGACTACGACGCTCATCTATTCACCGACGCCGAGACCGGCGAAGACGCGATCGTCTACTGGGCTGGTCCACTCGGTGTGCGCCTGGCACGCCAACATCGGATGCAGCCGCCGGCGGCGTTGCCCGTGCGGGCGATCACCGTCAACTCTCACGCCCCGCTGCAGCTGAGCGACCTCGAAGCCGCCCAACGCCTGTGCGGCTACGGGCTGCCGCACCTGTTCTTCTGCGACGCCGATGATCGACGGGGGCGGTTGCTGTATCGCCGCCACGACGGCGACCTGAGCATCGTCGAGCCGACGGCAGCTCAGCCCGGCACATCCGCGTCTGGCTGCGACACCGCACAGACAGGCCCGCGATCGTGACCGACACCGAACCCGACCGACGCATCGTCGACCTCGACCGCGCCACCGCCCTGGGGCTGCTCGCCTCGGCGCCGTTCGGTCGCATCGTGTTCATGCGCAACGCGTTACCGGCGGTGCGACCGGTCAATCACCTCGTCGAGCACGACGAGACCGTCATCGTGCGTACCGGACTCACCTCGACACTGACCACCGCCGTGCGCGGCAACTCCGGTGTCGTGGTCACCTACGAAGCCGACAGCATCGATCCCGTCCACCGCCTCGGCTGGTCGGTCACGGTGACCGGGCTCGCGCGCCCGGTCACCGACGCGGATCGGATCGCCCGCTACGAGCGGGAACTGACCCCCTGGGTCGACAAACTCATGGATTCGGTCATCGAAATCGAGACCACCATCGTCGCAGGTATTCGACTCATCGACTCGAGAAAGGCAGACCACCACAGTGCCACGCGATCTGACACAACGTGAGATTCTCACCGAACTGGAGCCGGTCGCGGAGCGCTGCCTCAACAGCCATCTCGGCCTGAGCAAACAATGGCAGCCCCACGACTACATCCCCTGGGAGCAGGGGCGCAACTTCGCGATGCTGGGCGGGACGGACTGGGAGCCCGAGCAGTCCACGCTCAGCGAAGTCGCCAAGGCGGCCATGATCACCAACCTGCTCACCGAAGACAACCTGCCCTCCTACCACCGCGAGATTTCGCAGAACTTCTCCCCCGACGGCGCGTGGGGCACCTGGGTCGGTCGGTGGACCGCCGAGGAGATGCGACACAGCACCGTCATCCGTGACTACCTCGTCGTCACCCGCGGCGTTGACCCGGTCAAGCTCGAATCAGCGCGCATGAGACACATGAGCAACGGATTCACCGCCGGCGCAGGCGAATCCGGGCTCGACAGCGGTGCGGGCCTGCTGTATTCGGTCGCCTATGTCAGCTTCCAGGAACTGGCCACCCGCGTCACCCACCGCAACACCGGCAAGGTATGCCAGGACGCGATCGCCGACAAGATGCTGCAACGTATCGCCGCCGACGAGAACCTGCACATGATCTTCTACCGCAACATCTGTGCCGCGGCCTTGGACCTGATCCCCGACCAGACGATCGAAGCGATCACGGCGATCGTGTGCAACTTCCAGATGCCCGGCGCGGGCATGCCCGACTTCCGCCGCCACGGCGTGCTGATGGCCAAACACGGGGTCTACGACCTGCGCCAGCACCTGGAAGAGGTTTTGAATCCCGTACTGCGGCAATGGCGCATCTTCGAACGCGACGATTTCACCGACCGCGGCGAGCAGGCCAGAGAACACCTTGCCGGCTTCCTCGACGACCTGGAACAGGTGAAGATCCCCAAGTTCGAGGAGCACCGCGATCGGGCACTGGCCCGAGACAAAGCCCGCGACCGCGCCTGAACACTCGGGGTGGAGCCGAACGCGAAAGGGGACATGGGCAGCCGTCGCGTGCTGATTTGTCGTGGCGATGGGTTGGTTCGCGGTAACACCGCGTTGTCACCGGTCTTCCTGACGTCCTTCGGTGTCCAGCCGCGAAGTGTCGATCTCGAGAAAGCTGTCGATCGGGCGGCGCGGAGTCCGCGGGGGCGGTGGCGTCCGCGCGGCACCGATCCGCACCAGCACCTGGGGGTGGGGATGCCCGACGAGGTCGGCGACCATCGCCCGCGACGAGGCAAGTTCCACGACGTGGGAGACGATGCACGTCGACAGGCCCTGCACCGTTGGTGCTTGGGCTGGCAGGAAGTGGGTTTGCCGAGTCAGGAGGGGCCCGACGATGGGCAGCAGGAACTTCCCGCCGGCGCCTGGCAGCTCGACGACCGCCCGTGACACCGCCTGGCCCGAAGCTGTCACCGTGGATACCAGCGCCACGCTCGACGAGTCTGTCGCCTCGGCCCACCGAACCTGGCACGGTGGCACAGTGACCCGCACGCCGGCCGCACCCGAGAGCCCGGCGATCGCCCTCTCATCGTGAACTGGTCACCGGATCCGAGGAGACGACCATGACCCCACACAGCGAAACCCCTCACACTGACAACGCCCACCGCGCGGCCACGGCGGCGGTCGTGGTCGGCACCGACGGATCAGACGGATCGGGCACCGCCGTGCGCTGGGCCGCCCGTCTCGCCGCCGACCGCGGCCGCGCTCTGCATATCGTGCACTGCACCAACCCGATCGCCGATCGAACACCGCGCAGCGCCTACGACGCGTTCATCTTCGCCACGATGCAAGACATCCGCCTCGCCGGTGAGCACGTGCTGGCCGCCGCCCGTGAAGACGCCCTGGCGGCAGCACCGGCCGTCACGGTGACGACCGAACTCGCGACCGGCAACCCATCCCGGACACTGATCGCCGCGTCCGAACACGCGTATCTGGTCGTCCTGGGCGCAGCGGCCTCGGCGGGGACGATCGCGCACCTGGGTTCGACGCTGCTCGCGGTGACCTCGCACGCGCACGGCGCCGTCGTCATCGTGCGCGGGCCCGAGCCCGATCGCCGCAGCGGCCCTGTCGTCGTCGGTGTCGACGGCAGCAGCGTCGGTGAGCCCGCCATCGCCGCAGCCTTCGCCGAAGCGTCCCTGCGAGCCGGGGCGCTGGTCGCCGTGCACGCGTGGAGCGATCTGACACAGGGACAGTTCGGGGGCACCAGCTACCTCGAGATGCCGATCGAGGATTTCGATGTCGCCGAGGAAGCGCTGCTGGCCGAACGACTCGCCGGGTGGACCGAACAATTCCCCGACGTCGTCGTACGCCGCGAAATCGAGGTCTACGGGCCACGGGAACGGTTGGCGCACTGGTCACAGACCGCGCAATTGCTCGTCGTCGGCAGCCGCGGCCGCGGCGGATTCCGAGGCCTGCTGCTCGGGTCGACCAGCAACTGGCTGGTCCAACACGCCGAATGCCCGGTCATGGTCGTGCACCACGACTGACCTATCGATCAGGGCATATGGTCCCCACCGAAGGGGTGATTCCAGCCGTGGCCCCACCCACCGATCGGGGTTCCCCGCCGGGCCGAGGCGATCAGACGCCGATACACCGACCGGCTGCCGATGGCCGAACCATTCGGGTGGGCCTCGGTGCGGCCGGCCCTCGACGAGCTCGTCGCACCCTACGACCTGGCATCGTCGGATCCGGGGCTGCGCGTCAGGGCCGAGGTCCTTGCCGGGGTGGGCCATCGGCCCCGGATCGGCGCGAAACGGCCGCGATGGCCGAACGTCACCGGATCAGGACGCTGGTCCTCGACCAGGGGGACCTTCGACCCTGCCCGTGACCAGGGTGCGCGCGCCAGGCTTGTGAGCATGATCTCGACCTACATGCGGCGACTCGACCCCCGTCGATCCGTACTGTGCCTGCTCGCCCTGGCACAGTCCGATCCTGGCCGGAGTGTCGTCGGCGCTGGTGGTCGGGCTGCCGATGACCGTGGTCGCTCTCATCGCGCCCCATGACGACCCCCGCACACCGCAGACGACGACCGCCGCCTGCGCGCTGATCGGCTGGATTCGGCTGCAGCTGTTGGTGTTGCGGGAACTGAGCTGGGTGCAGCCGGTGTGTGATCTCGGCCGGGGACAATGGGGATACCGTCGCCTACACGTCTGAGGGAGGAACCGCGATGACCACGGTGTTTTTGGTCGACGACCACGAGATCGTCCGGCGCGGGGTGAGTGATCTGATCGCGCTCGAACCCGATCTCGACGTCATCGGCGAGGCCGGTAGCTGCGCACAGGCCCTGGCCCGCATCCCCGCGTTGCGTCCCGATGTCGCGGTGCTCGATGTCCGGCTGCCCGACGGCAACGGCATCGAGTTGTGCCGCGAACTGCTCTCTACCGTGCCCGACTTACGGTGTCTGATCTTGACCTCGTTCACCGACGAGCAGGCCATGCTCGACGCGATCCTGGCCGGCGCCAGCGGTTATGTTGTCAAAGACATCCGGAGCCTGGAGCTGATCAACGCCGTGCGTGAGATCGGCGAGGGCAAATCGTTGCTCGACAACCGCGCCGCCGCGGCGCTGATGGCCAAGCTGCGCTCCGAAGCCGAGGAAAAGGCCGGCCCGCTGGCCACATTGACCGAACAGGAACGCACCCTGCTCTCCTTGCTGGGCGAGGGCCTGACCAACCGGCAGATCGCCGCGCGCATGTTCCTGGCGGAGAAGACGGTCAAGAACTACGTGTCGCGACTGCTGACCAAGCTCGGCGTCGAACGGCGGACCCAGGCCGCGGTCATGGCCGCCGACCTCGGCTCGACACAGCGCCGATGAGGGCAGGCACCGCCTGAACGGGTATGCGAGAGTCGCCGCATGGACGACTCGTCGACGCCCGCGGGTGCGGCGGATCGCCTTGCGCAACCCGTGCATCGCCGCATCGCGTGCATTCACCGCGACTCGGTGAGTGGGATCTGCTTCCTCCACCTTGCGCTTGCCGCGCTCGCGACCACAGGGCCGTTGGCCTCGCACGGTCCCCGATTCGGGTCGGGCCCGGCGACGACCTAGGACCCCTGGCAGCGGGCACTCCGGCCCTGCCGTCGGGTCCGGTTCCGGGCGCAGAGTGACAGAAACAGAAAGGCACGCACCATGTCCACATCTCGAAATCCGAACCAGCCGGTCGTGGTAGGCGTCGACGAATCCGAGCAGTCACGCATCGCGCTGCGCTGGGCCGCGCACTACGCGACACGTCACCGAGTGCCGCTGCACATCGTCTACGCCATCGATGTCCCCGTCGATTTCGGGCCGGGGGTGACCGCCCCGATCTACGATGCCGAACGCCTGCACAACCATGGCGAGTCGGTCGTCGCGTCCGCCGCAGCCCAGGCCGCCGAGCTCAGCGATGTCGCGATCTCGACCGCCGCGGTGGAGGGCTCGCCGGTCGCGGTCCTGCGCCACCGCGGTGAGTCCGCGCAGCTGCTGGTCGTGGGCAGCCGGGGCCTTGGCGCGCTGCGGCGCACCCTGCTCGGCTCGGTCAGCACCTCGCTGGCCCGCCACGCCGAATGCCCGGTCGCGGTGATCCCGGAAACCGAGCTCTACAGCCGCAACGCGGTAGTGGTCGGCGTCGACGGCTCGCTGTGCAGCTCCTACGCGATCGCCATCGCCTTCGACGAAGCCGCCCGGCGCGGTGCACGCCTGACCGCGGTGCACGCCTGGTCGGAGTTCTTCCGGTACGACGCCCGGGCCACGATGCAGACCGAAGCCGAGGCGGTGCTGGCCGAAAACCTCGCCGGCTATGCCGAGAAGTATCCCGAGGTCGCTGTCGACCGCGTCGTCGTGGAGGACCGGCCCGCCGCAGCCCTCCTCGCCGCAGCCGAAGGCGCCCACCTGATCGTGGTCGGCAGCCACGGGCGTGGTGGATTCGCCGGGATGACGCTGGGATCGGTCGCCCAAGCCGTGCTCCACGGTGCCGAATGCCCGCTGATCATCGCCAGGCCCGACGCGACCACCTGACCTGCCGCGAGGCGGCGGGGCTCGGTGTCAGGGCACCAGCACCGCCGCCCCGCCGAAGCGGCCCTGAGCCAGATCGGACAGCGCCCGATCGGCGTGATCGAGCGGGTAGCGGTGGGTGGAGACCGAGAGCCGATGCTGTTGTGCCAGGGCCAGGAATTCTCTCGCCTGAGCCCGCGTATTGGACGTCACGCTGCGGATCTGACGTTCCCGGAACAGGTGACGCTGATAGTTCAGTACGGGGACATCACTGAGGTGGATCCCGGCGATGGCCAGTGTCCCGCCACTGTCGAGCGCCTCGAGGGCAGGCAACACCAGCTCACCGGCCGGGGCGAACAAGATCGCCGAATCCAGCAGCTCGGGCGGAGGATCTGCCGGGCCCTGTGCCGACTCCGCTCCCAGAGCCAGCGCCAACTCCGCGGCCGCCGCACCACGAGTCATCACATGCACTCGCACGCCACGCGTGATCGCGACCTGCGCGGTCAGATGCGCGCTGCCACCGAAGCCGTAGATGCCAAGCACCCCGCCGTCGGGGACTTCGGCGCGCACCAGCGCGTGGTAGCCGATGATCCCGGCGCACAGCAACGGCGCCAATTCCTCATCGCTGTACCCGCCCGGCAACGGCAGCGCGAAATCAGCAGGGACGGTGGCGTATTCGGCGTAGCCGCCGTCTGCGTCCCAGCCGGTGTAGCGCGACCGCAGACACAGGTTCTCGGCGCCGCGCCGACAATAGCGGCAGACACCACAGGTATGGCGCAGCCACGGCACCCCGACCCGATCACCCACCGTGACATCGGCACGCCCGTCCGGCACCGACACCACCTCGGCGACGATCTCGTGGCCGGGGGTCACCCGCTGTCGATGCACAGGCAGATCACCCTCGACGACGTGCAGATCGGTGCGACAGACCCCACACCCGAGCACCCGCACCAGCAACTCCCCCGCCGTCGGCACCGGGATCGGCTCCTGCCACATCGCCACCGGCCCGGCCCCGACCGGTCCCGGTCGCTCGACTCGCCAGATTCGCATCATGTCCAGCTCCGATGATCGTCGCCGCCACCTTGCCGTGCCCCACCCGCCCAAAGCCTGCGATCAGGCCGCTCGCGCGTGCCCGGGACCCGCGCCGAACAGACCACCCACCAATGTCCCCATAGTAGGAGCACTGCAGTCGTGGACGGCACTCCTGTCAGAGCTCTCCGTCGAAAAGTTCCAAACCAGTACCGACGCGACCACATCGCTGCGAATCGAAGTCGGCCACGGGTTCGCCGCTGCCCTGCTGACGCTGAGGCGCCTGCCTCGATCGCTCAGTCGACGTCGGGGGTAACCAGCAAATCTTCGACCGGGCGACGGGGAGTCTCGGCAAGGGGCTCATTGCTGGTAGGTGCCCAGCCGACTCGGACGAAGGCTTGCGGATAGCTGGTGCCATTGAGCATCTGCGACCGGATCTTCGCGCGCTGCTCGGGAATCTCGAGCGGTTCGGTGAGGGTGCAGGTCGCCAGCCCGATGTTGGCGGCGGTCAGCAGCACGGCACTCATCGCCTCGCCCGCTCGCAGCCGAGACATCCGATCGTCGGAGGAGGTTCCCAGCATCAGCAATTCCGCGTGGTCGGGTTCCTGGGCCGGATCAGCCAATTCGGGGCCGGCGAAGGCCCGGGCAGGAAGCTCGTCGCCGGGGCGTGGCCGTGGGGTGCTGCGGGCCGGGACCCCGTCGAGGCTGCCATGCCGTCCAGACCACACCGCCAACTCGAACCGGTAGTCCGGATCGGCGGCATGCGCTCGCGCGGCCGCGTGAGCAGCGACCACCAGGTGATCGCGTTCGCCATCGGACACCGGACGCACAATCGCGCCCAAGGCCAGTGCCCGCTCGGTCAGCAATCCGAGATAACCGGGCGGAACCGGCCAGGAGGTAAACCGGCGGCGGTCGGTGCGCCGTTGACGAATCGCTGCGCTCATAGCGATTTCCTGGTCGGTGGACCGATGACTCACCAACGTCACTGCGGCGAGATGATCAGGGTCGTCAGGGTTGGGCAGCCGGTGGATCACCGTCGCCCAACCGGTCGCAGCGAACGCCACCGAAACGTGGTGCAGCGCCGCACCGCAACTGAGGACCAGGTCACGCTGGTCGGGGTCGGTCACCGGAAGTGCCCGCTCTTGGTCGAGATACAGGTGAATACTGCGGCCGGCGATGCGCCAGCGCCACGGCTGAACGTTGTGTACCGACGGTGCTCGCCCGGCCAGCGCGAGTACCGCCTCAACAGTGTTGTCGTCAGGCAATCCGCGGTCCATGATGTCCGTCCTTCGTCGAATGTCCCCACCACAGTGGCACCGGGGCCTCGCAGCGGATAAGGGCACGAGGACCCCTCCTGAGGTGACTTCGGACGACAATCACGGCGAGCGCCGCGTAACACCGATCACATAACTGGTATCTGAGATGCGAATTAAAGTACGGTCGGGCCATGCACCTCACCCGGTTCACCGATCTGGGACTACGGATCGTCATGCGACTCGCCGTCGCGACGGACGGTGACCGACCCGGAAGCCGGGACATCGCCGACGAATTGTCGGTGTCGTACGCCCATGCGGCGAAAGTGATCACCAGACTCTCCGAGCTCGGCATCGTCGACGCACGACGCGGACGCGGAGGTGGCCTGGCCATCACCGAACTCGGTCACACCGCCTCGGTGGGATGGCTCGCGCGGCGCCTCGAAGGTGAGACGGAAGTGGTCGAATGCGACGGCGCCAATCCGTGCCCGCTGCGGTCGGGTTGCTTGCTGCGGTCGGCGCTACGCCGCGCCCAGGAAGCCTTCTTCGAGTCACTGGACACGCTCACCATCGAGGACCTCACCCGGGCGCCAACCCGAACCATCCTGCTCGCTCTGCCCCCGCCGGTCGGCGCAGTCCCCCACATTTCGTCAACGATCGGAGAATGACATGCTCTCGCCCACCGCGACCGAGATGATCCGCGCCACCCTGCCCGCGGTCGGTGCTGCCATCGAGGACATCACGACGCTGTTCTACCGCAAGATGTTCGCCGCCCATCCCGAACTCGAACGCGACCTGTTCAACCGCGGAAACCAGAAGCAGGGCGGCCAGCAGAAGGCTCTCGCCGGGGCCATCGCCGCCTTCGCGGCTCTTCAATTGGAGCCGGATCAGGCCCGTGTCGATCTGATCCTGTCCAGAATCGCCAACAAGCACGCGTCGCTGGGAATCGAGCCCGCACAGTATGCGATCGTGCACACGCACCTGTTCGAGGCCATCGTCGAGGTGCTCGGTGACGCCGTCACTCCCGAGGTCGCCGCCGCCTGGGACGAGGTGTACTGGCTGATGGCGCAGACACTGATCTCGATGGAAGCCGGGCTCTACCAGGCTGCCGGTGTCGCGGCGGGGGATGTCTGGCGTCAGGTGCGTGTCCGCGAACGCCGCCACGAGTCGGCCGACACGGTCTCCTTCGTGCTCACCTCGGCAGACGGTGCGCCCTTGCCGTCCTTTGCTCCGGGCCAGTATCTGTCGGTGGGTGTCCATCTTCCCGACGGCGCACGGCAGATCCGTCAGTACAGTCTGTCGTCTGCACCGTCGCGCGATGACTGGCGTATTACCGTCAAGCGCGTCGACGCCCGGATTCTGGCGGACGGATCGATGATCCCAGCAGGCGAAGTGTCGAACTTCCTGTTCCACAATGCCTTCGAAGGCGACATGCTGAACGTGACCACGCCGTTCGGTGACCTGGTGCTCCAGGACGACGACGCGCCGTTGCTCCTTGTCTCCGCCGGCATCGGCTGCACGCCGATGATGGGCATGCTCAGCCATCTCGCCGACACCGATGACGCCCGTCCGATCACGGTGCTGCACGCCGACCGCTCCCCCAGCAACCACGCGCACCGTGCCGAGTTGACCGAACTGGTGGAACGTCTGCCGTTCGCGGTCATGCACCGCTGGTACGAAGACCTCGGCGTCCGCCGCCCCGAAGGCAGCCTGCGGGAGGGCCGCGCCGACCTCGGTGAGGTCACCATCGCACCCGGCACCCGGGCATATCTCTGCGGTCCGCTGCCGTTCATGCTCGGCATGCGGGAGGCACTCCTCGCCAAGGACGTGGCACCCGAGAACATCCACTACGAGGTCTTCGGTCCGGACAGCTGGGCCGCGGCCCCGGCGTGAGCAGCGAGCTGAGCCTTCCCATGGCCGTGCAGGCGCAGGACATCGGCGGTTACTCAGACCCCGAGTGGTTAGATTGGGACTGGTCGCAAAGGTAGTCCTCGACAGGAAGGCGACGACGATGGGAAGCGACGACCCGAGCGTCAAAGAACTCGCTGTCAACGAATGCTGGGCGCTACTCCGTACCGGGGAGGTCGGCCGCCTCGCCGTGTGGGTGGATGACCATCCGGACATCTTCCCTCTCAACTACGCGGTCGATCACGGAACCATTGTTTTTCGATCCGCACGCGGCACCAAGATGTCTGCCGCGTTGTCGGATACCCCCGTCGCGCTGGAAGTCGACGGCTATCTCTCCGAATCGCACGAAGCCTGGAGCGTGGTGATCAAGGGACGGGCCGAAGGGATCCGTGAGATCGGTGACTTGATGGACACCGTGGATCTCCCGCTCTATTCGTGGCAGGCCGGGGCGAAGAACTTCTTCATCCGACTCGTACCCACCCTGGTGACCGGTCGCCGGTTTCCTGTCGTCGACCCGGCCGCTTGGCAGACTCCCTTCTCGAATCTGCGCCGGACTCCTTCGGAGTAGGGCGGGACGATGCGCGCGGCCGACCTCATCGAAAACATGCTGGGCTGAATCAGGTCCAGACGTAGCGTTGCGGATCCATGCGTTGCCACGCGCGGTTCATTTTGGCGTAGGCCGCCCGGCGGTACTGCGTCCATGTGTAGCCGTTGTAATAGATCATCGCCAGAACCTCGACCATGACGACAGGGGTGGTCCAGACCTCGATGTCGGTGATGCTGTATCGAAGTCTGCGAAAAAGCGTGTCACCCCAATCAGCCTGTCGCCGTGGGATTCCCGCATCGTCCAAGATCCGGCCCAGAAGCGCGCCGTGTCGTTGCTCCTCACGGATGAACAGGTCGATGACATCGCGATACGCGGGATCGTCGGTGGCAGCGGCAAATCGGTCAGCGGACGCCGCCAGGTGCTGTCCATCCGATGTTTCGCCGAGCTGCCAGGCCTGGAGCGACCGGCGAAGGGGTGCCATTTCGGCGGGAGATGCCCCGACTCCGTTCGATTGCCACGGAATCTCGCGCTGCCGGAGCGCATTCTGCTGGAAGTACGCCAGCCATTCCTCGGTGGGACGCACTCGTCGCTCACTCACCCGTTCACCGACCGCTGATGTCGCGCTCTTCGATTCCCGCACAGCTTCCCCCTCTGCTCGCCTCCAGTCGTACCCGAAGCGGGAAGTGGCCGCCAGGTGAACCTGCGACGAGACCGACGCCGAGCCACCGGGAAACCCTGTTTCCCGGTG
>NZ_JBSGVD010000022.1:102605-114589 GCF_053608285.1 Nocardia sp. NPDC055053 | reverse complement strand
GTTGCTTGCTCCTTCGTCGCCTACGCAACGGCGCCTGACCGGCGGGACGGCCGCCGACGGCCGACTGCGTCGGCCTGCCCCTCCTCGGGGTCGGGGCGTGCGGGGCTGAGGGGGCGGTAAGGGGCTGATTGGGGTGTGCCGGTGGATCAGGCTGCGGCGGGTGCGGTTTCGGCCAGGGGGAGTTCGTCCTTGGTGGCCACCACGAGGCGGTACACGATCGCGCCTGCGGTGAGGATCATCGCCACCGACAGGGGACCCGCCCACAGCTGCCACCAGCTGCCGCCGTCCGGGGTGTACACCTCCGGGCGCGGCCAGGCCAGGTTGATCACCATCGCGATGCCCCAGACCACCGCGAGCGCGTTGATCGGAACGCCCCAGCGGCCGAGGCTGAACAGCGTCGGGTCGTCCAGCGCGGGCATGCCTTTGATCCTTCGGACCAGCAGCGGCACGGTGACCAGCAGATACGCCAGGTACAGGCTGACGATGCAGACGCTGGCCAGGGTGGCGAAGATGGCCGGGTTGCCGAGGTTGAGCACAAGCAGCCCGATGCCGAGCGCGCCGATCACCACGGCGGGCCACACCGGCGTGCCGAAGCGCGGATGCACGGTCGACAGGGCCGTCGCGAACGGCAGCTTGCCGTCGCGCGCCATCGAGAACATCAAGCGCGAGCCCGCGGTCTGGATCGCCAGCGTGCACACGATCACCGCGACCGCGACGCAACCGAGCAGGACCGATCCGGCGGGGCTGTTCAGCTTCGAGGTGATGACGTAAGCCAGGCCACCGGAAGCCAATTTGCCGTCGGACAGGCTCGGCGCCGCCATCAGCGCGCCGAGCAGCATGAGACCACCGCCGAGCGCCGAGACCGACAGCGCGAGCAGGATGGTGCGCGGCGCGACCCGGCGCGGATTCTTGGTCTCCTCGGACAGTTCACCGGCGGAATCGAAGCCGACCATCACGTACGCGGCCATCAGGCCGGAGACCAGGAACGCCGCCCAGTGCGGGCCGGGCGCGGCCTGGCCGGTCTGCGCCACAACACCGGGCCCACGCTCGGCGCTGGTGAAGAACAGCGCGATGATCGCCAGCACGCCGACGATCTCGATGGTGACGCCGATCGAATTGATCCGGGCCATCAGATCGATGCCGATGACATTGATCGTGGTGGTCACCACCAGCAGCACACTGCCGAGCAGCACCGCGTTCATCGCGCCGTCGCGGGAGGTCAGCGCGGTGTCGGTGCCGATGATCTGGAAGCCGCTCCAGATCGTCGGCAGCACGACCTGCAGCGCGATGGCGGCCGCGGCGGCCGTGACGACCTGCGCGATCACCATCATCCAGCCGGCGAACCAGCCGATCAGCCCGCCGGCCAGGCGACGCGACCACTGATAGATACAGCCCGAGATCGGGTACCGGGCGGCCAGCTCGGCGAAATTCAGCGCCACCAGGAACTGGCCGGCGAAGACCAGCGGCCAGGTCCAGAAGAACGCGGCGCCGCCGAACGAATAGCCGAAGCCGAAGAACTGGAAGATCGTGGTGAGGATGGAGACGAACGAGAAGCCTGCCGCGAACGACGCGTAGCGTCCCAGCTTGCGGTGCAGGACCGGCTGATAGCCGAACGCCGCCAGGTCGGCACTGTCGCGGCCGGTGTCGAGTGGGTCGGCGGGGGAATCGAGAGTCGTGGCCATATCGGTGTCCTTCGGCGGTGCGGCCAAATATCTATCAGGCGATAGTTTTGCGCTCGCGATCGCTCGAAGGGTGTCGGGCGTGTATCGGGTGTGGGGCCCGCGGTAACTTCTGCGTTGCCCAAGTTTCTATCAAGTGACAGAAATTCGACCGCGCGGCATCTTGGCTGGTGAGCTGCCCGCTTCGGGCCAGGTCGGGGCCCGATGACAGAATTAGGGGGTGGCAAACCTCGGTCCCGGGCGTCCCCGGCTGGAACAGCGGCGCAGGCAGGGAACAACGCCGCGCGCGGAGATCCTCGACGCGGCGGCGGAGCTGTTCACCACCAAGGGCTATGCCAACACCTCCACCCGCGCGGTGGCCGACGCGGTCGGCATCAGACAGGCCTCGCTGTATCACCACTTCGCCGCCAAGGACGACATTCTCGACGCGCTGCTGGCCGAAACCATCGCGGGCCCGGTCGAATTGGCGCAGCGGATGCTCGGCGAGCCGGAGGCCGCCGCGACGAAGCTCTACGCGCTCGCGCTGTTCGACGTGCGCCAGTTGCGCAGCGCGCGATGGAATCTCGGCGCGCTGTATCTGCTGCCCGAACTTCGCACCGAACGGTTCGCCGCGTTCCGGCGCCGCCGCGACGAACTGCGCGAGCACTACGAACGACTCACCGCCGAATCCTGCGCTGCCGCAGGGCAGTCCGATGAGGTGCGCATTCTGCCGTTCCGGCTGGTCGAGACGGTGATCGCGATCCGGTCCGACGAGGGGACCGCGGCCGCCGAGACCGAGCGCGTCATCCCGGACGCGATCATGCGCGTAGTCGGGCACCGTGGCGAGGTCGGCGCGGCGGCCGACGCGCTCCTCGGGCGACTGGGTGACATCGAGCCCGCCTGAGCGGTACCGGCGCGGTGCCGGTGCGTGACACCGCGCCGACAGTTCTCAGCTCTTGATGAACGCCAGGATGTCCCCGATGAGCTCCTGCTGGTAGGCGCCGAAGATGCCGTGCGGAGCGCCCGGGTACACCTTCAGCGTCCCGTTCCGCACGAGCTCGATCGACTTCAGCGCGGCACCCGCGATCGGGACGATCTGGTCGTCGTCACCGTGCGCGATGAAGATCGGCACCTCGAGCGCCTTCAGGTCCTCGGTGAAATCGGTCGCCGAGAACGCGGCGACGCACTCGTAGGCGGCCTGGATGCCGGCGAGCATGCCCTGGCGCCAGAAGTCGTCCTGCGCGCCCTTCGAGACCGCGGCGCCCTCGCGGTTGAAACCGAAGAACGAGGGGGCGAGTTCCTGATAGAAGTTCGAGCGGTCGGCGAGCACACCGGCGCGGATGCCGTCGAACACCTCGATCGGCAGGCCGTCGGGGTTGGCTTCGGTCGCGAGCATGATCGGCGGTACCGCGCCGATCGTGACAACCTTGGCGACCCGGTCCCCGCCGTGCCGCGCCGCGTAGCGCACGACCTCGCCACCGCCGGTCGAGTGCCCGATCACGATGACATCGCGCAGGTCCAGCGATTCGACGAGCTCGGCGAGGTCGCGCGCGTAGGTGTCCATGTCGTTGCCCTGCCACGGCTGTGACGAGCGGCCGTGACCGCGGCGGTCGTGCGCGATGACGCGGTAGCCGGCGTCGGCGAGGGTCTTGCGCTCCAGCGCCCACGCATCGGAGCTGAGCGGCCAGCCGTGGCTGAAGACGACGGGTTGACCGGTGCCCCAGTCGGAGAAGTAGATCTCGGCGCCGTCGGAGGTGGTGAAGTAGGGCATTGCGCTCCCGTCGGAGGTGCGGATGGATAGGTTGCCCATAGTTGTCGGAAGGACGTCGGCTGTCGCCTACCGGAACGGCCGCGGATCCCGCCATTTCGGACAAGCATTAGATTTATCGGCATGTCTCTACCCCCGGATCGTGTCCGCCACAACGCATCTAGTGGGACACGGCGTATCGGGTTTCTCCTGTTCGACGGAGTGAAAGCGCTCGATTACGTCGGTCCCGCAGAGGTTTTCGTCGAGGCGAATCAGTTCGCCGATGCCTACGAGGTCTTGCTGTTCTCACCCAGCGGTGCACCCGTGCGCAGCTCGGTCGGCCAGGGAGTTGCCGTGACGGCCGCGGCAGCTGACGCGCCCGCGCTGGACACGCTCGTCATACCGGGGAGCGAGGTCCGTCCCGCCGACTTCGTCCGGCCCGATCTCGTCGAGGCAACGCGCGCCCTCGCGGCGCGGAGCCGCCGGGTCGTCTCGATCTGTAGCGGTGCCTTCGTGCTCGCCGAACTGGGAATGCTGGACGGTCGCAGCGCGACCACGCACTGGAAATTCGCCGCCGAACTCGCGCGCCGGTATCCGCGCGTCGACGTGCAGGCGGATCGAATCTTCGTGCGGGAGGCCGACATCGCGACCTCGGCCGGTGTCGCGGCCGGCATCGACCTCGCGCTCGCACTGGTGGCCGACGATCTCGGCAGTTCCATCGCGCGTCAGGTCGCGCAGGGTCTGCTGGTCTACCTCCAGCGTTCCGGTGGGCAGACCCAGTTCTCGACGCCGCTGCGCGCGGCCGCGTTGCCGCCGGGACCGGTGCGCGCGGTGACCGATCTCATCGCGCGGGATCCGGCGAAGCGGCACAGCGTGCAGGAACTCGCGCGGCACGTCAGTGTGAGCCCGCGCCATCTCACCCGGCTCTTCACCGAGGAGGTCGGGCTCAGCCCGGCCGAGTACGCGGCGAGCGTACGGTTCGATCTCGCTCGCGCCCGGCTCGAGGCGGGCAGTTCGGTGAGCAGGGCCGCCGCTGATGCGGGGTTCGCCAGTGCCGAGGCATTGCGGCGGACTTTCCTCGCGCGGCTCGGCGTGTCGCCCTCGGATTACCGGCGGAGATTCAAGTCAGGGGCGAGCGCGTAGCTCTGGTGACGGCGTCAGCGCGAGGGTGCTGGTTCAGCGCGATCTCGGGGCAGCAGGTTCGAGTCCTAGGGCTGAGTGGCCTCGGTGAAGCGGGTGGCGAGGGTGCGGAGGTGGGTGATGAGTTCAGGGGGTTCGTCGACTCGGAAGGGGAAGTCGAAGGAGGCGATGTAGATGGCCAGTTCGGTGAGGTCGTCGGCGCCGGTGCGGAGGAGGCAGGTTTCGGAGTCGAGGGGTTCGATGACGCCGACGGTGGGGGCGATACGGTCGGCGGCGGCGGTGGCGGGGACCGCGAGGGTGATGGTGGCCTGGTACCGATAGGGGGCGGTGGTGACGCCTCGGGTGAGGTAGCCGCCCAGGTCGAGGTCGGGGGCTTCGCGGGGAGTGAAGCGGGGGCCGGTGGGGGTGCGCGGGGTGAGGCGGTCGGCGCGGTAGGTGCGCCAGTCGGCGCGGTCGGTGTCCCAGGCGATGAGGTACCAGTGACGGCCGGTGTGGGCCAGGCGGTGGGGTTCGACAGTGCGCAGTGTCGCTGTGCCGTCATGGGTTCGGTAGTCGAATCGAAGGCGATGGTTGTCGCGGATGGCGCCCGCGACGGCGGTGAGGACATCGGGATCGACCGGAGTGGAGGCGGCGGAGACCGTGACGGTGACCGAGTGCAGCAGGCTGACCCGGTGGCGCAAGCGTGACGGGAGGACCTGCTCGAGTTTGGTGAGAGCCCGCAGGGAACTGTCCTCGATACCGGCGACGGTGCCGCCCGCCGCGGTACGCAGGCCGATGGCGACGGCCACCGCTTCGTCGTCGTCGAGCAGGAGCGGCGGCAGCTTCGCGCCCGCGCCGAGCCGGTAGCCGCCGACGCCGGGCGTCGCGTCGACCGGATAGCCGAGTGCGCGCAGCTTCTCGATATCGCGGCGCACTGTGCGCGCGTCGACGTCCAAGCGCTCGGCGAGTTCGGTGCCGGTCCAGTCGCGGGGAGTCTGCAACAGCGACAGCAGGCGGAGTAGGCGGGCTGATGTCTCCAACATGAAAGAAATTCTGCCCGACAGCTAGGGCGGAACCTGTCCTAGGTGGCTCTTATCGTTGTGTTCATGAGCGACGAGATCCAGCGATTCCGTATCGACATTCCGCAACAGCAGCTCGACGACCTGCGCAACCGGCTCGACACCGCGCGCTGGCCCGCCGCGCTGCCCGGCGACGACTGGGACACCGGTGTGCCGACCAGCTACCTGCGTGAGCTCGTCGACCACTGGCGCACCGGTTACGACTGGCGTGCCGAGGAAGCGAAACTCAATGCGCACGAACAGTTCACGACCGTGATCGACGGACAGCGCATCCACTTCCTGCACGTGCGCTCGGCCGAACCCGACGCGGTGCCGCTGCTGCTGACACACGGCTGGCCCGGTTCGGTCGCGGAATTCCTCGACCTGATCGGCCCGCTGACCGACCCTCGCGCACACGGCGGCGACCCGGCCGACGCTTTCCATGTGGTGATCCCGTCACTGCCCGGCTTCGGATTCTCCGGGCCGGTCACCGAGGGTGGGTGGACCGTGCGCAGGATTGCGCGAGCGTGGGCCGAGCTGATGACCCGGCTCGGATACCAGCGCTTCGGGGTACAGGGCGGCGATTTCGGCGCGGCGGTGAGCCCGGAAGTCGGGCGGGTTGCGCCGGATCGGGTGATCGGCGTGCACGTCAACGGTGGCGCTGGCTCGATCCCGCAGCTGCCGCTGTCCGAGGAGGTCATCGCGAGCCTGACCGAGCTCGAACGCGATCGTATCCGGCGGATCGAGGCGTTCATGAACGAGGAGTTCGGCTACATCGCCGTGCAGTCCACGCGTCCGCAGACCCTCGCCTATGGGCTGGTCGACTCGCCGATCGGGCAGCTGGCGTGGATCCTGGACAAGTTCCGGGAGTGGACGCACCCGCGCGAGACGCTGCCCGACAAGATCATCGATCGTGATCGGCTGCTGACCAACGCGATGATCTACTGGCTCACCGGCACCGCGGGGTCCGCTGGCTATGTCGGCTACGCCCAGCCAGGGGAATGGGGTGCGGTGCCGGAGAATTCGGGCGTACCGACCGCTGTGCTCGTGCTCGCCCACGACGTGGCGATCCGCCGCTTCGACGAGGCGGAGAACACCATCGTCCGCTGGAATGACGTCGATCGGGGCGGGCACTTCGCGGCGCTGGAGGAACCGGAACTACTCACCACCGATGTGCGTGAGTTCTTCCGCACGCTGCGCTGATCATTCGGTGAGTTCGCCTGCCGAGCGCCAGGATCGGCGTTCGGCGGTAGCCCCGGGTCAGCGCGACGTCGGCGGTGCGATCTGCCAGTGCTGGTTCAGCGCGCCCGCGATCTCGGGGAGCACGGTGATCGGAATCCGCTTGGCGCGCAGCATCTCCCGGATCTCGGTCACCTGTTCGCGTTTGCGCATGTCGTAGGCGCCCGCGACCGGGCCGACCACCGGCGGGATGGACAGCAGGACCAGTTCGTCGGTGGTCTCGCCGGTCAGGTCGAGCGCCAGCGCCCAGCGGGACCGCTCGTCGAGGGTGAAGCGGCCCGCGACGACGCGATCCCACGGCACCGTCGCCGAACGGAACGGGGTCCTGGCGTGGATCGCGTGCTCGGTGAGCTCGACGACATCACGCACGAACAGCGCGACGCCTGCCGCGACCCCGGCGATCGCGCCGACGAGGATCCCGGTGACGACCCGGTTCACCCCGAACATCGCCAGGAACAACCCGACGACGCCCGCGGTGGCCAGCACCCCGATCAGGCAGTAGAACAGGCTCCGACCAGCGGGCACGACACCGGCACGCACGACCGCCATGCGAACCTCCCTCTCCACGACTCGCGGCCCACCCTAGCGGTGGTCACCGCGCCGCGATCACGAGCCGAGCGAAACCGCCGCTTCGGAGGTCTCGACGAGGAAGGTGAAGGACTCCTGGAAGTAGAGCTGCACGGTCTCGGCGTCGTGGCTGAGGTAGCCGATCGACAGGTCCTGGCCGAGGGCCAGCTCGAAGTCGCCGCCGCGGGTGGTGAGCGCGAAACCGCCGCTGATCGCGGGCGCCCAGATGATCTCGCCGTCGAGCAGCCGCTCGATGTGGGTGCGGATCGGGTGGCCGTGATCGGAGGTCTCGCTGACCTGCGTGTACAGCTCGGCGCTGAGCACCACCGAGTACGGGCCCTGCACACCGGCCAGGCGTAGCCCGGTGAGCGCGTGCGAGATCGCGTCGGGAATGTCGACGACATTGCCCGGCAGCTCGACCGGTTCGTTGGACGCGGCGGCGCGGATGCCGGTGATGCCGGCGGCGGCGTAGCTCTCGAAGATCGCGCGATCCTCGGCGAAGGCGATCTTCTGGGCCGCGGCCTTGAGATTGTCGAAGTCGGCGTCGCCCGCGCCGCGCTCGACGTCGTCGAGTTCCTGGCGGGACAGGGTGAACGGCACGCGGAGTTCGACCAGCGGCTGCACCACCCGCTGATGCGCGAGGACACCGTCGTCCGGGGAGGAGATCTTGGTCAGCCTGCCGCGGTTGAGCGCCGAATAGGCGACCCCGTGCGGGCCCGAGACGTCGACGACCCGGCGGCCCGCGATATTGCGCTTGAACGTGCGGGTGGCTTCCTCTTCGATCTGCTCCCAGGCCTCGCCGCTGATCGGCGCGAGTTCGCGATGCAGGTTGTTCATTCAACTACTCCTTTTCATCGAGCCGATGGCGAGTGAGCCGTCCGAGCCGGCGTTCGCCTGCTCCACCGGGACGAATTCGGGCAGGGAATCGGACTCTTCCTCGGTGGCGACGGATTCGGGTGCCTCGGGCAGGTCGTCGAGGAAATCGACGGTGGGGGTGAAGAACAGGGTGCCGGTGACCGCGAAGGAGAAGTCGAGGATGCGGTCGTAGGCGGCCTCGTCGGTGCCGAGGAACATCCGTTCGAGCATGCGCTCGGTGACGCTCGGGGTCGCGGCGTAGGCGATGTAGTACGTGCCGAACTCGCCGGTGCCGATGGTGCCGAACGGCATGTTGGCGCGCATGATCTGGCGCTCGGTGCCGTCGGGGTCGACCAGGGTGTTGACCGCCACGTGCGAGTCGGCCGGTTTCACGTCGTCGGGCAGTTCGTAGTCGGCGAGTTTGGTTCGCCCGATCACCCGCTCCTGCTCCTCGATCGACAGTGCGTTCCACTGGTCGAGCGGGTGGGTGTACTTCTGCACGATCACGTAGCTGCCGCCGGTGAATTCGGGGTCCTCGTCGCCGATCAGCGCCGCCGAGGCCGCGGCTTTGCCCTCGGGATTCTCGGTGCCGTCGACGAAACCGAGCAGGTCGCGCTGTTCGAAGTAGCGGAAGCCGACGGTCTCGTCGACGATCGTGGCCGCGCCGCGCAGGCGCTCGCCGATCACCATGGCCAGTTCGAAGCACGGGCCCTGGGTCTCGCCCCTGATATGGAACAGCAGGTCGCCAGGGGTGGCGGGCGCACTGTGGATGGGGCCGTTGTAGCCGGGAAACTCGTGCAGCTCAGCGGGTTTCGGGCCGGCGAAGAGCCGGTCCCAGGCCAGCGCGCCGATCGAGGTGACGCAGGACAGTCCGTCACCGGGTACCCGGAAGCTGACGGAACGCCGTAAGCCGGTGATGTCGGACAACAGGTCGCGGACCGCGGACTCGCCGCCTTCGTCGATGGTGGCGACGAGAAAAATCGCGGCAGGCGTGAGTGGATCGAGGATCGGCTGTGGCTCACCCATGGCGTCCACAGTACGGCGCCGGACCGACAGGTTCGATCAGTGCCCTGGTGTGTCAGCACATTCCGGGCGACCGGCGCCCGGTGACCTATTTCGCGACGGTCAGGAGAAAGGCCACGTCATCGATGGCTTTGACGCTGTGCCGGGCACGGGGGACGACGATGAGATCACCGGCCGAGCCCTTCCATTCGTCGGTGCCCGCGATCAGGATCAGCGTGCCGGTGAGGACCTGGATCGTGGCATCGCCCGCGTTGTCGTGCTCGGCCAGGCTCTGGCCCTCGGTCAGGGCGACGACGGTCTGCCGCAGTACATGCGTGTGGCCGCCGATGACGGTCTGCGAACTCCGGCCGCTCGTCGAGGTGGCCGCCAGCTTGAGCTGTTGACGGGCCACCGCGGTCAGCGATTTCTTGTCCATGACATCGCGCCTTTCGCAGGCTCTCGCGGGCTGGTACCCAGGAGTATGCCCGAGACCGTACCCGCGGTCGGGCGTTTGCGCCGACTGTTAGCCAAGCGTTGTCAGTGCCGGGTGTAGTGGCGAATCCGGTACCGGAGACCGGATTTCGACTCCTGCCACGGGGTTTCGGGCGCATGCCACTCGGATCCGATGGCCGGGGCGAAGGCATCACCGTCGACGGTCGTGTCGACCTCGGTGACCAGCAGCGATGTGGCCAGTGGGAGCGCGGCGCGGTAGATCTCGCCACCGCCGGCCACCCACACGTCGACATCGCCCGCGATCGCCAGCGCGTCGGGCAGTGAGCCGGCGCGTTCGGCGCCCTCGGCTGCCCAATCAGTCTGGCGGGTGACCACGATGTTGCGGCGGCCGGCCAGTGGACGGAACGAGGCGGGCAGCGAGTCCCAGGTGCGCCTGCCCATGATCACCGGGTGACCCATGGTGGTGTCCCGGAAATTGGCCATGTCCTCGGGGATGCGCCACGGGATGGTGTTCTCGACGCCGATGACCCCGTCGGCGGCCTGCGCCCAGATCAGGTTGATGCCGCGACTCACACCGCCACCGGTGCCTTGATGGCCGGGTGGTGCTGGTAGCCGGTGAGCTCGACGTCCTCGTAGGTGTAGTCGAACAGGCTCGGCGCCGCGCGCAGGTGCAGGGTCGGGAACGGGTACGGCTCCCGGGTGAGCTGTTCGCGCACCTGCTCGACGTGGTTGTCGTAGATGTGCACGTCGCCGCCGGTCCAGATGAACTCGCCGGGCTCGAGCTCGGTCTGCTGGGCGATCATCAGGGTGAGCAGGGCGTAGCTGGCGATATTGAACGGAACGCCGAGGAACAGGTCGGCGCTGCGCTGATACAGCTGGCACGACAGCTTGCCGTCGGCCACATAGAACTGGAAGAAGGCGTGGCACGGCGCCAGCGCCATCTTGTCCAGGTCGGCCACGTTCCAGGCCGAGACGATCATCCGGCGCGAATCCGGGTCGGTGCGCAGGGTGTGCAGGACCTGGGCGATCTGGTCGATATGGGTGCCGTCGGGGGTGGGCCACGACCGCCACTGCACGCCGTAGACCGGGCCGAGCTCGCCCCTGGTGTCGGCCCATTCGTCCCAGATGGTGACGCCGTGTTCGCGCAGCCAGGACACATTGGAGTCGCCGCGCAGGAACCACAGCAGTTCGTAGACGATCGACTTGAGGTGGACCCGCTTGGTGGTGATCAGCGGAAAGCTCTCGGCCAGGTCGTAGCGCAGCTGATGACCGAAGATGCTGCGGGTTCCGGTGCCGGTGCGATCGGCTTTGGGCGTGCCGTGCTCCAGCACGTGCCGGAGCAGGTCCTCGTACTGCGTGTCAGGGGTGGCCACGCCTGGCGATTCTACGGTGCACGACACCTGGCAAGCTCTCCGCGTATGCGCAAGCTCTACGTGATCGGCATCGGTGCCGGAGACCCCGACCAGGTGACGATGCAGGCAGTCAAGGCCATGCGACACGCCGACGCGTTCTTCGTCATCGGCAAGGGCGCCGAGAAGCAGGAACTGGTCGACGTGCGCACCGCGATCCTGGCCGAGCACGTCGACGGACCGCACCGGATCATCGAGATCACCGACCCGCCGCGCGACCGCACCCCCGACGACTACGCGGGCGTCGTGCAGGACTGGCACGAACGCCGCGCCGAATTGCTCGAGGCCGCGTTCGACGAGGTGGACGGGGTCGGCGCGATCCTGGTCTGGGGCGACCCCGCGCTCTATGACAGCACTTTGCGGATGGTCGAGCTCGTGCTGGCCCGCGGCCGCACCGAGTTCGACTACGAGGTGATTCCCGGTGTCACCAGCGTCGCCGCGCTGGCCGCCCGGCACCGCATGGTGCTGCACCGGATCGGTGAGCCCGTCCACGTCACGACCGGCCGCCGGTTGCGTGAGGAAGGTCTCGGCGCAGGCTCGACGGTGGTGATGCTCGACGGCGACTGCTCGTTCACCGAGGTCCCCGGTGACGACGTGCACATCTGGTGGGGCGCCTACCTCGGCATGCCCGACGAAACCCTGATCGAGGGCCCGCTGCGCGAGGTGGAACAGCGGATCGTGACCCGCCGCGCGGAACTGCGCGCCGCCAAGGGCTGGATCATGGACGTCTACCTCCTGCGGGGCCGTTGACGCTCACCCGGCCCCGCACCCCCGACCCCGAGGAGGGGCGTTCGCGGCCGGCTTGGCGTTGCGGTGCCGCGGCGTAGGGGGGGCAGGAGCAATCCGCGGTGGCGCAACCCCCAACCATCGGGGCCCC
>NZ_JBSGVD010000022.1:0-102595 GCF_053608285.1 Nocardia sp. NPDC055053 | reverse complement strand
GGGCTTGGCGGGCCCGGGCGGTCGGCCCCCATGCCGCAAGCCGCGGTGCCGCAACGCCAAGCCTTCGGGGCCGCGAACACGCGGCGCCAGCCGCTAAAATGACACAGTGCCCGAGCTACCCGAGGTAGAGGCGCTTGCGCAGTTCCTGCGGGATCATGCCGTCGGCGCGGTGGTTGGGCGTGTCGACGTGGCCGCGCTGAGCGCGGTGAAGACGTTCGACCCGCCGGTCACGGCGCTGTCCGGGCGTGATGTCACCGGCGCGGGGCGGTGGGGGAAATTCCTCGGGATGGATTGCGGCGGGCTGTGGCTGATCACGCACCTGTCGCGCGGTGGCTGGCTGCGGTGGGTGGACGAGCCGAATCCGTTGCCGCCCAAGCCGGGTGGTAAGTCGCCGCTGGCCTTGCGGGTGCACTTCTTCACGCCGGAGGGTGCGACGCCCTCGATCGATCTCACCGAGGCGGGGACCAAGAAGCGGCTCGCGGTCTACGTCGTCGACGATCCGAAGGCCGTGCCCGGTATCGCGCGGCTCGGGCCGGACGCGCTGGCGATGACCGAGGACGAGTTCGCCGCGCTGCTGAAAGGCACGTCGCAGCGGATCAAGTCGGCGCTGGTGGATCAGACGCTGCTCGCCGGTATCGGCAACGCCTACTCCGACGAGATCCTGCACACCGCCAAGATATCCCCGTTCGCCAATACGAAAACACTACCGGTGGACAAGGTTTCGCAGTTGTACACCGCCATGCGCGAGGTGCTGCTCGATGCCGTCGACCGGTCGGTCGGGCGGGACGCGGCCCGGCTCAAGGGCGAGAAGCGTTCGGGCATGCGGGTACACGCGCGGACCGGGCAGCCGTGCCCGGTCTGCGGTGACGCCGTGCGCGAGGTGTCCTACGCGGAGCGGTCCTTCCAGTACTGCGCCACCTGCCAGACCGGCGGCAAGGTGCTCGCCGACCGGCGGATGTCGCGTCTGCTCAAGTAGCTCACCGCTTCTCGCGCCACGCTTCCAGCAGGCGCAGCCAGAATTCGCTGACCGCGGGAAACGCGGGTACCGCGTGCCACAGCGTCTCCAGCGGAACCCGGCCGACCACCGCGATGGTGGCCGCGTGCAACTGTTCGCCCATGTCGGGGCCGACGAAGGTCGCGCCGAGCAGGCGTTCGGTGGCGGTGTCGACGACGAGCTTCGCGCGGCCGGTGAAGTCGTCGCGGGACAGGGCCGAGCCCGCGACGGCGATGTCCAGCTCGACGGTGCCGACGGCGTGGCCCGCGGCGCGCGCCTCCTTTTCGGTGAGGCCGACGGACGCGAGTTCCGGTGCGGTGTAGACGACCTGGGGTATCTGCTGATGGTCGGCGCTCGCGGTGAAGCGCGGGCTGTCGAGGGGCTTGCCGTCGGCGCGGGCGGCGATCACGTCACCGCACACCCTGGCCTGGTACTTGCCCATATGTGTCAGTGCCGCGCGGTGATTCACGTCGCCGACGGCGTAGAGCCAGTCGCCTGGCACGCCGCGGACGGTCAGCTGGTCGTCGACCTCGACATAACCCGCGGCCAGGCCGACGGCGTCCAAGCCGAGCGCTTCGGTGGCAGGCGTGCGGCCGGTGGCGACGATCAGTTCGTCGACCTCGAGCTCCCCGTCGTCGAGGACGAGGGTGACCGGACCGCCGTGGACGCGGCCGACCCCGGTGTCCTCGGGGTCGCGCCGGGAGACGAGGTGCGGTTCGGTGTGCAGCCGGACCGTGACGGCGCCGGTATCGCGCAGGCCCCGCAGCACCAGCTCGGCGGCGAACGGCTCGGCGCGGGGGAGCAGGCGGTCGCCGCGGACCAGCATGGTGACCTCGGCGCCGAGTTCGGCCAGCCAGGTCGCGGCCTCGCAGGCGACGACACCGCCGCCGATGATCGCCACCCGGCGGGGGACAACGGTCAGGTTGGTGGCGTCGCGGGAGATCCAGGGCAGCGCCTCGCGGAGGCCGGGAATACCGGGTATCGCGGCGGTGGTGCCGGTGGCCAGCACGACCGCGTGCCGGGCGCGCACTACGCGGATGCCCTCGCCGGTGATGATTTCGACGAGCCGGTCGCCGAGCAGTCTGCCCGCACCCCGGATCGGGTCGATACGGGCGGATTTCGCCCAGTCGACCTGGGAAGTGTCGTCGCGGTGATGCACGAAGGTGTCGCGGCGCGCGAGCACATCGGCGACCTGCGGGCCGCTCGCGGTCAGGCCGGGCATCGCCTGGCCGAGACCGAGGACAGCGCCGGTACGCAGCAGCGCCTTGCTGGGGATGCACGCCCAGTAGCTGCATTCGCCGCCGAACAGTTCCCGTTCGACGAGCGCGGCCGTGCGGTCGCTGCCCGCGATGGCGTAGGCGGCGGCGTTCTCACCCGCCGGGCCGGCGCCGATGACGATGACGTCGTATTCGGCGTCGGTCACTGCAGATAGCCCTCGACCTCACGCGGGGAACGCAGCGTGGTGTCGTCGGGTGACTCGGCGGAGCCGTAGCGGGCGCGGCGCTGCCGCAAAAGATCCCAGGCCTGGTCGAGCATCACTTCCAGCTGGGCCAGCTGCTGACGTTCGGCGACAGGATCGATCTCGCCCGCGATGGCCTTGGCTCGCAGGGCGTGCTCGTCGTCGACCAGCTGTTTGATACGCGCCAGAATGTCGTGATCGTTCATGTGCTCACCACTTCGATGGTCGGAGGGGTAGTGCCTGAACAGCGACCCGCGCGGGGTCTCGGTCCATGCTACGACCGCGCCGGTGGATCGGGCTGTGCGGCGGCGAGGCAGTCGGCGGCGATCGGCACGGCTTCGGCCAGCTCCGCGGCGCTCAGGGCCGTGTAGCCGATCGCTACCCCGAATCGGTGTTCTTCGGCCAGGTGGTGGCGGGCCAGACCGTCCAGCAGCACACCGCGGGCGCGGGCCGCGTCGACGGCGTGCTGCTCGGCGGCGGCATCGGGGAGCTCGACGACCACGTGCGAGCCCGCGTCGTCGCCGACGACCGGGAGCCCGCGGCGGGCGAGCGCGTCGACGACGAGCGCGCGGCGCGGCGGCACGACCCGGCGCAGGCGGCGCAGGTGCCGGGCCAGATCGCCGTGCCGGGCGAACTCGCTGAGCACCCGCTGACCGGCCGGGCTCGAGGTGGTGCCGGTGTGGGTGCGGTGGGCCAGTACCGCGTCGGCGATGCCGGGGCGGGCGACGAGCCAGCCGACGCCGAGGGTGGTGGCGATGATCTTGCTGGTGGTGCCGAGGTGGACGACCACGTCGGGCGCCATCGAAGCCAGCAGCGGCAGTGGCGCCGAGTCGTAACGCAATTCGCCGTCGTAGTCGTCCTCGACGACGAAGATGCCATTCGCCCTGGCGAATTCGATCAGCTCGACCCGGCGGGCGGCCGGCATTCTGGCACCTAGCGGAAACTGGTGTGCCGGTGTGCAATACACCGCGCGCACCCCAGCCGGAATCAGGTCGACGCGCAATCCGTCGCCGTCGACGGGGACCGGCAGCACGCGCACACCGGCCGCCCGGAACGCGCCGACGGCCCGGAGATACCCGGGGTCCTCGATCGCGACGGTGTCGCCGGGGCGCAGCAGTGCCGAGGCGAGCTCGCCGACCGCGGAGCTGGTGCCCGCCGTCGCCAGCACCACCGAGGCGGCGCCGGCGGCCAGCCCGCGATGCCGCAGCAGGTGCTCGGCGACGGCCGCCCGGAATTCCGGCTCGCCCGCCCGGTCCTTGCGGGTATCGGGCGGGTGGTCGCCCGCCGCCCGCCAGGCTCGTCGCCAGGCGGCCGGGTCGACGGCGTCCGCGCACGGCGCGCCGGGACGGAGGTCGAGCAGACCGGCGTCGGGGTCGGCGAAGTCGCCCGGATCGGTGCTGGGTGGCGCGGCGGCGGGTGCCGTGCTCAGGTAGGTGCCGGAACCACGCCGCCCGGTGAGCCAGCCCTCCGCGTGCAGCTGGTCGTAGGCGGTCGACACCACCGCCCGGCTCACCCCGAGCCGCTGCGCCAGCGCGCGCGAGGACGGCAGCCGGTCGCTCACACGCAGGACCCCGCCGGTCGCCGCGGCGCGCAGGGCGTCGGCTACCTGCACCGACAGCGGTTCGGCCGCGGTCCGGTCGAGCGGAATCGGAAGGTCGTCGAGCATCGCCTACCTCGAATTGGCCTGTTGATCTTCTGTCGAATTGGACCTATTCGCGGTCCATTTCTTCGGCGAAGCTCATCTTATGACCACGCACGACGCCACCCGGACCCCTTTGTCGCCGACCCCGCGGACCACCCTGACCCGTTCCAAGGAACGCGGCAGGATCGACCGGGCCGAGCTCGACGCGGTGCTCGACGCGGGCCTGGTTTGCCACCTCGGTGTCCTGCTCGGCGGGTCGCCCGTGGTGCTGCCGACCGTCTACGGCCGCGCGGGCGACACTCTCTATCTGCACGGCTCCACCGGCGCGGGCAATATGCGCGCCGCGATCGGCACCGACATCTCCGTCGCGGTGACGCATGTCGACGGGCTGGTGTACGCGCGCTCGGCCATGCACTTCTCGATGAACTTCCGGTCCGCGGTGATCCGGGGCCGGGCGGAGCTCATCACCGACGAGTCCGAACGCGACAATGCCCTGCGGGCGATCGTGGAGCACTCGGCGCCGGGGGCCTGGGATCGGGTGCGCCCGCCCAGCCGCAAGGAGATGGCGGCCACGATGGTGCTCGCACTGGATCTCACCGAGGCTTCGGTGAAGGTCCGCGCCGGCGGTCCGAAGGACGACGAGGCCGATATCGAGACCGGTGGGGTGTGGGCGGGCGTGCTGCCGTTGCGCCAGGTATGGGGTGAGCCGGTCACCTCCGCCGACCTCGAACCGGGCGTCGAGGTACCCGGCGATGTCGCGTCGCGGGTGACACCGAGCCCGGTCGTCGTCGGCTGACCGCTCGCCGCCGGCTCCGGGGTCCGGTCGTCGGCCGAACGCCTACCGGCGGATCAGTGGCCCGACGCGCCCAGTGCCATCAGCTCCTTGGCCGAGGCCTCCGGCAGATACGCCTTGGTCAGCGCGATTCCGGTCCGCGGCAGGTCGGCCTCGTCGCGGTAGCACAGGAACACCGGTTCGTGACGGGGCTGGAACTTCTCCTTGAACATGTGCAGCGACCGGAAACCGTAGTACGGCTCCATGGCGGCACCGAGCCCTTCGAGTAGCCGATCGATCGGCTCGGTACCCTCGGTCGCCACGCTGCGGGCCAGTGGAGCGCCGGAGAGTGACACCAGCGCGGTGCGCGCGGTGCCCAGCCGCCACTCGGTCCAGCCGACGGCGAGCGCGAAGAAGATCGCCGTCATCCGGCTCGGCGGCAGCTGCGTTGTCGTTCATCGATCCACCTTTGCTGCGAGTGCGGCATCCGGGCGCGGTGAAGATCTCTGTGTACCGTAGGTTCTCGTGGCCGCTTGCGGCCCGCGGCTCGGGCGTTGACGTGCATCTATGGACGTGCATCTATGGAGGTCGCGATGACGAGGGTTAGCGAATTGTCGTTGCTCACCGGGTGGCTCCCGGTGGCACTGCCGTTGCTCGGCGTGCTGGGCGCGGTGTGGTTGCTGTTCCCCCGCGCGCATCGCTATCGAAGGGCGGCGATGCCGGTCGCACTGCTGGCCGCCGCCGTCCTGACCGTCGCGCTGTACCTGTTCGTGGAAGAGATATGGCAGCTGTACCCCGACCCGATCGGGTTGTCGGTGTACATCCTGATCGCGATCGGCGTGGCCGCGGTTCTGCTGATCGTCCCGCGGATCCTGGTGCGCCGGACGGTGTGGACCGGGGTGTTGACGGCGCTCGCGGCCGTCGCTGTGCTGGTGGCGGTCGGCACCGGGATCAATCTGCGGTACCCGTCCTATCCGACGGTGGGCGCCGCGCTCGGGATCGACCAGGTCAAGCGGGTGCACGCCGATCAGCTGACGCTGCGCGAGCAGGTGATCAGCGGGCGGCCGCTGGAATCGGTGTGGTCGGCACCCGGCGATCTGCCCAAGGCCGGCGAGGTGCTGACCGCGGCCGTGCCGCCGACCGCCTCCGGTTTCGCTGCCAGGGAGACCCAGATCTACCTGCCCCCTGCCTATTTCGCGGACCCGCGGCCATTGCTGCCGGTCCTGGTGTTGCTCGCGGGCGAACCGGGGACATCGCAGGACTGGTTCGCCGACGGCAGGCTGACCGAGACCCTGGATGAATTCGCCCGTGCGCACCGCGGTCTGGCGCCCGTCGTCGTTGTCGCCGACGGCACCGGTGGTCCGCTGTGCCTGGATTCGCGGCGGGGCGACGTCGCCACCTACCTGGCCGTCGACGTGCCTGCCTGGGCGAAAGCGAACCTGCAGATCGAACCCGATCCGCGGGCCTGGGCGGTGGGTGGGCTGTCCTACGGTGGCACCTGCGCGCTGCAACTGGCGACCAACTATCCGCAGGTGTATCCCACCTTCCTCGACATGTCGGGCCCGGACGAGCCGACGCTCGGCGACCGGCAGCGCACGGTCGATGCCGCCTTTGGTGGCGACACCGCCGCGCTGTCGCGGGTCGACCCGATCGGCCAGACCTACCCGGATTCCGCGGGCGCGTTCGTGGTCGGCGCCGACGACGAGCAGTACCGGCCGCAGGTCGAGCGGATGTTCCACGCGGCCAAGGCCGCAGGCATGGACGTCCGGCTGCAGATCGTGCCCGGTGGACACGATTTCGCGGTGTGGTCCATCGGGCTCCGCGTTCAGCTTCCCTGGCTGGCGACACGACTCGGCATCGCGCCGTGACGGGCGAGCAGCGCGGCGAAGGCGAGTAGCCACGCGCTCCACAGCAGGTAGCCGAGGAAATTGGTGAGCCCGGCGGGCTCGACGCCGAGCGGAACCAGGACGCCGGTGGCGATGGCGGCGGCGCTGACGTAGCCGAGGACGGCGAACCAGCGCGGGGTGCGCAGGGCGGCGACGACCAGCGCCGTCCACAGCGCGGTGAGGGTGTAGCCGCCGGTTTCGCCGAGCACGGTGCCCAGGACGGTGTTGACGGTCTCGAAGGTGTGGATCGCGGGGGAGTCGGGGCCTTCGGTCGCGACGCGGTCGGCCAGCCCCGGGACGAGGACGGGCCAGCGCAGCAGGCCGATCGCCTGCACGATCGCGGCGGCGACGCCTGCCCGCACCGCCCATGGCATCGGTGCGATCCTGCCGACGAGGACGGCCAGGGGCGCGAAGGCGCAGGCGGCGGCGGCGAGCAGGGCGAAGAGCAGGACGACGGTGGTCTGCTCGGCGCGGAATTTCGCCAGCGCTTCGGTGGCGGGCAGTTGCAGGACGTCGGGGTAATCGAACGACACACCCAAGCCGGTGAACGCGAGGTTCATCAGGATCGGGGCGGAGATCAGCAGCGTGATGGTGGGCCATGGCTTGGTGCGCATGAGAGATCCGTTCTGGCTGTACGGCGTACAGGTAGCTGTACGGGGTACAGTTCACCGCATGCCGGACGGGAAGTCAACAGGTCAGCGGGGTGCGCCGCGCCCGACGCGGCGGTCGTTCACCGAGGAACAGGTCGTCGATACCGCCCTCGACCTGCTCGACGACGGCGGGCCGAACGCCCTGTCGATCCGGGCCGTCGCCGCGCGGCTCGGGGTCAACCCGAACGCGGTGTACACCTATGTCGCCAGCCGCGCCGACCTGGAAGGCGCGGTGATCGAGCGGGTGCTCGCCGCGGTCCCGCTCGGCCCGCTGTCCGATCCCGGCGTCGAGTGGACCGCCGCGGTCATCCAGTTCGCCCTCGGGCTGCGCGACCAGCTGCTCGCGCATCCCGCGGTCGCGACGCTGATGATGTCGGGCCCGATGAACGGGCCGGCGGCACGCGATGTCGGCGAGGCGATGTTCGGCGCTCTGGCGCGCGGCGGTCTGCCCGCGCAGACGCGGGCGCACGGGGTGTACGCGGTGATCGTGCAGGTCCTCGGCGCGGTCGCCCTCGAAGTCGCCGAAACCGATGGAACGCCGCCGCTGCCACCGGAATCCGAGCGCATCGCCCAGCGACGGGCCGCCCTGGACGATGTCGACGCGATGCGGTGGCCGCGCACCGCGGCACACCTGGACGAGATCGCCGCGTGGAATTCGGTGGATCAGTTCGTGTGGGGGCTGCGGGTATTGCTCACCGGGATGACGGCGGCCTGATCACCAGGGCATTGCGCGTAACCCGACGGCGGTACAAGCGCGATCTGTTGCGGCGTCCAGTGTTTCGCGGTCGCAGGACAGGCTGACCAGGGCGAGCGTGTAGGTGTCGGCGAGCCGGGACAGGTAGCCGGAGAGCTGGGTTCGGGGAAATTCGGTGAGGCCGGGGTGGATTGCGCGGGCCGCGACCCGGTCGCAGCGGTGTGTGCCGACGGTGCGCAGGGACTCCGGGAGCGTTCCGATGTTGGAGCACAGGATGTCTCGTTCACCCGCGCCCTTGCTGAGTGCGTAGGCCCAGCGGTCGGGGAGTACCTGGAGTATCTCCTCGGGCAGGCCGGCGGGGCTCGACATCCGGCGCAGGTAGGCGGTGCGGGCCTTGTCGCGGATGGTCGCGGGGGTGTCGCAGCGTTCCATCGCGATCTCGGTCATGGCGAGGTCGTTGTCGACGCGCGGTTCGTCGCGGGTGTCGACGGGCAGGCTCGCGGCGATCGCAGGGCGCTGGAATCCGATCTCCCACAGGATGTTCGCGACGAGGTGGATGAACAGACTGTTCGGGGTCCCGCCGGATGTGGCAGCGGTGGTGTCCCACTCGGTGGCATCGAAGGTGAGCAGGATGCTGTGTACGGCCCGGTTCGGCGAAGGGTCGGGAGTGCTCGTGTCGGGTGGCCGGGGAACACCCCGCCGCAGGGCTCGTGCGGTGCCGCCGATGATGGTCGACCACTGGGTCCTGGCATCGGACCAGTCCGAAATCGATGAACTCCAGCGCTTTTCGGGGGTGCCCGTGGGCGAAGTCTGTGGGGAGGACTTGGTGGCCACGCCCGGACGCGGAACCGGTGCGGCCACCGGCGGATGGTTGGCGCCCTCGGCGAGTTCATCAAGGGCTGAGGCGACGGCGTGGATGAGGCCGCGGGCGTCGGCGATGGCGTGTGAACAGGTCAGGGCGACAACGGTTCCGCCGTCTTCCAGTGGTGCGGCGGACAGGCGCCAGCCGGGGCCGAACTCGGGGTCGAGGTCGGTGCCGAGGGTGTCGGCCCAGGGCAGGATCGCGTTCTCACGGAGTGGGGAGTCGACGTGGTCGAGGGGGTGGGCCTGGATGTTCGACCGCCAGGCGCGGCGTGCGCCGGGGACCCGGGCGCGGACCACCCGGCGGCCGAGGTCGCCGACTCGCAGGCGGTCGTGAATCGCCCGCAGTAGTGCGGGTTCCATCGCGTCATCGGTGCGCCACAGCCCTTGGAGGGCGATGGGTGTGCCCATTCCGCGATGGGTGCGCAGGAAGATCTCGTCGACGACGGTGAGCCGGTCCGTCACCGGTTTTCGGCGCTCCCGTGCCTGCCCGCGCCCGCGGCGAAGCGGGCGGCGCCGTCGAGCGCGCCGTCGGTGAGCGCTTTCAGTCCGTGCTGGAATTCGATCCGCATCGCCTCGTCCTCGGGGTGGCCGTGCTGGTCGTAGAGCGCGGCGCGGTCCGAACGCAGGCAGGTCTGGGGGAGGGCGGCCAGCTGGCCTGCCAGTTCCTCGGCGACCCGGCGGGCCTCGCCGGGCGGGACGACGCGGGTGACCAGGCCCATCTGCAGCGCTTCGGGCGCGCTCACGGCTCGCCCGGTGAGGATCAGGTCCAACGCCCTGCCCTCGCCGATGATGCGCGGCAGGCGCACCGTGCCGCCGTCGATGAGCGGCACGCCCCAGCGGCGGCAGAAGACGCCGAAGGTGGCGTCCTGCTCGGCGATGCGCAGATCGCACCACAGCGCCAATTCGAGTCCGCCCGCCACGGCGTAGCCGGAGACCGCGGCGATCACCGGCTTGGACAGGCGCATGCGGGTCGGGCCCATCGGGCCGTCGCCGTCCTCGGTGGCCTGGTTGCTGTTCTCGGTGCCCAGCGATTTGAGGTCGGCGCCGGCGCAGAAGGTGCCGTGTTCGCCCCACAGCACCGCCACCGAGGCGTTCGGGTCGGCGTCGAACGCGCGGAAGGCGTCGGCCAGGGCGCGGGCGGTCGGGCCGTCTACGGCATTGCGTGCTTCGGGCCGGTCCAGGATCACCGTGGTGACCGGGCCCGCGTGTTCGACGCGTACAGACATCTTTCGACCATACGGCCAGATGCCTCTTGTGTGAAGGGGTGAATCGGTGGTTCACTTCTTCGTATGGTGTACCGCAGAACCCCGGCCGTGCAAGCCCGGCTCGACGCGCAACGGGCGCTGATCGTGCAGGGCTCGACCAGGGTGCTCTCGCGCGACGGGTTCGCCGGATTGTCGATGGCCGCGGTCGCCGCGGAGGCCGGCGTCGCCACCGGCACCGTCTACAAGCAGTTCGAGAACAAGGCCGAGCTCGTCGCCGCGGTGTTCGAGACCGTGGTCGCCCGCGAGGTCGACGCGGTGCGCTCCGCCGTGGCCGAGGGCGATGTCACGCAGCGGGTCAGCGCGGCGGTGGAGACCTTCGCCGGGCGCGCGCTCAAGAACCCGAAGCTCGCGTATGTCCTGCTGGCCGAGCCGGTCGACGCGGCCGTCGACGCGCAACGGCTGGAATTCCGGCGCGCCTTCGCCGCGTCGTTCGAGTCCGCGATCGCGCACGGCATCGCCGAGGGCCGCCTGCCCGCGCAGGACCCGTCGGTCAGTGCCGCCGCGCTCGTCGGCGCGATCGGTGAGGTGCTCGTCGGCCCGCTGGCCGCGGCACCGCACGCCGAGACCGTCATCCCCGAATTGGTTGCTTTCGCCGTGCGCGCCCTCGGTGCGCGCCCGGAATCGTTGTAGTCGAAGGAGTTCCGGCCATGCTCACCCATGAAGTGTTCAACCAGGTACCCCCGCTCGTCCCCTTCGACGCCGCGCGCAACCCCGCGCTGATCGAGGGCCTGCACCGCGAAGGCGCGGGCTGGGCCGAGGCCGAGGTGCGTGAACTCGGCAGGCTCGCAGGCGATGTCGCCGCGCAGGAGTGGGGCAGGCTCGCCAACGAGTACCCGCCGGTGCTGCACACCCACGACCGCTGGGGCCATCGCGTCGACGAGGTGGAATTCCACCCGCACTGGCACGACCTGATGAATGTCGCTGTCGCCCATGGCCTGCACGGTTCGCCGTGGCTCGACGAGCGCCCCAGCGCGCACACCGCCCGCGCCGCCAAGTTCTACACCTGGGGCATCGCCGACGCCGGGCACATGTGCCCGATCTCGATGACCTACGCGGTGGTGCCCGCACTGCGCCACAACCCGGAGCTCGCCGCGAAGTACGAACCGCTGCTCGGTTCGCGCACCTACGATTTCGGCCTCCGCGAGCCCTCGACCAAGGCCGGGCTCATCGCGGGCATGTCGATGACCGAGAAGCAGGGCGGCTCGGACGTGCGGGCCAACACCACCACCGCCGCGCCGCAGCCGGACGGTTCGTACCGGATCGTCGGGCACAAGTGGTTCACCTCGGCGCCCATGTCGGACATGTTCCTGACCCTGGCCAAGGCGCCCGGCGGGCTGTCGTGTTTCCTGCTGCCGCGCGTGCTGCCCGACGGCACCCGCAACCCGATCCGCATCCAGCGGCTCAAGGACAAGCTCGGCAACAAGTCCAACGCGTCCTCGGAGATCGAGTACGAGAACGCCACCGGCTGGCTTGTCGGCGCCGAGGGCGCCGGCGTGAAGACGATCATCGAGATGGTCAACATGACGCGCCTCGACTGTGTGATCGGGTCGGCCACCGGCATGCGCCTCGGCGCCGTCACCGCGGTGCACCACGCCAGGCATCGGGAAGCCTTCGGCGCCAAGCTGATCGATCAGCCCGCGATGCGCAATGTGCTGGCCGACCTGGTCATCGAGTCCGATGCCGCCACGACTGTGATGATGCGCCTTGCCGGTGCCACCGACCGCGCGGGCAGCGACCCGGCCGAGGCCGCGTTGCGCCGGATCGCGCTGGCCATCACCAAGTACTGGGTGTGCAAGCGCGCGCCGTCGCACGCGGCCGAAGCGCTGGAATGCCTGGGCGGCAACGGGTATGCCGAGGAATCGGGCATGCCGCGGCTGTACCGGGAGGCGCCGCTCATGTCGATCTGGGAGGGCTCCGGCAATGTCGCCGCGCTGGACGCGTTGCGCGCCATGGGCCGTCAGCCCGAGACCGTCGAGGCCTACGTCGCCGAGGTCGGCCTTGCCCGCGGCGCCGACCCGCGCCTGGACGACGCGATCGACCGGGTCGGCAAGGAACTCAGCGACCTGTCCGATATCGAGTACCGGGCTCGTCAGGTCGTGGAACTGATGGCGCTGGTCCTACAGGGCGCGCAGCTGGTGCGCCACGGTCATCCGGCCGTCGCGGACGCGTTCTGCGCGACCCGTCTCGGCGGCGACTGGGGCATCGCCTTCGGCACCCTGCCCGTCGGAGTGGATACCGGCGCGATCATCGAGCGGGCCTTCGTCGACGTGCAGTGAACCCGACGCGGATGGTCGGTGAGCCGCGTTGTCCGCGCGGGCAAGGAGTCACCGGCCTCCGGCGGCGACCGGGCGGTCAGCTACTCGGATGTCACCTAGCGGTCGCGACTCCACCCGCGCTGCGATTCGAGGGCTACGGTGCGCTCGAGGCCGACGCCATGCCATCGTCGCTTCGGAATCCAGCAGTGCCCGCAGCGCCACAGGCCCATGCCGTGTCGGTCGTAACGGCACCCGGGCAGAGTGCGTCGTCGCCTAGAGTTATCCGGTGACCTCGGTGAGCGGCATCCTGTCGGTGCGCGACCTGGCTCGGCGGATTCCGCCGGGCGCCGCGCCGGGGCAGCGCTTCCTGCTCGGCATCGCGGGGCCGCCCGGCGCGGGTAAATCGACGCTGGCCCAGCGTCTCTGCGCGGAACTCACCGGCTCCGGCCGACCGGCCGTGGTCGCGCCGATGGACGGTTACCACCTGCGTAACGAGGTGCTGCGCGCGCGAGGAGCACTCGCTCGCAAGGGCGAGCCCGACACCTTCGACGCGGCCGGGTTCGTCACCGATTTGCGGGCGTTGCGGCGGACGCCGATCGGCGAGCCAGTGCCGTGGCCGCTGTTCGACCGGGCCATCGACGAACCGACCGAGGGTGGCGTCGTCGTGCGTGCTGAGGACATTGTCGTCGTGGAGGGCAACTACCTGCTGCTCACCGATACGGAGGCACCCGGCTGGGTCGAGGTTCGCGGACTGCTCGACGCCTGCTGGTATCTCGACGCGCCGCGCGCGGTCCTCACCGAACGACTGCTGCACCGGCACACCGTCGGTGGACGCTCGGCGGCCGAGGCATCCACGAAGGTCACCGACAGCGATCTGCGCAACGCCGACCTGATCGCCGCGAGCAGACACCGCGCCGATCTGGTGCTGACGGCGGCGGACGCGGGCTATCGGATCGGCTGAGCCCGGCGCGCGTACCGCGGAAATCGGCGGCGGCGGGCAATCATGGAGCGATGACGCGAGTTCGCCGGGTGTCGGTACCAGGGCATGCGCTTCGCAACGCCGGCGCGGCGGTGTGCGCGCTGCTGCTCTACTACAGCGTGCCGCTGAACGGGGTGTTCGAGCTGGACGACTGGCCGGGCCAGGTGTTCGGGGTCGTCAGCTTCGTCGCGGGCGTAGTCGGACTGGTCTGGCTGGTCTGGCGGCGGATCGAGCACTTCCTCAACGCGCCGGCGTCGGCGGGCGGCCGCGTCGACGGGGTGCTGCTCGTCGTCTGCATCGTCTGCGTGGTCTTCTCGCTGTTCTACTACCGGCTGGAACAACACCAACCGGGCGAGTTCGACGGCTTGGTGACCCGCACCGACGCGCTGTATTACACGATGTCCACTCTCGGCACCATCGGCTACGGCGACGTGCATGCCGTCGGTCAGGTGGCCCGGATCGCGACGATGGTGCAGATCGCGTTCGACCTGGTGGTGATCGGCACCCTAGCGGCCATCGTGACGAGCAGCGTCAACCGCAGGCTCGCCGTCTTCCGTCCGGAGCCCCCGCCGGGGGAGGTCACCGACGATGCGACCGGTACCACTCGATGAGCTCGTCGGTGGACGAATCACCTTGCGTCTCCGGCTGCTCCGGCTCGCTGAGCAGCGGCATCAGCGCCAGCGCCTGCTGCTTGCCCAGTTCGACACCCCACTGATCGAAACTGTCGATGCCCCAGACGATGCCCTCGACGAACACCTGGTGCTCGTAGAGCGCGATCAGCTGACCCACCGTCGACGGGGTGAGTTCCGGCGCCAGGATGGTGGTGCTCGGCCGGTTGCCCGGCATCACCTTGTGCGGCACCAGCTTCGGATCGGTGCCCTCGGCGGCGATCTCCTCGGCGGTCTTGCCGAACGCCAGCACCTTGCTCTGCGCGAACAGGTTGCTCATCAGGATGTCGTGCATGCTGCCGGTGCCGTCGCGGGTCGGCAGGTCGTCGGTCGAGCGGGCGAAGCCGAGGAAATCGGCGGGGATCAGCCGGGTGCCCTGGTGCAGCAGCTGGTAGAAGGCGTGCTGGCCGTTGGTTCCCGGTTCGCCCCAGAAGATCTCGCCGGTCGAGGTGGTCACCGGGGTGCCGTCGGCGCGTACCGACTTGCCGTTGGACTCCATCGTCAGCTGCTGGAGGTAGGCGGGGAAGCGGGCCAGATCGTTCGAATACGGCAGGACCGCACGCGATTCCGCGCCGAAGAAGTTCGTGTACCAGACACCGAGCATGGCCAGCAGGACCGGGCCGTTCTGCTCCAGCGGCGCTGTCGCGAAATGCTTGTCGACGGCGTGCATTCCGCTGAGGAATTCGGCGAACTGCTCCTTGCCGATCGTCACCATCACCGAAAGGCCGATCGCGGAGTCCACCGAGTAGCGGCCGCCGACCCAATCCCAGAACCCGAACATGTGCGCGGGGTCGATGCCGAAGGCGGCCACCCGTTCCGCGTTCGTCGACACCGCGACGAAATGCTTGGCGACGGCGTCCTCACCGAGCGCGCCGACCAGCCAGCGGCGCGCGGCGGTCGCGTTGGTCAGGGTCTCCAGGGTGGAGAACGTCTTGGAGGCGACGATGAACAGCGTGGTCGCCGGGTCGAGACCAGCCAGCTTGGCGACCAGATCGCACGGGTCGACATTCGAGACGAACCTGGCCTCGATCCCGGGATCGGTGTAATGGCGCAGGGCGCGATACACCATGTCGGGCCCCAGATCCGAGCCGCCGATGCCGATATTGACCACCGCGGTGATGCGCTCACCGGTCGCGCCACGCCAGGCGCCGGAACGCACCGAATCGGCGAATTCGCCCATCCGGCGCAGCACGTCGTGCACCTCGGCGTCGGCGTCGGTGCCGTCGATACAGAGCTGATCGCCGACCGGAAGGCGCAGGGCGATATGCCCGACCGCGCGGTCCTCTGAGGTGTTGATGTGGGCGCCGGAGTACATCGCGTCGCGGCGCTCCGGCACACCGGCGGTGCGCGCGAGATCGACCAGCAGATCCAGGGTTTCGCGGGTTACGCGATGCTTGCTGTAGTCGATGTGCAGGTCTGCCACCCGCAGGGTCAGTTCACGGCCGCGCGCCGGGTCGTCGGCGAACAACTTCCGTAGGTGCAGGGGTGCGACACTGCGGTGATTGTCCGACAGTGCCTGCCAGGCCGCCGACGCGGTGATGTCGCTGCTCACGACAGCCGACATTACAGCGTTCGATTACTACCGGCCGGTCGGATCGATGCCATCGACATGCCGCGCGGCCTACGCTGACGACATGGTGTCCGAACGTGACGTACTTGAATTCGTACCGAAGGGTTTGTGGATCGGCTCCGGGCCGGTCGAGGCGACGGGCGGTGGCACCTTCGCGGTGCGTAATCCGGCCGACGACTCGGTGCTCGCGCAGGTCGCCGACGCGACCCCGGCCGACGCGATGCGCGCCCTCGACGCGGCCGTCGCGGCGGGCGAGGCGTGGGCGGCGACCCCGTCCCGCGAGCGGGGTGAGATCCTGCGCGCGGTGTTCGAGCAGCTGACCGCGCGGTCCGAGGAGTTCGCGTTGCTCATGACGCTCGAGATGGGCAAGGCCCTGACCGAGAGCCGCAACGAGGTCCGCTACGGCGCCGAGTTCTTCCGCTGGTTCAGCGAGGAGGCGGTGCGGGTGCACGGTCGCTACCTGCACGCGCCCTCGGGCACCGGCCGGATCATGGTGGCGAAGCAACCGGTCGGTCCGTGCCTGGCGATCACCCCGTGGAACTTCCCGCTCGCCATGGGCACTCGCAAGATCGGGCCCGCCCTCGCGGCGGGCTGCACGATGATCGTGAAGCCCGCCTCGGCGACCCCGCTGACCATGCTGGCGCTGGCCAAGCTGTGTAGCGAAGCCGGTCTGCCCGACGGGGTGCTGTCGGTGGTCACGACGTCGCATTCCGGTGCGGTCACCGGGCCGCTGATCGACGATCCGCGGCTGCGCAAGCTCACCTTCACCGGCTCGACCGAGGTCGGCAAGAAGCTCGTCGGTGCCGCGGCGAACCGCCTGCTGCGCACCTCCATGGAACTCGGCGGCAACGCGCCGTTCGTCGTCTTCGACGACGCCGATATCGACAGCGCGGTCGCCGGTGCGATGCAGGCGAAGCTGCGCAACGGCGGCGAGGCGTGCACGGCGGCCAACCGCTTCCACGTCCAGCGCGGTGTGGTCGCCGAATTCACCGAGAAGCTGGTCGCCGCCATGACCGACACGGTGGTGATGGGACCGGGTACCGATCCGGCCAGCACCCTGGGCCCGCTGGTGAGCGAGGACCAGCGCGAGATCGTCAGCGAGCTGGTCGACGACGCCGTCTCGAAGGGCGCGCAGCTGCTGCTCGGCGGCAAGGCGCCCGGCGGGCCGGGGTGGTTCTACCCGGCCACCGTCCTCGGTGATGTCCCGCCGACGGCTCGCATCCTGAGCGAGGAAGTCTTCGGTCCGGTCGCCCCGATCGTCGCGTTCGACACCGAGGAGGAGGGCATCGCCGCCGCCAACGACACCGAATACGGACTGGTCAGCTACGTCTACACCCGCGATCTCGACCGGGCGCTGCGCGTGTCCGAGACGCTGGAGTCGGGCATGGTCGGCGTCAACCGCGGCGTCATCTCCGACCCGGCGGCCCCGTTCGGCGGCGTCAAGGAATCGGGCTTCGGTCGCGAGGGCGGCACCGAGGGCATCGAGGAATACCTGAACACCAAGTACATCGCCCTGACCTGAGACACGAAACCGCCCCGGGGATGGTGTCGCACCCGGGGCGGCTTTGTGGAAGCGGCGAACTGGTTGCGCGCCGCGTGGTTTGTGGGTGGCCTAGCGCCCGAGGCGACCTCGGCCGAGGCGGAGCAAAAGCATAGCGAGGGTGTGACCCTCCTGGCCGAGTTCACTGAATCGCTCGAGCACCTTCATCTCGCGGCTGTGGACCAGGCGCGGACCGCCGGAGGCCATTCGGGTACGGCCGATGATCCGGGAGATCTCGCTCCGGCGTTTGATCGCGGCGAGGATCGTGGCGTCGAGCTGGTCGATCTCGAGACGGAGCTTCTCGATTTCCGCCTCGGACTGCGGCAGAGCCGAATCGGACCCAGTGGTCGTAGCAGGGGTGCTCATCATTCATCTCCTCGTGTCAGAACTGGGATCGGTCGGGCCCGACGGCCTGTTACCCGATCTGTTCCTTCACCCTGAAACTTTCCCGATGGGCGGTACGAAATCCCCCCGGGAGTGCGCAAAGAGCAGCGCTCACCGTCACGATATCGGATCGAGTGCCGATCCGGGCATGCGGACAAGCACCGACCATCAGCCCAGTGTGCCACGGGCCCCAAGCTATGCAAAACAGTTGTGTTTGTGAATCACCTGCGAAGCCGGCAGTTCGCCGCCTGTCGGTGGCCGCCGGTAGCGTGGACAGACGATGGATATCACGGTCGCTCCCCACGCCTCAGCCGCCGATCCCAGCGAACCAGCTTCCGCCCCGGCGGAGCTATCGCGCCGGGACGGTGGTGGCTCCGGCGCGTCCGGCGGCGGGCTGGCCGAGGCGGCGGCCCGGCACAGCGCCGAGCAGGAGCAGCGCCGCAAGGAGCGCGAACACAAGCGTGCCGAGGAGACCGAGCGCCTGCTCGACGGACTCAATCCGCAACAGCGCGCGGCCGTCGTGCACGCGGGGTCACCGCTGCTGATCGTCGCGGGTGCCGGCTCGGGCAAGACGGCGGTGCTCACCCGCCGCATCGCCTATCTGCTCGCCGCGCGTGGCGTGCACACCGGGCAGATCCTGGCCATCACCTTCACCAACAAGGCCGCCGCCGAGATGCGCGAGCGGGTAGCCGGGCTGGTCGGCCCGCGGGCGGCCAGCATGTGGGTCTCGACGTTCCATTCCAGCTGCGTGCGCATCCTGCGGATGCAGGCCGCGCTGCTGCCGGGCCTGAATTCCAATTTCTCCATCTACGACGCCGATGATTCGCGCCGCCTGCTCACGATGATCAGCCGCGATTTCGACATCGATACCAAAAAGTACTCGGCGCGTTTGCTGTCGACCGCTATTTCCAATCTGAAGAACGAGCTGATCGGGCCCGAGCAGGCCGCCGCCGACGCCGCCGCCGACGAGACCGAACTGCCCGCGCTGGTCGCCCGGGTCTACGCCGAGTACCAGAAGCGGCTGCGGGCGGCCAATGCCATGGACTTCGACGACCTGATCGGCGAGACGGTCGCGCTGCTGCAGAACCATCCGCAGGTGGCCGAGTACTACCGGCGCCGGTTCCGGCACGTCCTCGTCGACGAGTACCAGGACACCAACCACGCCCAGTACGTGCTGGTGCGTGAGCTCGTCGGCCACCACAGCGCCGAGGCGGGCGAGGAAACAGGCGTCGAGCCGAGCGAACTGTGCGTGGTCGGCGACGCCGACCAGTCGATCTACGCGTTCCGTGGCGCGACGATCCGCAATATCGAGGAATTCGAACGCGACTTCCCCGACGCGGAAACGATTCTGCTGGAACAGAACTACCGTTCCACCCAGCACATTCTCTCGGCCGCCAACGCGGTGATCGCACGCAACGAGGGCAGGCGCGAGAAGAAGCTGTGGACCGATTCCGGCGAGGGTGAATTGATCACCGGTTACGTCGCCGACAACGAGCACGACGAGGCCGCCTTCGTCGCCAAGGAGATCGACAAGCTGGTCGATGCGGGCGATGCCAATTACGGCGATGTCGCGGTGTTCTATCGCACCAACAACAATTCGCGTGCGCTGGAAGAGATTTTCATCCGGATGGGTCTGCCGTACAAGGTGGTCGGCGGTGTCCGCTTCTATGAGCGTAAAGAAGTCCGCGATGTGGTGGCCTATCTGCGGGTGCTGGAGAATCCCGACGACGCGGTGAGCGTGCGCCGCATTCTCAACACCCCGCGACGCGGTATCGGTGATCGCGCCGAGGCCTGCGTCGCGGTGCATGCCGAACAGCGCGATATCGGCTTCGCCGCCGCGCTGCGCGATGCCGCCGACGGCAAGGTCGCGCTGCTGAACACCAGGGCGCAGCGGGCCATCGCCGGTTTCCTCGAGCTGCTCGACGAGATCCGCTCGGCCGGAAAGCGTGCCGACAGCGAGTATCCTGATGTCGGCAATGTCGTCGACGCGGTGCTCGACCGCACCGGGTACCGGGCCGAGCTGGAAGCCTCCGACGATCCGCAGGACGGCGCCCGGCTCGACAACCTCAACGAACTGGTCAGCGTGGCACGCGAATTCAGTTCCGAGGCGTTCAACAATGCCGAGGCAGCGCGCGAGGAAGGGCTGCTGCCGGAGGCGGGTGACGGTGAACCCGAACCCGGTTCGCTGGCCGCGTTCCTCGAGCGGGTGTCGCTGGTCGCCGACACCGACCAGATCCCGGACGAGGGGTCGGGCGTTGTCACCATGATGACGCTGCATACCGCGAAGGGCCTGGAGTTCCCGGTGGTCTTCGTGACCGGCTGGGAAGACGGGCAGTTCCCGCACATGCGCGCGCTGGGCGATCCGGCCGAGCTGGCCGAGGAGCGCAGGCTCGCCTACGTCGGTATCACCCGTGCGCGGCAGCGGCTCTACCTCTCGCGGGCCGTGGTGCGGTCGGGCTGGGGTCAGCCGGTGTCGAACCCGGAATCACGCTTCCTGCAGGAGATCCCGCAGCATCTGCTGGACTGGCGTCGGCTGGAGCCGGTGGTGTCGCCGGTGCAGCGTGGGCGCAGGCGCGAGGACAGCGGGTTCGAGCGTGACTGGACCCGGGGCGACGGCTGGGATCAGCGTCCCGGCGTGCGCGGTGGGACCGGGCAGCGCAGGCCGACGCCGGGTGGTGCGGTCAAGCGGAACAACACCGATCTGGTTCTCGCCGTGGGCGATCGGGTCAGCGACGACAAGTACGGCCTCGGCCGGGTGGTCGCCGCCGATGGTGTCGGCCCACTGGCGACCGTCACCATCGACTTCGGTACCGCGGGCAAGATCCGGCTGATTCCCCAGTTCAGCCGGACCATTGTGAAGCTCTAGTGCGGCAGTAGGTCGTTCAGGGCCTCGTCCAGCGTCGGGTAGCGGAAGGTGAAGCCTGCCTTGTGCAGGATCTCGGAGGTGGCGTGGCGGCCGGTGAGGCCGAGGGCGGGGTCGGTGCGGAGGGCGACCGCGCCGACCTTCAGGATTGCCGACGGGGTCGGGGGTGATGGTGGCCGGTGCAGGATGCGGCGCAGGGTCGCCATGAGTTCGGTGTTGCGGACCGGGAATTCGGTGGCGGCGACGAGGATGCCGTCGGGGAGGGTGAGGTCCGGGTCGAGGCCGAGGGTGGCGCGGACGACGGCCAGCCAGTCCTCGATGTGGATCCAGCTGAACCACTGGTCGCCGGGGCCGACGCGGCCGCCGAGGCCTGCCTTGGTGAGTTGTGCGAGGCGTTTGAGCGCGGGGGCGTCGGGGTCGAGGACGATGGAGGTGCGCAGGATCGTCCAGTGGTCGGCGCGGGCCGGATCGAAGGCTTCTTCCCATGGCTGGGCGACGCCGGTCATCTGGGGGAGGCCGACGGGCAGGGGAGTTGTTTCGGTGCAGCGGGTTTCGCCCGCGTCCGACCAGATCGCCGTGGTGCTGGCCTGCACCCAGTAGTCGACCGGGGTGTCGCGCAGCCCGGCGGCGGCGACGAGGGCGCTGGTGGAATCGACTCGGCTGCTGCGCAGTTCGGCGATATTGCGTTCGGTGGGCCTGCAGTCGACCAGCTTTCCAGCCAGATTGATCACCGCGAGCTTGCCAGGTTCCCGCAGTTCGGCGGCCCAGGCGCCGACCGAGCGCCCGTCCCATTCGGTCTGCCGGAACGGCAGCGCGGGGTTGCGACGGCGGGTGAGCAGGGTGACGCGCTGTCCCCGGCAGGTCAGGTCGGCGGCGATCTGGGTGCCCAGCGCGCCGGTGCCGCCGGCGATGACCACGGTGAGGGCGTCGTCGGCGGGGACGAGTCCGGCCAGTCGCGCCAGCCGCGAAAAGTTCACGCGCGCATCGGTTTCGATGAACGGACGTACGACCGCGCGCGCCGCGCCGGCGGATGGTCCGGTGAATCGCAGTTCCTGGCAGATCTCGGTGCCGCCGTCCCGCGGCGCCAACCGCCAGGTGAGGTGCATGGTGCCCGCCGGTTCGGGCTGCTCGATACTCAGCTCCTGATTCGGGACCACCGTGGTGACGGTGAACGACTCGCCGAACCGCCCATGGATCCGCGCCGAGAACTTCCCGCTGGGCAGATAGTCACCCGTGGCACCGACGGCAACCGGTCCGTGCATCCGCACCGACCGCACACCCGGATTCCACTCCGGCCACTGCTCGAGGTCCGCCAGCACGCTCCACACCAATTCCGGTGCGAGCGCGATGAACTGCGTGTACTTCGTCGTGCTCCCCCGCCTCTCCGCGAATCTCGGCCAGACTCGAGTGCCGAGTCGCGGCGCGTCGGCGGCTGACAGAGATGCTGTAGCGGAGTTTGCTCGCTGCGGGGAGTTACCCATGTTCACGCGCTTGTCAGTGACTCGGTTCTCAATCCCTTTGGGAACCGAGGCTGATGCCTCGGGTTGCTAGCCACGGGACCGGGTCGATCTTGTCGGTGCCGTTGAGCCACACTTCGAAGTGGCAGTGCGGGCCGGTGGAGAAGCCGCGGTTGCCCATGGTGGCGATCTGATCGCCCGCCATGACCCGCTCGCCCTGAACCACGGTCGCGGTGTCGATGTGGCCGTAGATGGTGACCGTGCCGTCGTCGTGCAGGACACGCACCCACATGCCGAAGCCCGATGCCGGGCCTGCCTCGATGACGGTGCCGTCGGCGACCGAGTAGATCGGGGTGCCGATCGGGCCCGCGACGTCGATGCCGAGGTGCTGCACACCCCAGCGGGCGCCGAAACCGGAGGTGTAATTGCCGGAGGTGAACTTGGCGAACAGCGGCCGCAGCTTGGCGGATTCCTGCGCGGCCAGGTCTTCGGCGAACTTCTGCCCCTTGGCGAGGATGTCGTCGAAGTGGCTCTTGTCGGCGACGGTGCTGGCGTCGAGTACCTGCGGCGCGGCGCCGGTGCCCTGGTCCGCCAAGTCTGCCGTGCTCGTCGACTGGGCGGCGATCTCGTAGACCTGGCCCGCTGCCTCGTAATCCACGGTGCCGGCGGGCTGACCCGGATCGGCCATCGCGGCCTGACCGGCGGCGACGACCGCGCCCGCGGCGACGGCGATGACCGCGGCGCGGCCCTTCAGCGCGGCGGGCGGTGCGGGCACGCGATGCGCGCCACCACGGCGTTCGGCGCGGCGCGGTTCGGGCGCCGCCGGGGTGTCTTCGATGGGGGCGGACTGCCAGGTGTTGTCGTAGGCGCCGGTGTCATAGGACTCGTCGGCGGTCCATTCGTCCTCGGCGGGCGTCCACGCGGAATTGCCGGACCAGCTGTTCTGGTCGTGCCAGGCGTCCTGCTGCGGCCACGCGGTCTCGGGCTGCGCGGCGGGGGCGCGGCGGGCCTGCGGATGCGAGGTGTATTCGTCGGCATACCGGTAACGGTGGCCGGAGTTGGTGCGATCTTCGACTGTGAAGGTGGAGCGGTCGTTCATCGGCCGTGCCGAATCGCCGACGGCTGTTCCAAGCGAGTGCTGACGTGCCTCAAGCTTGTCGTCCTCCTCAGTCCTGACTTGCCAGTCGTGACCTGGTTGTCGTGACCTGGTTGTGACTTCGACCGCATTGACGGTAACGAAGCGATTGCAGAGTGGCAAGCGCTGCTCGAAAACCTACACGCCCGTGTGAGATTCGTCACCGTAACGCGACCGAATTTCTCACCGTTTTCGGGTCTCCCGGGTGAGGTGCGTCGACGACATAACGTAGTAGATCGTGGGGCGCCGCGGCTTTAGGTGTTCCGACCTGCCACGGTGTCGGAAAAAGCCGAAAAACTACTCGCCAGTAGCCTTGGCCAGCGGTTTTTCCGACCTCCCGTAACACGTCGTGACCTGCGCCACTTAGGATGAATGTGGCCGATTGGCCCTCCATGTGACTGGTTAGAGTCCGACCCGACCCGCTACCGACGTCGGGCCGCCAACAAAGACGTTGTCATAGCAACGCAGACGAGACGGTGAGTACATGGATCTCTTCGAATATCAGGCGAAGGAGCTCTTCGTTAAGCACGGAGTGCCTTCGTCCGAGGGTCGTGTTTGCGACACGGCCGAAGAAGCTCGCGCGATTGCCGAGGAAATCGGCAAGCCGGTGATGGTCAAGGCGCAGGTCAAGGTGGGCGGCCGCGGTAAGGCGGGTGGCGTCAAGTACGCAGCCACCCCGGAGGACGCGTTCACGCACGCGCAGAACATCCTCGGCCTGGACATCAAGGGCCACATCGTCAAGAAGCTCCTGGTCGCCGAGGCCAAGGACATCGCGGAGGAGTACTACATCTCCTTCCTGCTCGACCGCTCCAACCGCACCTACCTGGCCATGTGTTCGGTCGAGGGCGGCATGGAGATCGAAGAGGTCGCGGAGAAGACCCCCGAGCGCCTGGCCAAGGTTCCCGTCGACGCCGTCAAGGGTGTCGACCTGGCCTTCGCCCGCTCGATCGCCGAGCAGGGCCACCTGCCCGCCGACGTGCTCGACGCCGCGGCCGTCACCATCCAGAAGCTGTGGGAGGTCTTCGTCAAGGAAGACACCACGCTCGTCGAGGTCAACCCGCTGGTGCGCACCCCGCAGGACGAGATCCTCGCCCTCGACGGCAAGGTCACCCTGGACGAGAACGCCGAGTACCGGCAGCCCGGCCACCTCGAGTTCGCCGACGTCGAGGCGACCGACCCGCTCGAGCTCAAGGCCAAGGAGAACGACCTCAACTACGTCAAGCTCGACGGCGAGGTCGGCATCATCGGCAACGGTGCCGGCCTGGTCATGTCGACCCTGGACGTCGTCGCGTACGCCGGTGAGAACCACGGCGGCGTGAAGCCGGCCAACTTCCTCGACATCGGCGGTGGCGCTTCGGCTTCCGTGATGGCCGCGGGTCTGGACGTCATCCTGGGCGACGCGCAGGTCAAGAGCGTGTTCGTCAACGTGTTCGGTGGCATCACCGCGTGCGACGCGGTCGCCAACGGCATCGTGAAGGCGCTGGAGATCCTCGGTGACGCGGCCACCAAGCCGCTGGTCGTCCGTCTCGACGGCAACAACGTCGACGAGGGTCGCAAGATCCTCGCCGAGGCCAACCACCCGCTGGTGACGCTGGCCCAGACCATGGACGAAGGCGCCGACAAGGCTGCCGAACTGGCCGCAGCCAAGTAAGGAACACGAACATGTCCATCTTCCTGAACAAGGACAACAAGGTCATCGTCCAGGGCATCACCGGCGGCGAGGGCACCAAGCACACCGCGCTGATGCTGAAGGCGGGCACCAACGTCGTCGGCGGCGTGAACGCGCGCAAGGCGGGCACCACCGTCACCCACACCGACGCCGACGGCAACACCATCGAGCTGCCGGTGTTCGGCTCGGTCGCCGAGGCGATCGAGAAGACCGGCGCCGACACCTCCATCGCGTTCGTGCCGCCCGCCTTCTCCAAGGACGCCATCATCGAGGCCATCGACGCGGAGATCCCGCTGCTCGTGGTCATCACCGAGGGCATCCCGGTGCAGGACTCCGCCTACGCGTGGGCCTACAACGTCGAAAAGGGCGAGAAGACCCGCATCATCGGCCCGAACTGCCCCGGCATCATCACCCCGGGTGAGGCGCTGGTCGGCATCACCCCGAACAACATCACCGGCAAGGGCCCGATCGGCCTGGTGTCGAAGTCGGGCACCCTGACCTACCAGATGATGTACGAGCTGCGCGATTTCGGTTTCTCGACCGCGATCGGTATCGGCGGCGACCCGGTCATCGGCACCACCCACATCGACGCCATCGAGGCGTTCGAGAAGGACCCCGAGACCAAGATCATCGTCATGATCGGCGAGATCGGTGGCGACGCCGAGGAGCGCGCCGCGGCCTACATCAAGGCCAACGTGACCAAGCCGGTCGTCGGTTACGTCGCGGGCTTCACCGCGCCCGAGGGCAAGACCATGGGCCACGCGGGCGCCATCGTCTCCAGCGGCGGCGGTACCGCGCAGGCCAAGCAGGAAGCGCTCGAGGCCGCGGGTGTGAAGGTCGGCAAGACGCCGTCCGCGACCGCCGCGCTGGCGCGCGAGATCCTGGAGAAGGCGTCCATCGCTTCTGCCTGATCCATCGCACACCTACGAAGGCCGCCTCCAGGTTTGACGGAGGCGGCCTTCGTCGATTCTGCACAGGGCGTGGTTATCCACAGCCCGATCGGTGGGTGGTGACCTGGGACGTGGCGTGCAGTAGCGTCAAGTACTGGATCAGCACCAGTCAGTTCGACGCGACCGATGCGCACGACTCGACAAGGAGACGACGACATGTCATACCCGACCGGGGGCTCCGGGTACAACGCACCCGCGACACCCGCCGCGCCCAGCCAGGGCCCGAGCACCGGAGCCGCCGCGGCTGCACCATCGACCGCGGCCGATGCCGGTGCCAAAGGGCTGCCGTTCATTCTGACCGCGGCGACCGCCGGACTCGGCGTGCTGACCTTCCTGCTCGGCTTCCTGCCGTTCGTCGGCGCCAAGCCGGTGACACTCGGCGGCACAACGGTGACCAGCGACGAGACCGACAGCTTCTTCGCGTATTTCGGTGGTTCGGCCTCGCTCACCATCGTCCTGGTTGCCGGTCTGCTCGCCGCGGTGTCGTTGCTGCCCAAGCAGAATCTGCTCGGTGCCGCCGCGGCGACCGCGGTGGCCGGGCTCTTCGGCGTGCTCGCGCTGACCTTCTCGGTGCCCGAGGGCGCCGAGCTCGAATTCGGCGCCTTCATCGTGATCGTGTTCGCGCTGCTGACCGCGGCCGCCGCGATCGTCGGCCTGCTGTTCGGGCTCGGCATCATCAAGGCGCCTGCGCCCAAACCCGCCCAGCCGCAGCAGCAGCCGGGGCAGTACGGCCAGTACGGCCAGCAGGGTTACGGGCAGCAGGGCTACGGCCAGACCGGCCAGCAGCCCTACGGCCAGACCGGGTACGGCCAGAGCCAGACCGGCGGTCAGTACCCCACCCAGCAGCCGTCGCCGTACGGCCAGCAGAGCCAGCCGTCGGTGCCGCAGCCGTCCTACGGTCAGCCGGGCCAGCCGCAGCCGGGCTACGGTCAGCCGCAGCAGTCGCCGTACGGCCAGCAGTACGGTGCGCCGCAGCAGCAGTCGCCCTATGGTGCGCCGCCGCAGGCGCAGCCGCGTCCGGACGAGAGCGCGACCCAGAACTTCGGCGGGCAGCAGCAGGGCCAGCCGTTCGGCGGGCCGACCTACGGTGGCGCGCAGGGTGGTTCGCCCGCACAGCCGCAGCAGGGCGCCGGTCAGGCTCAGCCGTTCGGTGGTGAGCAGACCGCCGATCCGGCGGCCGACGCGACCACCGCGTTCCGCCCGAACGACGACAACAAGTAGACCGACGGCCGCCGCGCGTGGCACAGGTTCGATCGCGAGCCCACAGGTGTGCCTGTGGGCTCGCGGCGCGCCTGACCCGCGCCCGCCGGGGAAGCTGCCACGCTGAATCGCCATGAGCTCCCGTAACGCCCTCGTGCGCCGGACCTCCGGGTCACGCGGTGCCGGGGAGGCCACCGCACCGCCGTCCGGGCACGGTCACGAACCGCCCTGGTGGTCGCTGTCGCCCGAGCGGGCGCGGACCCTGCTGCTGGTCGCGGCCAGGCCGACGATCTGCGCGCTCGCGGCGACGATCCTGCTCGTCCTGGTGGTCATGCTGACCACCGGCACCGACCTGACCAGCGCGCCCGGCGCGGTCGCCGCGACCTGGCTTGCCGCCCATCAGATTCCGCTCACCGTCGGCCGGACCACGCTCGGCCTGCTGCCGCTGGTACCGACCGCGATTCTGGTCTTGGTGGCGGCCCGCGAATGCGCGCGGGCGGTGCCCAACCGGCCGACCCCGATCGAGCTCGGCTGGCTCACCGGCGCGGTGCTGGCCGGTCCGCTGCTGATGACCGCCGTCTGCCTGGCCGTCACCGGTGACGCCGCCGGTGTCACCCCGCTCGAACCGCCGGGCCCGGTCACCGCGTTCGGGTGGGTGATCGTGCTGTATCTCGGTGCGGCCGTGGGCGGAATCGCCGGTAGGGCCTGGTCTTCGCTGTGCGCGCTGGTTCCGGTCGAGATCCCCGCATGGGCCGTGCTCGGTGCTCGCGCCGCTCGCCGGACCGTGTTGCGGATGCTCGGCTGTGCCGCGCTGGCGACCGCCGTGTCGTTCTGCACGCACCTCTCGCGCCTCGACAGTGCCTACGACCAGGCGCACAACTTCACCGACGTCCTCGGCATGACGTTGCTGTCGCTGCTGTATCTGCCCAATGTGGTGATCGCCGCGGCGGGTCTGCTCACCGGCGCCGCCGTGCAGTTCGGCGCGGGCTCGGTCGGGCTGTTCGGGGTCACCGCGGGCCAGGTGCCCACCATGCCCGCGCTGATTCCACTGCCGGAGGGGCCGTCCGTGGCCTGGTGGCCGGTGCTGCTGCTGGTCCCGATCGCGGTGGGCGTGCTCGGTGGCATCGAGCTCGGCCGCACCAGCGACGACCGGCCCGGCGCACCGTGGGCGACGCTCACCTCCGCCGCGCTGTCCACGCTGACGTTCCTCGTGCTCGCGATCCTCGGCGGCGGACAACTCGGCGCGGTGGGCTGGGTCGGGGTCGACCTGCTGATGCTGGTCGTGCTGATGGTCACCTGGTTCGGCTTCGGCGGCTTCGTCGGCATGGTCTTCGCCCGCCGTTTCCTCGCACCCGCCGCCCCGGTCGACGACTACGACGACTACGACGACCACACCGGCGACTACGACGACCACGCAGACGACTACGACGATTACGACGACGAGGACGACTACTACTACGACGACGACGAGGACGAAACCGAGGACTACGACGACGATCCCGCCCTCGAACTCGACGCCGAACTGGTCACCGACATCGACGACGACGTCGAGGTGAGCATCGCCGCCCCCGGTTCCGCGGCGCCGCCCGCCGACGACATCGTCGACGCCGAGGTGGTCGAGCCGGACCTGCCGGAAGGTGACGAGAGTACCGGTCGTTAAGCTCGACCCGGCGGTATCGCCGATCGCCGCCACCCGACCCACACGCAGGAGTAGAGCGCTGACGTCCTCGTTTGCCCAGTGGAAGCCCGCAGGGACACCGGCCACCGTCGTCGTCCTCGCCTCGGGCACCGGCTCGCTGCTGAACGCGCTGCTGGCCGCAGCGCGCGAGCCCGGGTACCCCGCCAAGATCGTCGCGGTCGGCGTCGACCGGGTGTGCCAGGCGACCGAGTACGCCGAGGCCGCCGGTATCGAGCACTTCCGCGTCGCGGTGAAAGACTTCCCCGACCGCTCTGCCTGGGACCTCGCGCTGACCGAGGCCGTCGACGCCTTCCAGCCCGATCTGGTCGTCTCCGCGGGCTTCATGAAGATCGTCGGCCCCGCGTTCCTGGAGCGTTTCGGCGGCCGGTTCATCAACACCCACCCCGCGCTGCTGCCGTCGTTCCCCGGCGCGCACGGTGTGCGTGACGCGCTCGCCTACGGCGCCAAGGTCACCGGCTGCACGGTGCACCTGGTCGACGGCGGGGTCGACACCGGCCCGATCCTCGCGCAGGAGGCGGTCGACGTGCTGCCCGGCGACGACGAGGCCGCCCTGCACGAGCGCATCAAGGTTGTCGAGCGACGGTTGCTGGCGGAGGTCATCGCCGCTGTCGCGACGCGAGGCATTGTCTCCGACGGACGAAAGGCAGAAATTCCAGATGAGCGAGCACGCCGGTGAGTGAACGTAAGGCGATCCGCAGGGCGCTGGTGAGCGTCTACGACAAGACCGGGCTCGTCGAGCTGGCCACCGGACTGCACGCCGCCGGCGTGGAGCTGGTGTCGACCGGTTCGACCGCGGGCAAGATCGCCGAGGCGGGCATTCCGGTCACCAAGGTCGAGGACCTGACCGGTTTCCCGGAGACCCTCGACGGTCGCGTCAAGACGCTGCACCCCCGCGTGCACGCGGGCATCCTGGCCGACACCCGGCGCGCCGAGCACGTCGAGCAGCTCGTCGAGCTCGGGGTCGAGGCGTTCCAGCTGGTCGTGGTGAACCTGTACCCGTTCACCCAGACCGTGGCCAGCGGCGCGAGCATCGACGAGTGCGTCGAGCAGATCGACATCGGCGGTCCGTCGATGGTGCGTGCCGCCGCCAAGAACCACCCGTCGGTCGGTGTTGTCGTCGACGTCACCGACTACGACGACGTGCTCGCCGCGGTGAAGTCAGGCGGGTTCACCCTGGCCGAGCGGACCGCGCTGGCCGCCAAGGCCTTCCAGCACACCGCGAGCTACGACGTGGCCGTCGCGAGCTGGATGGGCTCGGTCGCCGTGCCGGCCGTGCAGCCCGAGACCGAGCAGTTCCCCGGCTGGGTCGCCGGTTCGTGGGAGCGGTCCGCGGTGCTGCGCTACGGCGAGAACCCGCACCAGGCCGCCGCGCTGTACACCAGCAACGACGGCACCGTCGGCATCGCGCAGGCCGAGCAGTTGCACGGCAAGGAGATGTCGTACAACAACTACACCGACGGTGACGCCGCCTGGCGCGCCGCCTACGACTTCGACGAGCCCGCCGTCGCGGTGATCAAGCACGCCAACCCGTGCGGCATCGCCGTCGGCGCGGACATCGCCGAGGCGCACCGCAAGGCCCACGCCACCGACCCGGTCAGCGCCTACGGCGGCGTGATCGCGGCCAACCGTGAGGTCAGCGTCGAGATGGCCGAGCAGGTCGCCGAGATCTTCACCGAGGTGATCGTCGCCCCCGGCTACGCGCCCGGCGCGGTGGATGTGCTGCAGCGCAAGAAGAACGTGCGCGTGCTGGTCGCCGAGCCGCCGCGGCGCAAGGGCGTGGAACTGCGTCCGATCAGCGGCGGTGCGCTGCTGCAGGACCGCGACATCCTCGACGCCGCGGGCGACGACCCGGCCAACTGGACCCTCGCCGCGGGCGATCCGGCCGACGCCACCACTCTGGCCGACCTCGAATTCGCTTGGCGCGCTTGCCGTGCCGTGAAGTCGAACGCGATCCTGCTGGCCGACGACGGTGCCGCCGTCGGTGTCGGCATGGGTCAGGTCAACCGGGTCGACTCGTGCAAGCTCGCCGTCGAGCGCGCGGGGGAGCGGGCCAAGGGTTCCGTCGCCGCTTCCGACGCGTTCTTCCCGTTCTCCGACGGTCCGCAGATCCTGGTGGCCGCGGGTGTGCGCGCGATCGTCCACCCCGGCGGCTCGATCCGCGACAAGGACACCGTCGAACTGTGCAAGGAAGCCGGGGTCACCTTGTACCTGACCGGAGCGCGTCACTTCGCGCACTGAGTCACGTCGAACCCGAGCGGGTGCCGCACCGAATCCTCGGTGCGGCACCCGTTTTCGTTATCCCGCGTCGACGACCTGACGGTCCCCCAGCGGCGATGTCAGGGTGATCTCCACGGTGCCGAAGACGGCGTTCATGGTGCACATCTTGCCGACGGCATCGGCGCGGGTGCCCGAGCGCAGGGCGACCGAGACGGCCGTGGCGGACTCGGTGACGGTGGCGTCGACGCCGAAGCACTCCGGGTTACCGGTCTGGAAGTTGACGCCGATCATGGTGTCGCCGAGGCGAGTCCAGGACGTGAAGGCCAGTGGGTGCGGGTCGACGATGGTGGGATCGGGCGAGAAGCGGTGGCCGAGGCTCGCGTTGCCGTCTTCCGGGCGCGCGCTCGCGGTGGTCGAATTGGGTTGGGGCGCAGCGTCGTCGGAGCTCGAGCAGGCCGTGAGTGGGCTGAGCAGCACGGCCATGGCGGCCGCGGCGGCGGTGAAACGCGACGTCGTTCGCATGTCGCGAGCCTAGTCGGCGTTGCGCACGCGCACGTGTGGCCGCGTGCGGCGTTCTCAACGCGGCAGTCCCCACAGTGAACTTTCCGCGAACCCTGCGCGTAACTCGCCCATTTCGGCTCGGTGGGGACTACATTCGCTTGCGATGCGCCGCCGTGGGGTACGGCGAGCATCGTTGAAGTTGGATGCTCTGCAACTGGATCTTCGAAAGGACGAACGTGGGCGACACGCTGCGCGTAGGCGAAGAACTGGGACTGGGACAGTCCCTGACCGGCGGTGCGTACACCCTGGCTTTGCAGCCAGATGGCAATCTCGTGGTGACCGAGCCCGACGGCAACGTCGTGTGGGCCGCCCAGACTCACGGGCAGGACGTGCAGCGCGCGGTTCTGCAGGAGGACGGCAACTTCGTCCTCTACAAGGGTGACGGCTCGGCCGCCTGGTCGACCGAGACCAACGGCAACAACGTCGAGAAGCTGGTCATCCAGCCTGACCGCAACGTCGTGCTCTACGGCACCGACGGTTCGGTCGCGTGGGCCACGGCCACCAACACCGACAACCCGCTGCCTGCCCCCGAGCCGGAGCCGGTCGCCGCCGCTCCGGTCGCCGAAGAGGTCCCGCCGCCGCCTGCCGCGCAGACCTACACGGTCGAGCCGGGCGACACCCTGTGGGCCATCTCCGAGCGTTTCTACGGCGACGGCAACCGCTACCAGGAGATCGCGTCGGCCAGCGGTATCGACAACCCGGATCTGATCAACGCGGGCCAGGTTCTCACCATCCCGTGATGACGTAAGTCGCAGCGTTCATCGCCTGCACAACGAAAGTGGCCCCGAGGCAACAGCTTCGGGGCCACTTTTGGTTTGACGGCTACTTGGTGGTGGTGAAGGGCAGCAGCGCCATCTCGCGCGCGTTCTTCACCGCGACGGCGACCTGACGCTGCTGCTGCGGGGTCAGGCCGGTGACACGACGGCTGCGGATCTTGCCGCGGTCGGAAATGAAGGTGCGCAGCAGGTTGACGTCTTTGTAGTCGACGACTTCGATGCCCGCGGCGATCAACGGGTTCTTCTTCGGCTTACGGCCCTGCTCGGCGCGTGCCTTCTTGGACGGTGCTCGCTTCACTGCCATGCGATGTTCCTTCTCACGAGATCAGTGGGTGTCTACCAGCTCGATTTGTGGACCCCAGGGAGCTCGCCCCGGTGGGCCATCTCGCGCACACGAACACGGGAGAGGCCGAACTTCCGGAGATGGCCGCGTGGCCGGCCATCGGCTGCATCCCGATTGCGCAATCGTACCGGACTGGCGTCGCGGGGCTGGTTGCGCAGTTCGGCTTGCGCGGCGGCCCGCTCGGCGTCACCGGTGCCCGGCTTGCGGATGAGCTCCTTGAGTTCGGCGCGCCGGGCGGCGTAGCGCTCGACGATCGCGCGGCGCTGCTCATTGCGGGCGATCTTGGACTTCTTCGCCATCAGCGCTCCTCGCGGAAGTCGACGTGCTTGCGCACGACGGGGTCGTATTTGCGCAGGACCAGCCGGTCGGGGTCGTTGCGGCGGTTCTTGCGGGTGACGTAGGTGAAGCCGGTCCCCGCGGTGGACTTGAGTTTGACGATCGGCCGGATATCGGTCGACTTCGAGGCCATGTGCGCTCCTAGATCTTGTCGCCCCGGGCCCGGATGCGGGCCACAACGGCCTCGATCCCGTCCCGGTCGATGGTCTTGATGCCCTTGGCGGAGACCGTCAGCGTGATGCGGCGGCCCTCGCTGGGCAGGTAGTAGGTCTTGCGCTGGATGTTGGGGTTCCAGCGCCGGTTGGTGCGCCGGTGCGAGTGTGAGACGGCTTTTCCGAAGCCGGGCTTGCGACCGGTCACCTGGCAGTGGGCCGACATGCGACCTCCCTCCATGGGTATGACAACCATTTTCGACAACAGGTATTCCGCACTGTACCGTTGCGCTAAAGTAAATGAAAATCGTTATCGAAAGGGGATCCGGGTGCTGGACCAGACCGACCGGAGAACGCCCGTCGTGCTGCTCGCCGGCTTCTCCGGACCTGCCATGACCGGCGTCGAGCACATCGCGGCGACACTGAGCGAGGACGCGGGCACCGTGGTCGTGCACCACGACCTCGCCGAGCTGCGCGAAGGCGTCGTGCGCCGCACAGTGCGCACCGCGGGCACCGTCACTACCACCGTGCTCGAGCTCGCGCACGGCTGTGTGTCGTGCACGCTGCGGGCCGATCTGCTGCCGATGCTGTGCACACTCGCCGCCCGCGAGCATGTGCGCCGCATCGTGCTCGCGCTCGACCCGGCCATCGAGGCCGAGGCGCTGTGCCACGCGATCGACACGGTCGAGGTCACCGGAGTCGCCGACCGGGTCGACGGGCCCGCGAGCCGGAACGTGCGGATCGAGGCCACGCTGACCTGCCTGGACGGGCAGCAGTGGCTCGCCGACGCCACCGGCGACGAGGCGCTGGCCGATCGCGGGCTCGCCGCGGCCGACGACGAGCGGACTGTCGCCCAGGTGGCCGTCGGCCAGGTCGACTTCGCCGACGCGCTGGTGGTGCTCACCGCCGACGTCGACGCGCTCGACCGGGAACGGCTGCACGCCGTGCTGGACAGGATGGCACCCGCGGCCCCGATGGCCTGGCTGGACGAACTCCCCGCCTTCGACGCGATGGAGATCGGCGCCCTGCTGACCAGGATTCCCGCCGACGCGCGGCGCGGCCGGAGCTTCGACGCCCACGCGCCGCTGCTGCGCGGTCAGCCACCGCTGACCACCGACTGCGGTGTCTCACTCATCGAGTTCGCCGCGCGCAGACCGTTCCATCCCGCTCGGCTGCACGAGGCGCTCGACGTGCTGTTCGACGGTGTGGTCACCGCGCGCGGCCGGATCTGGCTGGCCACCCAGCCGGACCAGGTGGTCTGGCTGGAGTCGGCCGGCGGCGGCCTTCGGGTCGGTGGCGCCGGTCGCTGGCTGGCGGCGATGAGTGCCGAGGAGCAGGCGGGCGCCGATCCTGCCCGCAGGGCGATGGCCGCGCTGCGCTGGGACGAGCGGTTCGGTGACCGCGACGTGTCGCTGGTGATCCTGGCGCACGACGCCGACCCCGCCGAGATCCGCCACGCCCTGCACTGGGCGCTGGTGGAGGACGACGAGCTGCTGCTGGTCGACCGTGCGCCGGAGCGAGTCGCGTTGTGGGAGGACCCCTTCGGCGACTGGCACGAAGACCCCTGCGCCGATTCCGCCGAGGCGCCGGCCGCGGCGAGCGAGCGCATCAACCCGAGAGGAGAAACAGCATGAAAGCGGGCATCCACCCCGACTATCACCCCGTGGTGTTCGAGGATTCGAGCACCGGCAAGCGGTTCCTGACCCGGTCGACCTCGACCAGCGACCGCAGCGTCGAATGGACCGACGGCGAGACGTATCCGCTGCTGATGGTCGACGTCACCTCGGATTCGCATCCGTTCTGGACCGGCACCCATCGCAACCTCGATACCCAGGGCCGGGTGGAGAAGTTCGAGCGCAAGTACGGAAAGCGTTCGCGCGCAGGCAAGGAGGGCTGACCCGTGGCTGTCCCCAAGCGCAGGATGTCGCGTTCCAACACCCGCAGCAGGCGTTCGCAGTGGAAGGCCGCTGTTCCACAGCTGGTCCCGGTCACGGTGGGCGGCGTCGAGTATCAGGTGCCACGTCGTATCGTTGGTGCCGTGCGGAAGGGCTTGATCGATCCCTCGCGGATCTGAGTCCGCCGCACATCGGGGTTCGAGAGCGGTTCGGAGGGGACAACCCGGATCGGGATCGGACAACGACAACGGCCTGCCGGTTTCGCCGGCAGGCCGTTGCTTTGTCGCAGTCTCAGCCTTCTTGCTCGGCCAGCTCGACCAGGGCCGCGGCCAGCTGGAAGAACTTGTTGCTACCCAGGTCGGCGATGGTCTTGATCTTCAGCGCGTCGAGCAGCTGCTTGTCGTGCGCGTCGGTGAGGCCGGCCAGGGCCGACGGCGGCGCGGCCAGGATTTCCTTCAGCGTCTTGTTCTCGAATTCCTTGTCGAGAACTTTGTCGAGCACCACGTTGACGGCCATACGAACTCCTTCGAACGAACCTTGGATGTGCTGGGCGAGACGAATGCGCCCTGGCCGACGATAACCCGCTGGCGAGCGGTGTGGGGGTCGAACGCGCCGTCAGCGGCCTGTTCTTCGCCCCCTGGTGTCCAGGGGTCTTACTTGGCAGCGGTCATGCCTGCTCAGAGCCTCGTGAAGGGGTCCATGGCAATCGTCCGGTTAACGGTGTGACACAAGCCACTTGGAACGGATGTGCCCGGAGGCTTGCTGGCCGATTGCCGGAACGCACATTACCAACTTTTGGTTTGTTTTGTGGCACAAGAAAATTCCCCAACGACTGATGCGGAGTCCTTGGCGGGTATGTACTCTCGTGCGGGAGGGCGGGTTCTCCGGTTAAGGAGAACCCGCTCATCGCCACTTCAGGGGCGGTTTTCGGAGTCGATCCGCCCCGGTCGCCCGCATTCGGCGAACGGGGCGGTCGCCCACAATAATTCAGACAAACCGGGCGTTAGCTGGTTGCGGTCAGCGGGTACCGACCGGCTGACGCCGCGGCTCGGGAGCCCGCACCGCGTCACGCCGATCCGGCGCGACCAGGACCGCGGTGATCGGCACCGTCAAACCCAGCGCGCCGACCACGAACATCGGGTACACCAGATCGAACAGCTGCAGGCCGGTCGGCGTCCGGCTGCCCGGATCGACCGTGAACTCGAGCGAGGCGACCGCCGTGTAGTACACCGCCGCGACGCCGAGCGCGAACAGCAAGGACGCCGCGACCCGCAACGCCACCAGGCGGACCACCTGGGAAGCCCACAGCGTGGCCACGCACAGCGCCATCGACAGCAGCACGGCGAGCCCGATGAGGCCGAGCGACTCTTCGACCTGGCCCTGCACTTCGAGCGCGTCCAGGGTCAGGTAGGTCGACAGGCCGACGCTCAACCCCATCGTCAGCCCGCCGACGATCAGCCGGGGCAGGTGCGGTGTCCGCCCGCCGATCAGCAACCCGGCCAGCACGCCGAGGACCGCGATCGCCAGCGACGCCGCGCCGAGCGCGACGTTGTACCGCATGATGCTGTCCTGGACCCGGATGCCGAGCAGTGCCAGCGAATTCGCCAGCCACAGCCCGACCCCGCCGAGCGAGACCGCGGCCATCGTCAGCCAGACGAGCCGGAACTTGGCCGAGTACTTCGCATGCCGCACACAGGCGAACGCCACCAGCGCGCCGAGCCCCGACATGTCCAGCGCGAGCCAGGCGATGCCCGTGCCACGCCCGAACGTCTCGGCCCCCGTCGCGGCGAGCAGGTCAACCACGCCGGCCGGCCCCCTCGAACTGCTGCGGCTCCAGCTGGGCGATGGCGTATTCGGTCACCGCGGCCAACGCCTGTCGCACCTCGACGGCATTGCGCGCGTCGATATCGACGATCGGGATGCCCTCGCGCACCGAGAGCGCCTCGCGCAGTTCGGCGATCGGGAAACGCGGGGCGTTCGGGAAGCGGTTCACCGCGATCAGGAACGGCAGGCCGCGCGCCTCGAAGAAGTCGACCGCGGCGAAACTGTCCTCCAGCCTGCGGGTATCGATCAGCACCACCGCGCCGATGGCGCCGCGGATGAGGTCGTCCCACATGAACCAGAACCGCTTCTGGCCCGGGGTGCCGAACAGGTACAGCACCAGGTTGCCCGGCAGCACGATGCGGCCGAAGTCCATGGCGACAGTGGTGGTCTCCTTCTCCGGCGTCTCGGCGAGATCGTCGATCCCGTCGGAGAAGTGGGTCACCATCGCTTCGGTGCGCAGCGGAACGATCTCCGATACCGCACCGACGAAAGTTGTCTTGCCTGCGCCGAATCCACCGGCCACGACGATCTTGGTCGACGCGACCCGCTGATCGGGGTTCGGCGGGCGCATGCCCTCAGAGGCCACGGAGTCCACGCAAAGTCCTCTCCATCAGTGATCGGCGTTCGTCGTAGCTCGCCTGCTCGGTCAGCGTCGAATGCACTCGAAGAATCCCGCCGACAACGAGATCGCCGATCATCACCCGGACCATACCCAGTGGGCGGCCAAGGTATGCAGCTATTTCTGCGACGGACAGTCTATGTGTGCCCAGACGCACTATTTCGGTGCGCAAATCCCCTGCGGGCCATTCCAGGTGCGCGGTATAAGAGACCGTTTCCACTACTGCCTCCAGTGGCAGCGAGATCGCGGGCTCGGTGCGGCCGGAGGTCAGGGCGTAGGGCCTGACCCTGGTCGTCGGCCGGTTTTCTGATCCGTACGGGCTCGACATCTCACCTCAGCCGGCGGAGCGGGCGGTGGCGGTGACCGCCGAGCCCACTCGGTCGACGAGCAACGCCATCTCGTAGCCGATACGGCCGATGTCGTGGCTCTTGTTGGCCAGAACCGCCAGGTGCGAGCCGTTTCCGACACTCATCACCAGCAGGTACCCGCGCTGCATCTCCACGATCGACTGCATCACTTTGCCGCCGTCGAACAGATGCGCCGCACCCATCGACAGGCTCGCCAGGCCCGCGGTCACCGCGGCCAGCTGCTCGGCCCGGTCCGACGGCAGGTGCGGACTGGTCGCCTGCAGCAGGCCGTCGGCCGAGACCAGCACCGCGTGCGAGACGCCGGGCACGTCGCGGGTGAAGCGGGCGACCAACCAGTTCAGATTCTCGTCCGTGGGATGCGCGTTGCTCATTCGAGGCCTCCGTCGTTGTACTGGATCTCGGCGCGGCCACTGCGAACGCCGCTGAGGTGTCTGGTCAAGTTGTTGCGGATCTCCTCGGGATCGCGGGCGCCCGCTTCCTCGGCGGGGGTGAGTCCGCCGGGGACGAGCTGAGCGCCCGGTTTGCGGATCGGTAGCCCGCCGACGGTGCGCGAGGAAGTCGGCGGACTACCCGCGCTGGCCGCTGCCGACCAGCCCGCGTCGCCGGGGGAACTCCATGATGCGCCGTTGCCGCCGGATTCGGCAGCGGCGGAAGCGGGTTCGACGAGCCATTCGGAGACCATCCGCTGGTAGATGGGGGTCGGCGCCTCGCCGGGCACCGGTGCCAGCCGGGTGGACGACGTCGGCATCGGGTCGGCATCGGCGACCGGCTCCGGTTCTGGCTCGGGTGCGGGGAGCCGCGGCGTCTGCCTGGCCGCGGCGAGCTCGCTCAGCGCGGAGGAGGGAACGCGTTGCGGCAGGCCGGCGGAGCTGTCCGCCGTGCCGTTCGAGGCGGTGGTCGTCGCGACCGGCAAGTCGTCGGTGTCGTGCTCGTGCTCGGCCCACAACCCGGTCGGTTCCGCGGGTTCGGGCGCGGCGGCGGGCACCACCGGCTCGGCCGCCGGCGGGTTCGCCGGACGACGCTGCGGCAGACCGGCACTGGTCAACGGAGCCATGGACGGCTCGGAGTCCAGACCGGGTGCGACCGGTCCTGTCGGCACCAGCGGGTTCGGCCCGGTCGGCAGCGGGATGCCGATCGGCCCGGTGCCGTTCGGCGGCATGATCGGGTTCGGTCCGGTGATGTCGGCCGGGGTCAGCGCGTGCGGGCCGATGGCCGGGGACACCAGCGCGTGCGAACCGGTCGACACGATCGGGTTGGGACCGGTCGCCGGACCCGACGACGCGGGCGGCGGGGAGACCAGTGTGCTGGGCAGATGCACGCTCGCGGTGATGCCCGGCTGCGGCGCCTGGGTGGCGGTGCGCCGCAGGCTGACGGTGATGGTGTGCCGCTTGGCGAGCCTGCCGACCACGAAAAGACCCATGCGGCGCGCGGTCTCGATGGTGACCTCACCACCGGAGGCGAGCCGGTCGTTGGTCGTCTGCAGATCCTCGGCCGACATGCCGAGACCGCGGTCGGTGATCTCGATCAGGTAGCCGCCGTCGACCGCGCGCCCGACGATGACCGCCACCGAGGTGCTCGGCGGCGAGTAGCGCAGCGCGTTGTCGATCAGCTCGGCGAGCAGATGCTCGATGTCGACCGCGGATTCACCGGCGACGACACCGTCGGGCACATTGCCGATCTCGACCCGCTGGTAGTCCTCCACCTGCGAGACCGCGCTCCAGAGCATGTCCGACAGCGGCACCGGCGGCAGATGACCGCGGCGCAGCGCGGTGCCGGCGAGCACGAGCAGGTTGTCGCCGTTGCGGCGCATGCGGGTGGCGAGGTGGTCGAGCCGGAACAGCGTCTGCAGACGCGAGGGGTTGTCCTCGTCGTGCTCGAGCTCCTCGATGAGCGCGAGCTGCTGCTCGACCAGCGACTGGCTGCGCCGCGACAGCGTCTCGAACATGTTGCCGATCTGCAGGCGCAGGCGGGCCTGGTCGGCGGCCAGGTTCAGCGCCTGCTCGTGGATCTCGTCGACGGCGCGGGCGAGCTGGCCGACCTCGTCGGTGGAGTGCACGCCCACCGGGGCGATCTCGGGCGTCGCGCCGCCGCTGCGGACCACGGACAGTTCTTCGGGCAGCTTCACGTGCGCGACCTCGAGCGCGTCGCGGCGCAGCCTGCGCACCGGGACGACGAGCGTGCGGGCGACCGCCAGCGCCAGCGCCAGGCCCGCCAGCAGCATGCCGAGCACCAGGGTGGTCTCGCGCAGCGCCGCGGTCTGCGCGTTCGCGGTGTTGGTGTCGAGCGTGTGGTCGATGTTGTCGAGCAGGGTGGCGATGCTCGACGCGTAGGTGTCGGCGCTGACCTGCAGGGTGTTGAGCACCGCGGCGTTGGTGGTCGGATCGCCGTTGTTCTGGCTGAAGACGCTGATCCTGGTCTGGACCGCGTCGAGCAGCGCGGCCATGCTGCCCGCGTTGTCCGGCAGGATCATGCCGTAGGTCTTGATCATGGTGGACTCGGAGCCGAGCTCGACGAGCATCTTCGCCCGCGCGCTCTGGCTGCGGCCCGCGTCGGGGGAGACGACCAGCGTGCGCTCGCGGGTGAGCACCCTTCTGGCCTGGTGCAGCGCGGTGACCTGGAGGAAGTAGCGCTGGACGACGAAGTCCTCGACCTGCGGGGTCTTGGCGAGCGCGTTGCCGATCCGTTCACCGATCTCGTCGGTCTGCTCGCCGACCATCGCCGGGGAGCCGCCGCGCACGGTGTTGCGCAGGGTGGAGCCGGTGGCGGTGGCCGCGGTGAGTTCGGCCGCGACGGCGGGGTCGATCCTGGCCGAGCGCAGCGCGTTCTGGACCTCGGCGAGAGCCTGGTCGTAGGTGGTCAGCGCGGCGTCGGTCTGCGGGTCGGCGATCGCACCCCAGTTGGCGGTCGCCGCGATCGCGAGTTGTTCGGTCGCGGTGGCGAATTTGACGACGGGACGGATGACGGTGGCTTGCTCGGTGGCCGCGCCGAGCTGCGTCATCGTTTGCAGCTCGTTGTTGATCCGCAGCACGGCGAACGTGGTCGCCAGCATCACCGGCAGCACCAGCACCACACCGACCTTGCGCGTTACCGACCAGTTCGACAGGCTGAATTGCCAGGAGCGCGATGCAGGTTCCATCCGCGTGCGTTGCCTCTGCTTCCACGTGTGACCCCGGCCCGCGCGGGGAGGTCGCGGAGCGATGCGAGCGCAGAACCAACTGGAGGTCTTCTTTTATCGCAGGAAAGATACCGTGCCGGGTGGTCAACGGCAATCCGGGCCACTCGGTCTGTAATTCGCCGAATATGCGCTGAGACAAAGACGATTCACGTGGATTTGTCAAGGGCGACAGGCCGCCGCGCCGCTCTGCTTCGGGTCGTCGTGAGCCCCGCCGGGCGCGACCCTCTCAGTGCGTTCTCAGTCGATCACGGCAAACTGAGCACATGCGCATTCTGGTAGTCGACGACGATCGCGCCGTGCGGGAATCTCTGCGCCGGTCGCTGAGCTTCAACGGCTACACCGTGGACCTGGCGGTCGACGGCATGGACGCGTTGGAGAAAGTCACCGCGGCCAGGCCCGATGCCCTGGTTCTCGATGTGATGATGCCCAGACTGGACGGTCTGGAAGTGTGCCGCAGACTCCGCAGCACCGGCGACGATCTGCCGATTCTCGTTTTGACCGCGCGCGATTCGGTCTCCGAACGCGTCGCGGGCCTCGACGCGGGCGCCGACGATTATTTGCCGAAGCCTTTCGCGTTGGAGGAATTGCTGGCGCGTTTACGCGCGTTGCTGCGCCGCCGGGCGCCCGACCCGGGGGAAGCATCGGAAGCGATGGTGTTCGCTGACTTGTCGCTGGATCCGGTGACACGTGAGGTCTCGCGTGCCGATCGCGCCATCAGCCTCACCAGAACCGAGTTCTCGTTGCTCGAGATGTTGATGGCCAATCCGCGCCGAGTGCTCACCCGCGGGCGCATCCTCGAAGAGGTCTGGGGCTACGACTTTCCCACCTCGGGAAATGCGCTGGAGGTCTACATCGGCTATTTGCGGCGGAAGACCGAGGCCGACGGCGAGGACCGGCTGATCCACACCGTGCGCGGCGTCGGGTACGTGCTGCGCGAGACACCTCCGTAGGCGGCGCGATGGCACACAAGGAACCCGTGGTCGCGGTGTTGCGGCGGCCGCCGGACGGCGGCGAGATGCGGCCGCCGATGCCGCTGACGCGCTCGGTGTCGCTGCGCTGGCGGGTGACGCTGCTCGCGGCGTCGGTGGTGCTCATCGCCGTCGCGGTCACCTCGATCGCGGCCTACGCGATGGTGGCGCGCGCGCTCTACGCCGACGTCGACGCCCAGCTCGAGGCGCGCGCGGCGACGATGATCAACAACAACTTCGAGACGCTCGGCTTCCAGACGATCGTGCTGGCCGGGTTGTTCTCCAACGATGTCGGCGTGGCGCTGATCTACGCCGACCACAAGCCGTACATGCCGCCGCAGCAGACGATTCCGCCGGTGGGCGCCCAGGAACTCGCCGTCGCCGACGGCAAGTACAGCTCCTCGCTGCGTACCGTCGGTGACCAGCGGGTCCTCGCGGCACGCACGAACAGCGGCGCGACGCTGATCATCTCGCAGAAGCTCTACCGCACCAGGGAGGTGCTCGACCGGCTGGCCTGGCTGCTGTTCGTCGTCGGTGCCTGCGGCGTCGTGCTCGCCGCCGCGGCGGGCACGGCTGTGGGCCGCACCGGCCTGCGCCCGATCGCCCGGCTGACCGCTGCCACCGAGCGGGTCGCCCGCACCGACGACCTGACCCCGATCCCGGTCACCGGCGACGACGAACTGGCCAGACTCACCGACAGTTTCAACACGATGCTGCGGGCGCTGGCCGAATCGCGCGACCGCCAGCGCAGGCTCGTCGCCGACGCCGGCCACGAACTGCGCACCCCGCTGACCTCGCTGCGCACCAATATGGAACTGCTCATCGCCTCCGGCAGGCCGGGCGCGCCCCAGCTGCCCGACGAGGACATGGCCGAGCTGCGCGCCGATGTCGTCGCCCAGATCGAGGAGCTGTCGACGCTGGTCGGCGACCTCGTCGATCTGGCTCGCGAGGACGCGCCCGAAACCGTCTACGAGCGGGTCGATCTCGGTGAGGTCGCCGAGCGGGCGCTGGAGCGGGCCCGCCGCAGGCGCACCGGCATCACCTTCACCGCCGAGCTGCGCCCCTGGTTCGTCTACGGCCACGAGGCCGGGCTGGAACGCGCGGTGCTCAACGTGCTCGACAACGCGGCCAAGTGGAGCCCCGGCGACGCCGGGGTGCGCATCACCATGCGCCCGGCCGGACCAGGCCTGCTGGAACTGGCGGTGGCCGATGCCGGTCCCGGAATTCCGGCGGGGGAGCGCGAACTGGTCTTCGAGCGCTTCTACCGCACGACCGCCTCGCGCTCGATGCCCGGCTCCGGACTGGGGCTCGCGATCGTCAAGCAGGTGGTCACCAAGCACGGTGGCACGATCGCGGTCGACACCTCCGACCGCGGCGGCGCCCTGGTCCGGATCGTGTTGCCCGGTGAGGCGCCGGTGGTCCCGGACGATTCCGAGGCCGGACCGGTGTGATCGGCTACGGAGTCTCGGCGAACTGACGGGGCGATCTCAGCCGCCTCTCAGTAGCCGTCACGAAGCTGGTCAGCAAGCGTGAGGAGACAGACAACCATGACCGACGATCCCCAGCAGCGACCCGCTGACCGGCCCGCCGATCCCGGATCCGGCAGCGCGGATCACCCCGTCGAGGCACAGCACGGGCAGCAAGCCCCTGTCCCCGGCCAGGCACAGCCGCAGGGCCCGGCGCAGTCGTCCGGTGCCGAGCAGTCATTCGGCGCGGGTCCCTCCCATCACCCGCAGCCGTACGGTGGCGCGCAGCAGCCCTACGGCTCGGTGTACTCCCACAGCGCTGAGCAGCCTTCCGGCCCGTCGCAGCACTATGGCGAGCAGCCGTCCGGCGCGGCGCAGCATTACGGCGCGCCGGAGTCGCACGGCACCGCTCCGCTGCCCGGCGTGTCGGTTTACGGCGCGCCGCACGGTCACCAGGCGCCGGGTCAGCCGCCTTTCGGGGCGCAGCCCGGCCCGTTCGCCGCGGCGCCCGCGCAAGCACCGCAGCGCAAGCCGCTGCGGCTCGGCCTGGTCGCCGGTGCGACCGCGCTGGCCCTGGTCAGCGGTGGTGTCGGCGGTGTGGTCGGCGTGCTCGCCACCGGCTCGGACTCCGCGACGGTGACCAACGCGCTCGATGTCCCCAAGCCCGCGGTCAACAACGCCGTCAACGCGCCCGCCGGCTCGACGCAGGCGGTAGCCCAGCGGGTGCTGCCCAGTGTCGTGATGATCAAGGTGGCCGGTACGCGCGCCTCCGGCGAGGGCTCGGGGGTCGTGCTGTCCTCCGACGGGCTGATCCTCACCAACAATCACGTCGCCGCGGGCGCCGGCGCCTCGGCGAAGATGGAGGTGGTGTTCAGCGACGGCAGCACCGCCCCGGCCACCATGATCGGCGCCGATCCGGTCTCGGATCTGGCCGTCATCAAGGCCACCGGCAAGAGCGGGCTCACGCCGATCGAACTCGGCACGTCCGACGGTCTCGCGGTGGGTCAGCCGGTGATCGCGATCGGTTCGCCGCTCGGCCTCGCGGGCACTGTCACCACCGGCATCGTGTCCGCGCTCAACCGCCCGGTCTCCACCAGCGGCGAGGGCACGCCAAGCCAGGTCAACCCGGTGATCGACGCGATCCAGACCGACGCGGCGATCAACCCGGGCAACTCCGGCGGCGCCCTGGTCGACGCCCAGGGCAAGCTGATCGGTATCAACACCGCCATCGCCAGCCTCGGCGGCGAAGCGGCGGGCGCGCAGAGCGGGTCGATCGGCCTCGGCTTCGCGATCCCGGTGGATCAGGCCCGCCGGGTCGCCGACGAGCTGATCAAGACCGGGCACGCCACCTACGCCCAGATCGGCATCAAGCTGCGGCCGCTGGACACCGCGGCCCGGGTTCTCGAGGTCACCCCGGACGGCCCCGCCGCCAAGGCGGGCATCCCGGCGGGCGCGGTCGTCACCCGGCTCGACGACCGGCCGATCGATTCCGGCGACGCGCTGATCGCGGCGGTCCGCTCGCATCAGCCGGGCGACAAGGTGAAGCTCACCTACACCGACGAGCAGGGCGGCAACGCCAAGACCGTCGAGGTCACGCTCACCGCCGCCGCGGCGGAGGGCGGCCGATGATGCGTTCGAGCGCGGCACTGTCGTGTGTAAGCGCTACGGTGATGAGCATGGACATCGATGCTCCCGTGGCAGGGCGTGCACTGGTTGTTGTCGTCGACGATCGGACGGCACATGGCGGCGTGGATTCGCTCGGCCCGCTCGTCACCGAACTGCTCAGCGAAGCGGGCTTTCTCGTCGACGCCTCGGTGACGGTGCAGGCCGAGGAGGTCGAGATTCGCAACGCGCTCAACACCGCGGTGATCGGCGGCGTCGACCTGGTGATCTCGGTCGGCGGCACGGGGATGTCCCCGCGCGATGTCACCCCCGAGGCCACCGCGCAGGTGCTCGACCGCGAACTGCCCGGCATCACCGAGGCGCTGCGCGCGTCCGGCCGGGTAGCCGGGTCGCTGGACGCGGGGCTCTCGCGTGGCGTCGCGGGCATCTCCGGCAGCACCCTCGTGGTGAACCTGCCGGGTAGCCGCGCGGCCATCCGCGACGGCATGGCGACCCTCGGCCCGCTCGCGAGCCGGGCGATCGGCGAGCTCTCCGGATTGGACGAGTGAGGGCAGTGACTTCCCAGGACAGCACGTCGCCGCGGGATCCCGAGGCGGTCAGGCGCAAGGCCGCCGAGGCCGCGCGGCTGGCGCGGATCTTCGGCGACGTGCTGCCCGAGACCACCGGCGACGAGCGCGGCGATGGCGGCGGGCGCTCGGACAACGACGAATGGTTACGTTCGCAGGTACCGCCGCATCACGGGTGACCGCACCGTTATCTACGTAGCTGCTACGTAATAAGCCCTCACCGAAATGCGGTTTTCGGTGTGATGGCGACCAGGTGACAATTCCTCAGGACCACGCGAAAGCGTGGTCCTTTGTCGTATAAGCGTTCGAAACCGGTCGGTAACCAACCTCCGGTCCATCCCCGTTGACACGACCCATCCCGGATGCATTGATGCACGTCAAAGCATGTGGCGATGTGCGCACCTGTGTCTGGGGTCACAATGAAATTTACGAACTCTTTCGTTGCCGGAACGACGGCGCAGCGTTTAATGTTCGCCATCGAGCCATCAACTATTGGTCCCCGCAGTACCCCAACTTCTATGCGTTGAACCACCCGGTGGAACCCTGGCTCGGGTTCATCACACCGGCCCCGGCCGTATCGTCGAAATAACAGTTGGTTACGTAACGGCAACAAAGGGGCGACACACTGAGCTGGGCCTGTGAGGTCCATCCGTTCGGCCTCGAAAGTCGAGGCCGGCTGCTAGACACCTGATGAGGGGAAGTATGAGCGAGAACCGCACCACCGGTGTGCGCCGCGGAGCCCGTGCCGCGGGCGTCGGCGCTGCCGCGGCCGCCGTGGCCTTCGGCCTGCTGTCGACCGGTGCCGCCAATGCCGACACCTTCGTGCCGTTGCCGGACGGCCACAAGGTCAGCCCTGCCGGCGTGACCATCACCCGCACGGGTGAGCACGCCCTGATCTCGCCGTCGCTGGCCGCCAACGGCGCGGGCCGCGTCGTGTGGGTCTCGGGCTCCGCGATCGCCGAGGTCGCCGACACCCCCGAGGGCGAGGTCGGCCCCTGGAACGGCCCGACCGGCCGTCCCGGTTCCAACAACTCCTCCACCCACGGCACCTCCCAGCTGAACACCGGCTACATCGTCGGTTGCCAGGTGAGCATCGCCGACGACGCGATCGGTGCCGGTGTGTCCGGTGGCGTGAGCACCGGCGGCGTGAGCGCGGGCGGTTCGATCGGCGTGAACCTGGGCCCGGGCGAGGTCAAGTTCGTGCAGATCAGCTCGAAGGACATCCAGAAGGCCGGCACCTACGCCATCGATTACCAGGACGCCGAGATCGAGATCCAGGGCTGCGCCGGTTACGCGCAGGCCCGGGCGTACACCGTGGTCGAGATCATCGGCGACCACTACTCGAAGACCACCCTCTACGGCATGCCGTTCAGCATCGGCTGACGTCTTTCGAACTGTACGAATCTTCTTCTCGCTGCGGCGAACTCAATCCTCGAGGGATGAATCCAATGATCAACCGTAAGTTCATGGCGCGGATGGCGGGCGTCAGCGCTGCGGCCACCGTGGCCGTCGGCCTGTTCTCCACGGGCGCGGCCAACGCCGACACCTTCGTTCCGCTGCCGGGCGGACACATCACCAAGACGCTGTCCGACGGCACCGTCGTCGACATCAGCCTGGTTGGCGAGTCGGCCAACATCAACCCGTCGCTGGGCTCCACCCCCGTCCACCGCAATGCGTGGGTCTCGGGTAGCGCGCAGGTCACCGTCTCCGACGGCGGCAGCGGTAAGATCTTCCCCGGCTACACCGTCGGTTGTCAGGTGAACATCGCCGGCGGCGCTGTCTCCGGTGAGGGCACCGTCGAAAGCGACTGGGAGGGCAACGCTTCCGGTGGCGTCGGTACCGGCGGCGAGCTCTCGCTCGGCCCCGGCCAGGCGAAGTCGTTCTACGTGCTCGACATCGAGAAGGCCGACGACTTCGGCAGCGAGTCGCACGGCAAGTCGAACAAGTTCAAGAACGGCAGCGGCTCGGTGACCTGGTCGGACACGACCATCGGCCTGACCGGCTGCGCCGGCTACGCGCAGGCTCGCGCCTTCGTGAGCGTCGAGGTCGAGACCGACAACGTCATCAGCTGGGTGACCCTGTGGGGTCAGCCGTTCAGCCTCGGCTGATCTGTTCGATCCCGAACACACACGGGCCGGTCGCTTCCGCGACCGGCCCGTTTTGTCGTGCCTGCCATGCTGTTTCGCTGGACTTTGCCGGTCCGCCTCATTATGTTTATGTCGAATCGACTGCCAGACAGTCGATGTCGCCACGAGTTTCGTGATTTTCAGCTTCTCGATTCACCTCCCGGCTGGGCGTACCTGCCCTGTTGCCAGCGGTGCGGTTCGCGGACCCGCCTGGGCTGGGTCCGGGCGCAGCACAGATATCGACCTCGACGGTCGAGGTCGATTTTGCGTACACCTCGAGGGGAAGTATGAGCGAGAACCGCACCATCCGCGTGCGTCGCGGCGCCGTCGGCGCCTGCGCCGCAGTGGCCGTGACGATCGGCCTGCTGTCGGCCGGTGCTGCCAACGCGGACACCTTCGTACCGTTGCCGGACGGTGAGAAGCTCGGCCCCGGCGTCACCCTCTCCCGGACCGGCGAGCATGCCGTCATCTCCCCGTCGATGGCCGCCAACGGTGTCGGCCGCGTCGTCTGGGTCTCGGGCAATGCCAGGGCCGATGTGCAGGTCACGCCGGAGGGCGAGGTCGGGCCGAACAACGGGCCCCGCAACCGTTCCGGCTCCAACAATTCCTCGACGCACGGTGCCTCGCAACTGAATACGGGCTACATCGTCGGCTGCCAGGTGAGCATCGGGGACGACGCGGTCCGCGCCGGTCTCCAGGGTGTCTTGTCGACGGACGGACCCGGGGTGGTCGGGGCGGTCGGCGTCGACCTCGGCCCCGGTGAGGTGGCCTTCGTCCAGATCGACGCCAAGGACATCCTGAAGCCGGGCGTCTACTCGGTGGAGTACCAGGACGCCGAGATCGAGATCCAGGGCTGCGCGGGCTACGCCCAGGCACGCTCGTACACGGTGGTCGAGATCATCGGTGACCACTACTCCAAGACCACCCTGTACGGGCAACCGTTCAGCATCGGCTGATCCCGCGGCCGAACCGAAACTCTCGCTAGTTCACACGAATTCACCCTCGAGGGGTCAACTGTGCTGATCAACCGTAAGAGCATGGCGCGCGCGGCCGGTTTCGCGGCCGTGGCAGTGGGACTGCTTTCCACCGGCGCGGCCGATGCCGACACCTTCGTTCCGCTGCCGGGTGGCGACATCACCAAGGTGCTGTCCGACGGCACCGTCGTCAACATCAAGATGGTCGGCGAGTCGGCCAATATCAACCCGTCGATGGGATCGACGCCGGCACACCGCAATGCGTGGGTGTCCGGGAGCGCGCAGGTGTCGGTGTCCGGTGACGGCGGCGGCAAGATCTACCCCGGCTACACCGTGGGTTGCCAGGTCAATATCGCGGGCGGCCGGGCGGCCGGCGAGGGCGAAGCGGTGACCGGCGGCGCAGCGGTGGAGGCCGCGGGGGCCGCGGGCGGCGAACTCACTCTCGGCCCAGGCCAGACGCGGTCCTTCTACGTTCTCGACCTGGAAGCGCCCGACGATTACGGCAACGAATCCCACCGGGTCCGCAATTACTTCGAGGGCGGCAGCGGCTCGGTTACCTGGGCCGACGAGACCATCGGCCTGTCCGGCTGTGGCGGCTACGCGCAGGCGCGCTCGTTCGTGAGCGTCGAGGTGGAGACCGAGAATGTGATCAGCTGGGTCACCCTGTGGGGCCAGCCGTTCAGCCTCGGCTGAGGCTCTGAAATAGACTCCAGCACAACGAGATCGGGGTGAGTCCGCCGAGACCCGCCCCGATCTCGCCGCGTGCGGGGCTCAGTGCTTGTGCTCCCCGTCGCTTCCGGCCGGTTCCGTGAGCATGCCGTGTTTGCCGTTCGACGTGCTGCCCTGCTGAGCCAGCAGATCCCGGATCTCGATGAGCACTTCGTTGTCGGAGAGCTTCTCGTCCTCCTCGGAGAACCGCTTCTTCGCCATGGTCGCGGGTAGGACGAGGACGAAATAGAGAATCGCGGCGATCAACAGGAAGTTGATGAACGCGGTGATGATCGGCCCGATCGCGATGAAGGTGGCCGGTTTGTCGGCGACGAGCTGGATGCCGAGCCCCGCCTCGTTGCTTCCGCCGAAGACCGCGAGCAGCGGGTTGACGATCCCGCTGGTGAACGCGGTGACGATGGCGACGAACGCGGTACCCATGACGACGGCGACCGCCAGGTCGATCACATTGCCGCGGAGCAGGAAGTCCTTGAAGCCTTTGAGCATGCCGATATCTCCTTCGTTTCGGAGCCGGCCGGAGGCGCTGTGCTCCTGGTGCGAATGATGTGAAACGGTCGTGCTGTTTGGGTGATGCTAACCAGAGCTCTGGCAATTATCTCGCGAACTGTGCCGGGATGGCAGTGGCGGTCCGTGTCATGGGGTCAATGGAAGACGACGGTGAGCGCGGTGCGCAGCGAGGCACCGGCCACCGCGGTGGCGTATTCGGCGCCCAGTGCGACCAGGACCACCCGTTCCGCGCCCGAACGCCCCTCGCCCGTCGCGGTGACGAGCACCACGGCGGCGTCGGTGGCGAGGGTGCGGGCGGGTTTCGCCGCACCGGGGCCGCCCGCGTCCTCGACGCCGACGACATCCACCCGATCGCCCGCGCGCAACACATCGGCGACCGCGGGATCGGCCAGCCGGATGGGCACGATCCGCGCGTCGGCGCTGCCCGTCGCGGCGGCGGCAAGGCGCGGTCCGACCACGCGCAGATCGGTGAAGGTCTCCCCGGCTCGCATCGCGCCGGTGAGCGTCGCGCCGAGCAGCGGAGCGGTCTCGGTGACGGAACCCGAAGGCAGCGAACGGGATTGGTGATGGTCGACGCGCAGATCGTCGGCGGTGAGGAGCCTGCCCGGCGCCAGATCACGGGCGGCGACCACGACGGCGCGCCGGGAATCACCGGGATCGCCGCGGACGAACATCGCCAGCGCGAGCAGTGCCAGCACCGCGGCGGCGATGCGCCGCGCGAGCAGGGCATCGGCCCACGCAGGCCGGTTACCGAGGGCGAAACGCCAGGAACTGCCACGTCCCAGATCGGCGAGACTGCGAGTCATGCTCCGAGCCTAGGAGCGTGGCAGCGGGGAACAGCCCCCGAAAGTCCAGGTTGTGGACAACTTCGGGGCTGTGGATAACTCCGGGAAAATCAGCTCGCGGCGGCGGGCGCCGAGCTCGACGCGGGGGTGCTGGTGCCGCTGCTGCCGTTGGAATCCGAGGACGTCTTCGCGGGCTCGCTCGCGGTGGACGCGCCACCACGGCTGTCGGTGCGATAGAAACCGCTGCCCTTGAACACGATGCCGACCGAGTTGAACAGCTTCCGCAGCTTCCCCGTGCACTGCGGGCATTCCGTCAGCGTGTCGTCGGAGAAGGACTGAACGATGTCGAAGCGGTTGTCACACTGGGTGCACGCGTATGAATAAGTTGGCACAGGATCCTCCGCAAGTCTCGTCGATCTAGCACTCTACCGCCGACACTGCCAACGTCGCGAATCGCCGTTTCATTCCGGCGAAACGGGCAGCTCATGGCCCAGTTCACGCAGTCCGCCGCCGGGCGTCACTGCCCAGCCCATCCGCCGGTCGTGTGGTTCTTCCGGCAGCCGGTCGACCAGTTCATTATCCCGCACGACGGCGATGAGCCTGGTCCCGTCTTCGACGGCGCCCAATGTCCGGTCGTAGTAGCCCGCGCCGCGCCCGAGCCGGACGCCGCGCAGATCCACCGCGAGCGCGGGGACAAGGACGGTCGTCGCGGTGGCGACGGTGTCCGGCGGCAGGGTCGCTGTCGTCGGTTCGAGCAACCCGAAGCGGGCCTTGCGCAGGGAATCGGGGCCCTCGTAGCGCGCCCAGCTCAGCGGTCCCGGCTCCCCGGTCACCGGCAGCAACACCGTGGCGTTGCGCACACGCAGCGCGTCGAGCATGCGTAGATCGCCGGGTTCGCCACGGATCGGGACGTAGGCGCAGACGACCTCGTCGGCCCCGGCCAGCGGCCCGATCACCGTCGCCAGCTCGGCCGCTTCGCGTGCGTGCTCGGCCGCCCCGACCAGCGCGCGCTCGGCGAGGATCTGGCTGCGCCACGCATATTTGGTGCGCTCACCGGGCATCTCCACAGCGACCACCCTAAGCTCTTGCCGACGCCGGATCGTCGCGACGGGCGATCGGACGGCACGCTGAATGGATAGGGTATGCGCATGACAGAGAAGACTTCCGGTTTCCGCACTGCGGTGGTACCCGCGGCCGGACTCGGGACGCGGTTTCTGCCTGCCACCAAGACAGTGCCCAAGGAGTTGCTGCCGGTCGTCGACACCCCCGGCATCGAACTGGTCGCCGCCGAGGCCGCCGATTCCGGCGCCGACCGGCTGGTCATCGTGACCTCGCCGGGCAAGGACGGCGTGGTCGCCCATTTCGTCGAGGACCTGGTCCTGGAGAGCACCCTGGCCGAGCGCGGCAAGTTCGCGCTGCTGGAGAAGGTCCGCAAGGCCCCCGGCCTGCTCGATGTGACCTCGGTCGTCCAGGAGGAGCCGCTCGGCCTCGGGCACGCGGTCGCCCAGGCCGAATCGGTGCTCGACGACGACGAGGACGCCATCGCGGTGCTGCTGCCCGACGATCTGGTCCTGCCGTGCGGCGTGCTCGAGACGATGAGCCGGGTGCGCCAGGAGCGCGGTGGCTCGGTGCTGTGCGCCATCGACGTGCCGAAGTCGCAGGTCAGCGCCTATGGCGTGTTCGACGTGGAGGATCTGACCGAGGGCGCCGAGGCCGACGTGCTGCGGGTCAAGGGCATGGTCGAGAAGCCGGACCTGGCCGACGCGCCGTCGACCCTGGCCGCCGCGGGCCGCTACCTGCTCGACCGAGTGATCTTCGACGCACTGCGCCGGATCGAGCCGGGCGCCGGCGGGGAACTGCAGATCACCGATGCCATCGCCCTGCTGATCGCGGAAGGACACCCGGTCCATGTGGTCGTCCACCGTGGGTCGCGCCACGATTTGGGTAACCCGGGCGGCTATCTTCGAGCTGCCGTCGATTTCGCCCTCGAGCGGGAGGAATATGGTCCGCAACTGCGCGAGTGGCTGAAGTTCCGGCTGAGCCCGGAGTGGGACCCCCAGTCCCCGAACGCCTGAGTACGGTACGCGGTAGAACACAGGCAGGCAGTCGCCGATAGACACAGGAGCTCGATGCGCTCGGTTGAGGATCAGCTGATCAAGGTCACCGCGGCCGCGGTCGCACCCAGGCCGGTCCGGGTCGCGATATCCGAGGCCCAGGGTTTGCTGTGCGCGGAAGACGTCGTCACCGAGCGGCCGCTGCCCGGCTTCGATCAGGCCGCCATCGACGGTTACGCGGTGCGCAGCGTCGACGTCACCGCCGCCGGTACCGATGTGCGCGACGAGGAGGGCGAGCTGATCGACCTCACCCTGCCGGTGGTCGGCGAGGTGGTGGCCGGTTCGCGTCAGCCGATCCGGTTGCAGCCGCGCCAGACCGTGCGGGTCGACACCGGCGCTCCGCTGCCGACGCTCGCCGACGCGGTGCTTCCGCTGGAATTCACCGACGGTGGCCGCGCCAGGATCAAGGTTTTCGAGCCGGTCCGCTCGGGCGATTACGTGCGCCGGATCGGTGACGACGTGCAGCCCGGTGACGTGGCGGTCCGCGCCGGCACCATCATCGGCGCGGCCCAGGTCGGCCTGCTGGCCGCGGTCGGCCAGGACAAGGTACTGGTGCATCCCCGGCCGCGGCTGTCGGTGATCTCCATCGGCGGCGAGCTGATCGATATCGATCGCACGCCCGGCCCCGGTCAGGTCTATGACGTGAACTCCTACGCGCTGGCCGCGGCCGCGCGTGACGCGGGCGCCGATGTGAACCGGGTCGGCATCATCAGCGCCGATCCGCGGCGGTTGCGTGACGTGGTCGAGGGACAGCTGGTGCGTTCGGAGGTCGTCGTGATCGCCGGTGCGGTCGGCGGCTGGGCCTCGGAGCAGGTGCGCGAGGCGCTGGACGGGCTCGGTGAGCTCGAGGTCGACCGGGTGGCGATGCATCCGGGTTCGGTGCAGGGTTTCGGCAGGCTCGGCCGCGACGAGGTGCCGACCTTCCTGCTGCCGTCGAATCCGGTGGGCGCGCTGGTGGTCTTCGAGGTGATGGTGCGTCCGCTGATCCGGATCGCGCTGGGCCGCAGGCAGCCGATGCGCCGAATCGTCAACGCCCGCACCATCACTCCGATCTCCTCGATGCCGGGCCGCAAGGGCTACCTGCGCGCGCAGCTGCTGCGCGACGAGGCGACCGGCGACTACCTGGTGCAGCCGCTTGGCAACGGCAACGGCGGATCCTCGCATCTGCTGGCGACGCTGGCCGAGGCGAACAGCTTGATCGTCGTCGAACCCGACGACACCGATTTCCGGACCGGTGACGAGGTGCGGGTCGCGTTCTTGGCGCAGCGCGGCTGAAACGTGGAGTCGATGAACGTATTCCGGGCAGGCCAGCATCCCGGTTGGCCCGCGCGGCTCGGTCCGGTAGTGGTGGCGGCCGGGGAAGTGACCCTGCGGCCGGTGCGTTTTCGCGACGCCGCCGCGTGGAGCCGCATCCGGCTGCGTGACCGGGACCATCTGGAGCGCTGGGAACCGACCGGGCGCGGCAGCTGGGAGGCGCGCAATCACGCGTCGAACTGGCCGTCGCTGTGGACGAGCTTGAAGGCCGAGGCGCGGCGGGGCGCGATGATTCCGCTGGTGATCGAGGTCGACGGGCAGTTCAGCGGGCAGCTGACCATCGGCAATATCGTGCGCGGCGCGCTGCGCTCGGCCTGGATCGGCTACTGGGTGGCCAAGGACCTCGGCGGTCAGGGCGTGGCGACCGCCGCGCTGGCGCTGGGGCTGGATCATTGCTTCGGGCCGGTCGGCCTGCACCGCGTCGAGGCGACGGTGCGGCCGGAGAACCTGCCCAGCCAGGCGGTCCTGCGCAATGTCGGTTTCCGTGAGGAGGGCATGCTGCGCCGCTACCTCGATGTGGACGGCGAATGGCGCGATCACCTGTTGGTGGGCTTGACGGTCGAGGAAGTCATGGGCACGGTGGTTGACCGCCTGGTCAGGGAGGGTCGAGCGGCGCTGCCGTGAAATTTCTGTTACTCATGTGGCAGGTGTGCACGGCGCGCCTGCCGCGCGGGCAGGCGTGCCCGAATTAACCTACGGACGTCGGTAGTGCGTCCAACGATGGACAACGCGCAGGCGGGGACGGGAGGTGATGACCGCGATGCCGAATTCGATCCTGTGGATCGGACTCGTCGTGCTCTGGGTCTTCGTCCTGTTCCCGATCCTGGCGGACCGGCATCCCCGGATCCGCCGCACCACCGATGCCGCACTCGCCACGCGCGTGCTGCACCGTGGCGGGGCCGAACGGCGGATCCGCATCGGGGCGGCAGGCGGTCACGAGAGTGACCCCGACTATCGCCCCCGTGTGCTGAGCAAGCACCCCCACCGTACTGATTCGGAGGATCGGATGACGACATCGGCCGATGAGCCCGTCACCGAAGCTGACGACGAGAAGCTCACCCCCACACCCGAACTCGAAGCCGCATCCGACACCGAGGTCGATCTCGGCGGCGACGCGGTCGTCGACGAGCCCGAAGAGCCTACCGAGACTGCAGATTCCGCGGATGCCGAACTCGATGACGCTGCGGCGGAACCGGACCCGGACTCCGCGGAGTCCGATGACGAGGCCGACCCACCGGTCGCCGCGCGCATACCGCCCGCGCCGCCGGCCCGCCTCGAAGACGTCACCGAAGACATCACCGAGGACGCCGACGACTTCGACGAGGACTTCGTGCCGAACAGGCGCGGCCGCGGCGGCTACGACCCCGAGGCCGACGCCATCGCCCGCGCGGCCCGCTACAGCTTCCGGCAGCGCGCCGTCCTCGGTCTCATCATCGCCACCATCCTGTTCGCCGCGTTCGGCCTGCTGCTGAACTCGATGTTCTGGTGGGCGTGCGGCCTGTCCACGGCCGTGCTGGTCGGCTATCTGGCCTACCTACGCAAGCAGGTCCACGTGGAGGAGGAGATCCGCCGCAAGCGCGCGGCCCGCCTCACCCGTGGCAAGCGCCGCGAGGCCACCTCCACCCCCGAGGCCGCGACGACCCGGCGCACCATGGACCGCGACACCGCCCGCGCCCTGCGCCGCCGCTCCACCCTGCTCGACACCGACGACGAGGACCCGATGTTCGAGCACCTGGAAACCTTCGATCCGGCCACCGCACGCGCACTACGCACCCGGGTCGAAGATCTCGGCCGCGCAGTCGGCGAATAACTGGTCGAACCCGCATAACAGCAGTTCAGAGTACCGATTCGGTATCCGGGCGCAACGCCTGATACAGTGTCACAGCGCGGTTCGCCAGAGCCGCACGGGGCTATAGCGCAGTTGGTAGCGCGTCTCGTTCGCATCGAGAAGGTCAGGGGTTCGATTCCCCTTAGCTCCACCCACCGGAAATCCCCAGGCAACAGCCTGGGGATTTTTTGTCCCTGTATGCCCCTATGCCGTCAGGGGGCCGGGAGGAGCGCGCCACCTATGCCGACGTTCGGACGAGTCGCCGAGCTGAAAGAACTGGCCGCGCTCGTGGACGGCCCCGACGACCGCGGCGGCATCCTGATCGAGGGGGAACCCGGAATCGGAAAGTCGTCGCTCGTCGAGGAGACGGTCGCCATCGCGACCTCCGCCGGGCTGCGGGTGCTGCGGACCTCGGGCGCGGAAGCTGAACACGGCCTCGCCTATGCCGGGCTGCATCGGCTGCTGTACCCACTGCGGCACGCGTTCGACGCGCTCCCCGCGCGCCAGCTCGACGCGCTGACGACCGCTCTGGGTATGTCGGACGTCGTCGCCGAGCCGAGCCCACACCTGGTTGGTCTCGCCGCCCTGACACTGCTGGCCGATCTGGCGGCCGAACGGCCGCTGCTGGTGGTCGCCGAGGATGCGCACTGGCTCGATTCCGCCAGCGCGGAGGTCCTCGCCTTCGTCGCGCGCCGTATCCACTCCGAACCCGCCGCCTTGCTCGCTACCGTGCGCGATGGCACGAACTCACCGCTGTGTGAGGCCGAGCTGACCGTGATGCGGCTCGGTCCGCTGACCGATGACGACGCGAACGCGCTGCTCGACAGCACCGCACCGGACCTGCCTGCCCAGCTCCGCCGCCGGGTGCTGGCCGAGGCGCACGGAAACCCGCTCGCGTTGACCGAACTGCCAACGGCCGTAGCGGATCTCGCCGAATCTACCCAGATCCTCCCGTTGACAGAACGACTGGAGCGGGCGTTCTCGGCGCGCGGCGCGAAGCTGCCGGAACGCACCCGGTCGGCCTTGCTGGTCGCGGCGCTCGACGACGGCAACGCGGTCGCCGAAACACTCGCTGCCGCAGGGGTTCTCCTCGGATCGACCGTGGAGGCCGATATTCTCGCCCCCGCCGTGGCGGCCCGGTTGATCGATATCCGCTCCGGCACAGTGACGTTCCGTCATCCACTGGTCCGCTCGGCCCTCGTGGCGGCGGCGACCGCCGAACAACGCCGCAAGGCGCATCTGGCGATCGCCGACCTGCTCGCGGAATCCCCGGACCGGCAGGTGTGGCATCGGGCGGCGGGCACCGCCGGAGCCGACGAGGAGGTCGCCGCGGCGCTCGAGGACGCCGCCGAACGATCCCGGCATCACGGTGGGGCGATCGCGGCGCTGGAACGGGCCGCGTCGCTCAGCGCCACGCCAGGCCGGCGCGCGGATCGCCTGCTGCGCGCGGCCGAGCTGGCCATCGACGCCGGGCGTCGCGAGACGACCGAACGACTGGTCGACGCCGCGCGCACGCTTCCCCTCACGGCCGGGCAGGAGGCCACCGCGAACTGGCTGGCCAGCGGGTTCGACGACGGAATGCGCGAAAGCCCTTCGCGCATCGGCGAACTGGCCGTCCTCGCTGCCTCGGTCGCCGCGAACGGGTTTCCGGATGCCGCGCTGCGAATCCTGTGGGGTGCGGCCGCGCGGTGCTTCTGGTCCGAACCCGGACCCGATACCCGGCGCGCGGTGCTCACGGTCGCCGACACCTTCGGCATCCCCGACGGCGATCCGCGCAAGCTCGCGATCGACTCGATCGTCGCCCCGTTCGAACGCGGTGAACAGGTACTCGGCCACCTGCGGGCGCTGGCCGCGACCACCGGGCGTGAGACCGAGGTCGATCACTTTCTCAGCAGCGCGGCCTACCAGGTCGGCGCTTTCGATCTCGCCGCGCATTTCGCCGGTGCGGCCGCGCCCGGATTCCGTGCCGCCGGGCAGCTGGGGCTGCTGACCAGGGCACTCGCGATCCAGGCCTGGAGCCTGGCCCGGATCGGCGACCTCGCCGCCGCAGCGCCGATCGCCGCCGAGGCCGCGGCTTTCGCGCTGGAGACCGGGCAGCCCTTCATGCACGCGTCCGCCATCGGCGTGCAGGCCGAGATCGCCGCGCTGCGTGGGGACTACGCGCAGGCCGCGGCGCTCGTCGCGGAGACCGAACGCATCGGACTGGCCGCCGCCGTGCGGCCCGTGCTGGCCACCACGCAGCTCACCCGCGGACTCATCGCGCTCGGTGAGGGCCGCTTCGATGACGCCTTCACCGATCTGGCCCGCGTCCACGATCCGCGCGACCCGGCGCATTCACCGGCGCTGGCCGCGTATTTCCTCACCGAACTCGCCGAGGCCGCCGTCCGCGCCGGGCAGACCGACGCCATGACGGAACTGCTGCGCGGACTGGAACCCGCGGCGGCAGCCACCTCCTCGCCCGCATTGCACATCGGAATGCGCTACGCCAGAGCGGTTCTCGCCGGTGACAATGCCGCGGAGCTGTTCGCCGCCGCACTGGCCGCGGATCTCACCGGCTGGCCCGCCGAACGCGGCCGCTTGCATCTCGCGTACGGCGAGTGGCTGCGGCGACAGCGCCGGGTCGTGGAATCGCGCACCCATTTGCGCACGGCGCGCGAGGTTTTCGATGCGCTCGGCTTCACCGCGTGGAGCGAACGGGCCCGCCTGGAACTGCGCAGCGCCGGCGAATCGAGCCCGAATCGCGACCCCGATGCCAGGGAGCGGCTCACCCCGCACGAGCTGAGCATCGCGCAACTGGCGGCACAGGGGCTGACCAACCGGGAGATCGGGCAGCGGCTCTACCTGTCGCACCGGACCGTCAGCACGCACCTGCACCGGATCTTCCCGAAGCTCGGGATCAGCGCACGTGGGGACCTCGCGGCGCTGCTGCCCACCCTGGACGAAACGGCCGGTTGAGCGACACCGAGTACGTCATCCGACGCTCGCGGCGGGGTTGGTGCGCTGCCTAGCGTCGATGACATGGACATCAATCGACGACGGCTCTTCGGCGGCGCGCTCGCGGCCGGCGCCGCCGGCCTGGCCGTGACTTCCCTCGGCGCCTGCGCCACCGACTCCGCCACCGCCACACCCGGCGCGGCCCTGCGAGTGGGATCGGGAGCCAACACGAGCCTCGGCCCCATCAAGAAGATCGAGGCAGGCGTCCTCGAGGTGGCTTACGCAGAGTTCGGGCCGGTCACCGGGCAGCCCGTGATCCTGGTGCACGGCTGGCCCTACGACCCCTACAGCTTCGCCGATGTCGGCCCGCTGCTGGCCGCGGCCGGATACCGGGTGCTCGTCCCGTTCCTGCGCGGCTACGGCGAGACCACCTTCCTGTCCGCGCAGACCGTGCGCAACGGACAGCAATCGGCCATCGCGCGCGACATCGTCGACTTCATGGACGCCCTGCGCATCGACATGGCGGTCCTCGGCGGATTCGACTGGGGTGCGCGCACGGTCGACATCGTCGCCGCGCTGTGGCCACAACGCGTCAAGGCGATGGTCGCGGTGAGCGGATACATCATCACCAGGCTGGCCGCGCAGCAGCAGCCGTTGCCGCCCGAAGCCGAACTCGAGTGGTGGTATCAGTACTACTTCGCCACCGAACGCGGACGCCTCGGATACACCCGCAACCGCCACGATTTCAACAAGCTCATCTGGCGGCGCGCCTCCCCGGCCTGGGATTTCGACGACGCCACGTACGGTCGCAGCGCCGCGGCCTTCGACAATCCCGATCACGTCGACATCGTCATCTCCAACTACCGCTGGCGGCTGAGCCTGGCGCCGGGCGAACCGCACTACGACGCCTACGAACAGCTTCTCGCCACCGGCCCCGCCATCTCCGTGCCCGCCATCACCATCAGCAGCGACTTCGACGGCGCGGCCAAAGACGGCAGGGGATACCGCGACAAGTTCACCGGCAAGTACGAGCATCGCGTCTTCGACGGCATCGGCCACAACGTCCCGCAGGAAGCGCCGAAGCCTTTCGCACAGGCGATCATCGACGCCGACCGGCTGTGAATATCCGGCTCCGGGCGCTCGGCGTGCCCGGAGCCGGACGCGGTCACAGGCCGATGCGCACCTCGATGCGGCGCCCGGTGCTCGCGAACGAGCGGCCGCGAGTTCGCGCGCCGTAGTCGAGATGACCGTCGGTGTCAGACGGTGATGGTCTGGTATTCGGTGTACTGGCCGAGGCCGACGGTGCCGTATTCGCGGCCGATTCCGCTGGCCTTGAAGCCGCCGAAGGGGCCGTCGAATCCGACCGGCGCGCCGTTGACGGTGACCGTGCCTGCCCGGATCCGGCGGGCCACTGCCATCGCGGCGGCCTCGTCCGCCGACCACACGCCGCCGGAGAGGCCGTAGTCGGAATCGTTGGCGACGCGGATCGCGTCGTCGATGTCGTCGTAGGCGATGACGACCAGGACCGGGCCGAAGATCTCCTCCCGTGCGATGCGCATGGCCGGTGTCACGTCGGCGAAAACCGTTGGTGTGACATAGAAGCCGTCCCGCAGGCCGGGCGGCAGCTGGGGGCCACCGCAGACCAGGCGCGCGCCTTCACCGATTCCGGCCTCGATGTAGTCGCGGACCCGCTGCTGCTGATCGCCGCGGACCATCGGCCCGATGAAGGTTTCCGGGTCGCGTGGGTCGCCGACCGGCAAGGACTCGACCAGCGCGCTCAGCGCCGCGACCACTTCCCCGTAGCGGGAGCACGGGGCGAGGATCCTGGTGTGGGCGATGCAGGATTCGCCGTTGTTCAGCAGCGCAGCGAACTTCAGGCCCTTCATCACCACGGTCAGATCGGCGTCGGGCAGGATCACCGCCGCCGATTTGCCGCCCAGTTCGAGACTGACCCGTTTGAGCTGGGAGCCCGCGATGGACGCGATCCGGCGACCGGCGCCGGTCGAGCCGGTGAACGCGATCTTGTCCACCAGCGGATGGGAGATCAGGTACTCGCTCGTATCCCGTTCGGCGGGTAGCACACTGAGCACGCCGTCCGGCAGGCCGATCCGATCCATCAGCTCGGCCAGCAGCCCCATGCTCAGCGAGTTCTCCGGAGATACCTTCAGTACCACGGAGTTTCCGGTAAGCAAGGCGGGCAGCAGCTTCGATGTCGCGGCGGAGAAGGGCGAATTCCACGGGATCACCGCGGCCACCACGCCGACCGGTTCGCGCCGGACCACGCTGCGCACACGCGCATCCGGGTCCGACGGCGTGAGCGTGTGCTCCCAGTCGAAGTTCTCGGCGGCCGCGAAGTAGGCATTCGCCTGCCGGGTCAGACCGGCCTGGCCTGCCCGGGTGAACCAGGCCGCGGAACCGTTTTCGGTGGTGATGAGCTCGGCGATCCGGTCGGCCTGTTCCTCACGCAGCTGGTTGAACCGTCGCAACATCGCGATTCGCGTTGTGGCCGGGGTGTCGCGCCACTCGCGGCCGTCGAAAGCCGCGTGCGCCGCCGTCACCGCGCGGTCCACATCGGAGGGCTGGGCCTGTGCCGCCGCGCCGAGCAGCGATCGATCGTGCGGGGACAGGATCTCCAGTAGCGCCGGTTCGCTGGGTTCGGTCCACGATCCGCCGATGTAGAGCCGTTCGTAGGTGATCATCCAGTTTCTCCCGGTGCGGCCGGATTCTGTTGGTCGCGATAGGTTTCCAGCAGCCGCAGCCAGACTTCGCTGATGGTGGGGAACGCGGGCACCGCATGCCACAGCCGCTCGATCGGAACCTCGCCGGTGATGGCGATGGTGGCCGAATGCAGCAGTTCGGCGACGCCGGGTCCGGCGAAGGTGGCGCCGACGATCACCTGGCGTTCCGGGTCGATCAGCACCCTGGCCCGTCCTCGATAACCGGGATCGTGCTGGATCGCGCCCGCGACCCGGCCGATGTCGTAGTCGACCACATCCACCACCCGCCCGGCGCGGGCGGCGTCCTCGGTGGTGAGTCCGACCGCGGCGATCTCCGGGTCGGTGAACACCACCTGCGGCACCGCTTCCAGGTCGGCGGTTCCGGCGTGCGGGCCCCACTTCTGGGTGTCCAACGTCCGGCCCCGCGCTCGGGTAGCGATGACCGCCCCGGCGATGCGGGCCTGATATTTGCCCTGATGGGTGAGCAGCGCACGATGATTGACATCGCCGACCGCGTACAGCCACGCGCCGTCGACCGCCGTCACGGTGAAGGTGTCGTCGGTGTCGAGCCACTGGCCGGGCGTCAGGCCGACGGTCTCGACGCCGAGGTCCGCGGTGCGTGGTGCGCGTCCGGTCGCGAGCAGGAGTTCGTCGGCGACCAGCCGGGTGCCGTCGGCGAGGGTGAGGTGGACACCGTCGTCGGGGCCGCCCGCCCGTTCCGCCGCGGTGATGGTGGTACCGAACCGCAGTTCCACACCGGCCTCCCTGAGCCGCTCGGCGACCAGGTCCGCGGCGAATGCCTCGACCCGGCCGAGCAGCCGGGATTCGCGAGCGATGAGGGTGACCCGCGCACCCAGCGCCTGCCAGGCGGTGGCCATTTCGACGGCGACCACCCCGGCGCCGAGAATCGCGAGCCTGCCGGGCACGTCATCGGCGGCGGTGGCTTCGCGACTTGTCCACGGCCGCACCGTGTCCAAGCCCGGTAGCGGCGGCAGGGCCGCCGACGTGCCGGTGCACACCGCCACCGCGTGCCGGGCGGCGATCCGTACGGTGCCGCCCTCGGGCGTATGAACCGTCACCCGCCGCGGTCCGTCGAGGCGGCCGTGGCCACGAATGAGGTCGACCCGCACGGAGTCGAGCCAGTCGACCTGGTCCCGGTCGTTCCAGTCGGCCACCATGCGGTCACGGTGTTTCAGTACCGCGGGCACGTCCAGGCGGCCGGTCACCGCGCCGCCGACGCCGGGGAAGCGCGCGGCCTCGCGATAGAGCAGGGCGGGACGCAGCAGCGCCTTGCTGGGTTCGCATGCCCAGTAGGAGCATTCGCCGCCGACCAGTTCGGATTCGACGATCACGGTACTGAGCCCGGCGGCGCGGGTACGGTCGGCGACGTTCTCGCCGATCGGCCCTGCGCCGATGACCACGACATCGTAGGTACGAGTTTCCTTCTCGGACATGGGTTCGCCTTCGCCGGCCGGATCAGCGGCCGGGTGCACGCTGGGTGACTTCCTGGAGGAACCAGCCGTTGCCGTCGGGATCGGTGAACGCGGCGAACGAACCGTAGGAGCGGCGCTGCGGATCCACGCCGGGGACACGGTTTTCGGTTCCGGGGTGATGGAACACGCCGGTGGCGTCGCGGAACGGTCCGTCGACCTCGATCCCGCGCTCGGTCAGCTCCGCGACGGTCTGCTCGATGTCGGTGACGATCAGGTGCAGGCCCCGCACGGATCCGGGCGCGGCCGCGCTGACACCGGTGCCGATGATGATCGAGCATTCCGAACCGGGCGGGGTGAGCTGCACGACGCGGTAGCCCTCGTCCACCGCGAAGTCGGCGTCGAGACGGAATCCGAGCCGATCGCTGTAGAAGGCCTTCGCGCGGTCGACGTCGGCGACGGGCAGCACGATGACTTCGAGCTTCAAATCCATGATCACGGGGTGACCCCCTGGGCGGCCCGCTCGATCACATCGGCGACCACGTCGGGGTGCGAGACGGCGACCGAGTGCGAGGCCTCGACCTCGGTGACCTGGGAATGCGCCCGCTCGGCCATGAACCGCTGTGCCGCGACGGGGATATTGAGGTCCTTGGTGGTGATCACGTCCCAGCTGGGCTTGTCGGTCCAGGCGGCGACGGTGGCCTTCTCCTCGAGCGCGGCCTGATCGATCGGACGCTGGGCGGCCGCGGCCAGGGTCGCGCGGTCCGCGGGAACGTCGGCGGCGAACTGGTCGTGGAACTTGCTCTGCTGGATGTACAGATCGGTGCCGGCGCTGCCGTCCGGGCGGGTGAAGGCGACCGGGTCGAGCGTGCCGGGCAGCGTCGTCCCGGGGAACTTGGTGGTCAGCTCGAGCGCGGTTTCTCCCGGTGCCGGCAGGAAGGCCGCCACATACACCAGCGCCTTGACCTGGTCGTTGCCCGCCGCGGCGGCGCTGATGACCGATCCGCCGTAGGAGTGCCCGACCAGGACGACCGGGCCGTCGATGTGGCTGATCAACCCGCGCACCGAGGCGGCGTCGGCGGCCGGCCCGCGCAGCGGATTCGCCGCCGCGACAACGGGATACCGGTTCTCGATGAGCTTGTCGATGACGTCGTTCCAGCTCGATCCGTCCGCGAACGCGCCGTGGACGAGCACGATGGTCGGCTTCGGCGCGTCCAAGGTGGGGCCGGCGTTGGTGGTGGTACTCGCGGTGCAGGCGACGGCGAGGCTGCCCGCGGCCACTACGGCCGTGATCGCCGCGACCGCTCGGCTGGAGCGTCGGATGTCGACCATGTCATGGTCCTTTCGGGGAACGGTGAAGCAGTGCGGATTCCACAATGGGTCGCGCGGCCACGGCGCCACATCTGTCACCTGACGCCGACCATGACGTAGTCACCATCGCCGGACCGGCGGTGTCCGGCACGAAGCCCAGGTGGGGGCTGTCCGGCGCGCACACACTGCGGGAGCGTCCCCTACCGGCTGGGACGGGCTGGAATACGTCAGTCCCAGCGTCATCCGACAGATTCGGGGCGAGGTCCCGGACGGCGATCGTTTTCTCATGGCTACTGTCCGTTTTCACCTGATGTCCACCCTGTCGCCCGCCGAGGTCGTGCACGTGCTCACCGACTTCGGGCCAACCCGTCCCGAGGCATGGCCGACGATCGATGCCGAGCACTTCGCCGTCCACGAGCGTGGCGAGACCTGGGCCGAGGTCACCGAAGGCACCGCCGCGGCCTGGGAGCGCGCCCGCTACGAGTGGGACCCGGCCGGCGACACCGTCACCATCACCACGCTGGACTCCAAACTCTTCGGTGCCGGCGGCGGCTGGGTCTTCCGCGCCACGCCGACGCAGGCGGGCACCCGTGTCGATATCGAACTGACCAGGACCCCGCGGGCGTTCAAGGGCAAGGTCCTGGCGGCGCTGCTGCCCCTGGTCGGGCCGTCCTCGCTGCGCAAGTCCTTTGCCGGGCCGTTGCGGGCCGCGTGATGTCGCTCCCGCACCAGAACTCCGGCGTGCTCGCGCCGGGTGCGCACGTCTTCGACTCCGACGGTGTCGCCCAGCGGTACCACGTGTACGGCAGTGGCCCGGTCTGCCTCGCCCATCCGGGCGGACCGGGCATCCACTGGGAGTACCTGCGCATGCCCGAGCTGGAACAGCACCTGACCATGGTCTATGTCGAGGCCATCGGCACCGGCGAATCCGGCCGTCTGCCGACACATCCGCACGGCTACACCCGGGAGCGCTACAGCATCGCGCTGCAACGGATCATCGATCACCTCGCGGTGCCGACGGTGTATCTGCTCGGTCACTCGCACGGCGCGTTCGTCGCCGCCTATCACGCGATCCACCGTCCGGCCCGCCTCGCGGGCGTCATCCTCTACGAGGGTGCACCGGTGACCGGACCCGAGCACGGCGCGGAGGCCGCCCGGCGGCTCCGGGATTTCGCCGCCGCCAACGCCGATCGCCCCGAATTGGCCGAGGTGCTCGCGGCTTTCGGTGCGATGCAGGCTATGTCGAACGATGTGCAGACCCTGGCCGTCGCCCGCGGCATCTTGCCCGCCTACCTCGCCGACTACTGGGGTGACGAACCGCGCTGGGCTCCGGTGCGCGCTGCGCTGCGCGCCGGCTACATCTCGGGACTGGACGCGATCGGATCTCCCGATCTCGTCGACGACCGCGCCGATCTGCCCGCTCTGACCGTCCCGGCGCTGGTCGTCGTCGGTCGCTTCGATGTCATCTGCGGACCGTGCTGGGGACAGGAGCTGCACGACCTCATCCCCGATTCGCGCCTGGTGATCCTGGAGCACAGCGGTCACCTGGGGCATCTGGAGGAACCAGGGCGTTTCGCCGCCGCGGTCCGCGACTTCGCCCGCTCACCACAATCCATGCCGCGTGGCGGCAGCAAGGAAAGGCTCGTGCCATGAATCCTCGCAAGACCGAACGACCCCCTGTCGCAGAGCTTTTCGTCTGCGGACCGATCGCGATGCTGATCTGGTCGGAGACCGCCGTGCTGCACGGTCGCGGACCGTCGGCACCGGAATTCGTAGGACGTACCTCATGAACAGCACTGCGACACCGACTGTTTCGGCCGCCGAGCGTTCGTCGCTGATCCGCCTGTCGCTGGGCCGCGGTGTCCTGGCGATCGGCTGGGCGCTCGCCTTCGCGGCGGCTCACGACCCCCTGGATGCGGTCGCGGTCATCCTGCTGGTCGGCTACCCGCTGATCGATGCCGTGTCGTCGCTGATCGACTTCCGCGCGGTGCCCGAAGGCCCCGAGCGCCGGGTGACCGCGGCCAACGGCGTGCTGAGCGCGGTCACCGCTGTCGCTCTCGGTATCGCCGGGACGACCGGCAGTGCCGCCGCGGTACTGGGCGTATTCGGTATCTGGGCGGTGCTGTCGGGCGCGGCCCAGCTGGCTGTCGGGTTGCGCAGGCGTGGGGCGGTGCTCGGCAAGCAATGGCCGACGCTGATCTCCGGCGGACTGTCCTTCCTGGTCGGCGCGACCTATGTCGCCAAGGCCGCGGGCGAATCGCCGTCCCTGGATGTCTTGTCCATCTACGCCACCGGTGGCGGCGTCTTCTTCCTCGCGCAAGCCGCGCTGCTGGCGTGGAAGGCCCGATAGAAAGAAGGACCCCATGGCACCACGACTGCATGGCAGGAAAGCTCTGATCACGGGCTCTACCAGCAATATCGGCCGCGCGACCGCGCTGGCCTTCGCCGCCGAAGGCGCGCACGTCATCGTCTCCGGGCGCGACCGAACCCGCGGCGAGGCCGTCGTCGACCACATCCGCCGAGCGGGCGGGCAGGCCGACTTCATCCGCGCCGACCTCGACGGCAGCCTCGCCGCCAGCCAGGCACTCGCCGCGGCGGCGATCGAACAACTGGGCGGACACATCGACATCCTGGTCAACAACGCAGGCATCTTTCCGCCGGGGACGACCCTGACCACCGACGAGCAGGCCTTCGACCGCGTCTACGCCGTCAACGTCAAAGCCGCCTTCTTCCTCACCCAGGCCATCGTGCCCGCGATGATCAGCCGAGGTAGCGGTGTGGTCGTCAATCTCGGATCATGGGTCGCGCGCCTGAGCCTGCCCGTCGGCGCCCTGTACGCCTCGACCAAGGGCGCGATGGAAACCCTCACCCGCGCTTGGTCGGCCGAGTTCGGGAGCCAGGGCGTCCGGGTCAACGCCATCGCACCGGGGGTCATTCTGGCTCCCGACGACGGCAACGACACCGACCCGCCGGTGGGACTGCTGATGCACGGCACCCCGGCCGGGCGAACCGGTCACCCCGATGCCGTCGCCGCCGCGGCGGTATTCCTCGCCTCCGATGACGCTGCCTTCGTCCACGGCACCGTCATCGACGTCGACGGTGGCCGCACCGGCGTCGCGGTCGTCGCCGATGCGGCCGCCTTTCACACCACACGCGACGAGGCCGTGATCGCCCGGGGCTGATCCGGGTTCGAGTGCCTGCGCTGTTCGGCTCGGTGGGTGAGGGCGTCGACGATGCGCTGCCAGGACGGGGACGCCTCGGAGATGCGCGAGGAGATCAGCTTGCGGGTCGCCTGTCCGGCGGTGTCTCGTTCGTGGGCGATTTCCCAGGCGTCCAGGTCGTCGATGAGCTGGTCCAGGCGGGGATCGTGGGGGTCCCAGGTGGCGGAGCGGTCGACGGCGAGGTAGAGGCGGGTGGTTTCGGGGTCGTCGAACTCGGCGTTCTTCTCGCGGATACGGTCGGGGACGGCGTCCGGGTCGAGGGCTTGCAGCAGGATCCAGGAGTCGCGTTCGAGGAGTACCCGTTGTTCGCCGATGCCGAGGCCGCGCATGCGGTTCAGGATGGCGACGACTTCGGGTGGCAGGACGAGGCGTTCGCCGCTGTCCAATTCGGCTATCCGGCTCCGGTATTCGGTGAGCTGGTCGATCTTGCGCTGGAGCTCGGCGTCGATATCGGTGATGGCCGCGGCGAATTCGGTGGGTTGGGCGTGGAGCAGCGCGTCGATGCGGGACAGGGGAACACCGGCGTCGGCGAGGGTTCTGATCCGGATGAGATCCACTGCGGCTTGGGCGCTGTAGCGGCGGTAGCCGGAGGCGTCGCGGTCGGGCTCGGGGAGCAGGCCGATGTGGTGGTAGTGGCGGACGGTGCGCACGGTTACGCCCGCGGTGGCCGCGAGCCGGCCGATCGTGAGCACCGTCCTCCTCGGGTCTACGCCGAACATGATCACGTCGAGTCTAGGCGCGTGCGGCGCGGTCGACGACATCGCGAATCGCCTCGACCACGGCGTCGGGACGGTCGAAGCAGAGCCGGTGGTGCACGGTGTCGGTGAGGATGCGGTGGTCCCCCTGCGAGAGGCCGCGCACCAGGGCCGCGTCCATTCGCCGCCTGCCGTCCTGCATCCGCCGCAGCGTTTCCGGCGGCTGGGTGGGGTCGGGGCCCAGCGCGCTGAGCGCGACAACGGGGACATCAGGAAGGCCAGGCCCGGCGTGCAGTTCGGCGGCCAATGCGGTCAGATTGCTGCGCTCGGCGATGCCGACGCGGGTCCATTCGTCGCTCTCCTTGGCCTCGACCAGCGATCGCCGGATGTGCTCCGGGTAGGCCGCGAGCAACTCGGTGCGCATCTGGCGCAGAGCCGGGCGCAGCTGTTCGAGCTGCTCCGGATCGGTGCCCATCCGCTCCGCCTCGGCCAGCCGCATCGCGGGCGGCATGAACTCGTCCCAGTCGCGGTGCAGGCCGTCGATCCAGACCAGCCCGGCCACATCCCGCGGGTACAGCTGCGCGAACCGGTGCGCGTAGAAGCCGCCGAGCGAATGGGGAGCGAGAACATAGGGGCCGGGGATGCGCTGGGCGCGCAGCAGCTCGCGCAGCTCGGTGGCGACGGCGGCGGCGGTGCGCGGTAGTGGGAGGGCGTCGCTGTAGCCGGTGCCGCCGCGGTCGTACACCACGGCGGTCGTGAACTGTGAAACCTGTTGCTGGACACCGAAGTAGTCCAGGCCGACCGCGCTCGCGCCCGGCAGGAACACCACGGCGGGCCCGCCGCTGCCCGAGCGGTGCACGTAGACGCGGTGGCCGTCGACTTCCTGGAACCCGCCGATCGGCGCGGCAGGCCGAGTCGGGGGAGTGCTGTTGTTCGTCATGCGGCAACCCTGCAACCCTGACGCACGGTCAAGGTCAAGGTCCTTTCAGATGAAAGGCTCGTTCTGCAATTTACGTGCCGAATTCATCAATTCGGGGCATTTATACATGGCGCGCGCAATGTATCGCCGAGATCACTTATTACCCCGCCGAACCCGGTCTAATCACAGCGAACGGCTATTGGTGTGCGGTGTATTTGCGGACCATGTCGGCAGCCACTAACGTTTCGTAAAACTGAATAATCCGAGCAGGACCTCGGGCGCTCGCGCTCATCAAGTTCGCTGCCGGGGAGGAATCGGTTCATCAGCGAACAGAGCGTGACGCCACCGCGGGGCGGGGGTGTCGAACGCGTCTGTCGAAAAGCATCAGGGGCAGTTCATGACAGCGGTCGTCGCGGTTCGCACCGCGCCCGAAGATATTCCGGATACCGACCCGTCGTTCGCTTTTCGCGGCGTCGCGCTGATCGCTTCGATCGCCGCGATAGCGCTGACGGTGACGGTGGGAAGGTACGAATTCTTCGGCGACGAACTCTATTTCCTTTCCGCTGGACGACGACTCGACTACACCTACGCGGATCAGGGTGTGGTGGTGCCCCTGTTCGCCTGGATCGCGGACCAGCTCGCACCGGGATCGGCGACGGCACTGCGCATTCCCGCGGTCGTGATGGGCGTTGGTGCGATCGTGGTGTCGGCGCTGATCGCCTACGAGCTCAGGGGTAGCCACCGTGTCCAGATGCTCGCCGCGGGCACCTATGCGACGTCCTATCTTGTGGCCACCCAGGTCATATTGAGCACGTTCTCCTTCGACGCCACCCTCACGGCCGTGATCACCTGGCTGTTCATCCGCTGGGTTCGTACCCGCAAGGACTGGCTGCTCGTCGTGGCGGGACTGGTTGCCGCCGTTGACATGCAGGTGAAATGGATGATCCCGATCGTCTGGGCGTGCCTCGGCCTTGCCGTCATCCTGTGCGGTCCCCGGGAAATCCTGCGTCGCCCCGCGCTGTGGGTATCGACCGGCATCCTCGCCTCGTCCGTGATCCCGATTCTCTACTGGCAGTCACGCAACAACTGGCCACAGCTGGCCATGGGCCCGATCATCGGCGCGGAGCAGGACGCCACGGGCTACGGTCCGCCGGGGTTCATTCCGCAGTGGCTCGGCTTGGCGGGTTTCCTCGGCGTATTGCTGATCGCCGTCGGATTCTGGGCCGTGTTCAAACAAGAGTCGCTGCGTCCGTATCGCTTTATCGCGGTCGCGCTGGTGATCATGACCACATTCGTCATCATCACGCACGGTCGCCCCTATTATCCGACCGGCTTCTTTCCCGCCATGTTCGCCATCGGTGCCGTCGGCCTGTGGCAGTACGACCGGAAACGGTGGATGAACGTGGCGTTGATTCCGATCGCCGGGCTCTCGGTACTGACGTTCATCGCCATGATCACCGTCACGCCCCTGCCGCCCAGTTGGCGCAGCCCGGCCGAGAACGCCATCGATCTCGGCATCCGGTCGGCGTTTTGGGGAACCACCAATTGGTCGGACATGGTTTCCGCCGTCGATACCGGGTACGACACGCTGACGCCCGCGGAAAAGGCGAACGCTGTCATCATGGCCCAGGGTTACTGGCAGGCGGGCGCTGTCGAGCAGTTCGGCGCGCAGTACGACCTGCCCGCCACCTACAGCCCGAGCCGGGGCTTCGGCTTCTTCGGCCCGCCACCGGACTCGACGACCTCGGTGATCTATGTCGGGCTGGATACCGCCGAGCCCGAATTGCGATCCCGCTTCGCCGAGGTGGAGCGCGTGGTGCACCTCGACGATCCCATGGGTATCCCCGGCATCGACCGCATGGTCGCCGTCTGGCGATGCACAGGGCCGAAGCAGCCGTGGCCGGCCCTGTGGGACTCCATGACAACGCTCTACTTCGATCTGGGCCTCTGGCGTGACCCTCGGGCCACTACTCGACCCACGCACTGAGGCTCAGCACACCAGGCCGCGCTGACATCCCCTGAGACACCACCGGCACGGCCGTGTCAGGGCGGTGTCAGCGCGGTATCAGTTGTACCGGCGACGGTTGTCCCCATGAACAGCACAGCGATCGCGGCCTCCGGGCTGCGGAAGTCATACGGGGACAAGACGATCCTCGACGGCATAGACCTCACCGTCGGGGCGGGCACGATCTTCTCGCTGCTCGGTCCGAACGGTGCGGGCAAGACGACCACGGTGAACGTCCTGACCACGTTGTTGCGGGCCGACGGTGGAACCGCCCGCGTGGCAGGCCACGACCTGGACACCGAGACCGCGGCGGTGCGCGCGGCGATCGGGGTCACCGGGCAGTTCGCGGCGGTCGACGATCTGCTGACCGGCGAGGAGAACCTGAAGCTGATGGCGGATCTGCACCGTCTGCGCGGCAAGGCGGGCAAGCGGGTGGTCACCGAACTGCTGGAACGATTCGACCTGGTGGAGTCGGCGCGCAAGCCGGCGGCGTCCTACTCCGGCGGTATGCGCCGGAAACTGGATCTGGCGATGACCCTGGTCACCAAGCCGGAGATCGTCTTCCTCGACGAGCCGACCACCGGACTCGATCCGCGCAGCAGGCGAACCATGTGGGAGATCGTGCGGGAGCTGACCGCCGACGGCGTGACGATCTTCCTCACCACCCAGTACCTCGAGGAAGCCGATCAGCTGGCCGACCGGATCGCTGTCCTCGACCAGGGCCGCATCGTCGCCGAAGGCACCGCCGACGAGCTCAAGCGCCGCGTCCCCGGCAGTCACATCCAGCTGCGGTTCGCCGACACCACGGAACTGGCGGCGGCGGCACGGATCCTGCCCGGCGCCACCCCCGACGACGAGACGCTGGCCCTGCGGGTTCCCGGCGACGGCAGCTCGAAATCCCTTCGGGCGCTGCTGGACCGGCTCGCCGCCCACTCGCTCGAGGCCGACCAGGTCTCCATCCACACCCCCGATCTCGACGATGTCTTTCTCGCCCTGACCGGGCACGCCACCACGGAGGCCGACGCACGATGAGCACTCTTTCCGTCACCGATTCCCTGTTCGACGCATCGGTCATGTTGCGCCGCAACTTCACCCACATCGCCCGCACCCCGGTCACGATCTTCAACGCGGCCTTGATGCCTGTGGTGATGATGCTGATCTTCGTCTACGTGTTCGGCGACGCGTTCGACGTCGGCGAGAACTACATCGACTACGCGGTGCCCGGCATGCTCATGCTGGCCATCAGTTACGGCCTGTCCGGCACCGCGGTCTCGGTGAGCTCCGACATGACCAAGGGCGTCATCAACCGGTTCAAGGTCATGGACGTGTCCCGGGGCGCCGTGCTGACCGGCCATGTCGTGGCCAGCATCCTGACCAATGTGGTCGCCATCGCCGCGGTCCTCGGTGTCGGCTTCGCGCTGGGTTTCCGTTCCCCGGCGAGCGCGCCGCACTGGCTCGGCGCGATCGGCGTCATGCTGGCGACGGCCTTCGCCGCGGCCTGGCTCACCGTCGCACTCGGGATGGCAGCCAAGACCCCGGAAGCGGCGGGAATGTCGGTGGTGCCGTTGATCATGCTGCCCTTCGTGAGCAGCGCGATCGTCCCCGCCGAGAAAATGGGGCCCGGCGTCCGGCAGTTCGCGCAGTACCAGCCCTTCACGCCGATCATCGAATCCCTGCGCGGGTTCCTCGCAGGCACCCCGTCCGGCGGCTACACCGCGGCGGCACTCGCCTGGTGCGCCGGGTTCGCCGTTGTCGGATACCTGTGGTCGCGTGCGACGTTCACGAAGCGAGCGTGAGTGCGACCAGATCCTGCCTGCTCGCCAGCGCACCCTCCCGCATCGCCTCGGTGAATCCCACATCACCGAGGCGATGTCGTGCTGTCCGCTCGATGCGGGCGGCATCCGGCTGGGAACGGTCGGGCACCCCGCGCGTCGCGGTGCTCGCCGCGAGCAGGCGCGCGGCCTGCTCGTACCGTTCCGCGCGCAGCGCCAGGTCCGCGATGCCGACGAGTACCTGGGCTATCAGCGGAGCATGGCCTGCCGCGGAGGCCGCCTGGAAGGCCGAGGTGTGTTGTGCGCGAGCCTTGTCGAGGTCATCGGCGAGGTAGCCGAGCAGGCCGTGCACCATCGCACTGACATTCGGCTGTTCGGCATCACTGCCGAACAGCGTGCGCGCGAGGTCGATCTGCCGGTGGGCCAGTTCGGTGTCGCCGCGCCAGCGAGCCAGTTCCGCACGCGCCAAGGCGACTTCGGCCAGCGCGGTCGGCCAGCTGGTCCGGTCCGCGCAGCGCTGTGCTTCGGTCAGGGCGGCGGCGCTGGCCTCGGCATCGTCGAGCAGCCAGTACAGCTGGGCCTGCCGGGATCGCATCCCGACCACGTCCTCGATCGCGCCGACCTCGGTGACCACCCCGATCGCCTGCTCGTACAGCTCACACGCGGCGGCGAATTCGCCGCGCATGGCGGTGCGGTTCGCCAGTTCGGTCAGCGCGAACGATATCCCCCAGCGTTCACCGAGGGCACGGAACTCGGTGAGCGCCTGTTCGAGATATTCGTCCGCCTCCGGCCCGGCGTGGCCGAGCACGGTGCGCAGCTTGCCCAGCTGAAGGCGCGCCAATGCCCGTGCCCAGGGGTCGTCGTCGGTGAGCACCGCTTCGAAGGCGGGCAGATATTCGTCCGGGCCGGCCAGCATGCGTTCCAGTGCGGCGGTGAATCGCAGCGCCGGATGGCTGCTCCGGCTGTCACGGCCGAACTGGTACGCCTTGTGGATCCAATCCCGCACCTCATATTCGCCGTTGCGGCCCGAGGTCCCGAAATGCACGGCCAAGCCATACACCGTCGCCTTGGTCTCGTTGTCGACCTCGCCCGGTACCTCGGCGGCAGCGACGACCAACTCGGTGCCCTCGGCCTTGTGCCCGCCCAGCCACCAGTACCAGCCCGCTGCCGCCGCGAGTCCCATCGCCCCGGCCGCGTCACCGGACGCGAGCGCGCCACGCATCGCCGTCGAGATGTTGTCGTGCTCGGCCGCGAGGACGGCGAGCCACTCCAATTGCTCGGCACGGCGCAGGTGCGGTTCCGCGGTGGCGGCGAGTCCGGTGAAGTACGCCAGATGCGCATGGCGCGCCGACTCCGTGTCACCCGCCTCGGCGAGCCGGTCGGCCGCGTACTGCTTGATCGTCTCGAGCATGCGGTAGCGCGGGATCTCGTCCTCGGTGACGAGCAGCAACGACTTCTCGGTGAGGGCGGTGAGCAGCTCGAGTACCTCCCACTGCTCGACCTCGCCCGCGCAGACCTGTTCGGCCGCTTCCAGACTCGCGCCGCCGGAGAACACCGAGAGCAGGCACAGGGCCCTCTTCTCGGCGTCGCTGAGCAGTTCCCAGCTCCAGTCGACCACCGCGCGCAACGTCCGGTGCTGCGGGATCGCGGTGCGGCTGCCGCCGGTCAGCAGCCGGAACCGATCATCGAGGCGGTGCGCGAGCTGATCGAGGGACATGGTGCGCAATCTGGCCGCGGCCAGTTCGATCGCCAGCGGTATCCCGTCGAGTGCCCGGCAGACTCGCGCCATGGTCGCCAGGGTGCCCGCATCGGTCGCGAGGTCCTTGCGCACCGCGCCGGCCCGGTCCCGCAGCAGCGCGACGGCGGGGGAGGTCTCGATCTCGCGGGCGTCCGCGTCGTCGGCGGGCAATGTCAGCGGCTCGACCTGCCACAGCGCCTCGCCGGTGATGCCGAGCGGCTCCCGGCTCGTCGCGAGGATCCGCAGTCGCCTGCACTCGCCGAGTATGCGGTGGGCGAAGGCCGCCGCCGCCTCGATCACGTGCTCACAGTTGTCCAGGATCAGCAGCGTCTCGCGGTCGCGGATCGCCGCGATCAGCCGGTCCATCGGGTCGGCGTTGGGGGCGTCGCCGAGCAGCGCGTCCCGGAGACCGAGCGCGGCGAAGGCCGATTGCGCCAGGTCGCCACTGCCGTCGGCGGAGGCCAGTTCCACCAGCCAGGCGCCGTCGGGCAGGTCGCCGAGCATGGTGCGCGCGGTTTCCACGGCCAGCCGGGTCTTGCCTGATCCGCCCGGCCCGGTCAGCGTGGCAAGCCGGTGTGTCGCAATGAGTTCGCGGACCGCGGCGATGTCGGCGCGCTTGCCGACGAAGCTGGTCAACTCGGCGCGCAGGTTCGTCGTGCGTTCCGCGGGCCGGGCCCCTACCTCGCCGCGCAAGAGCGCGACATGCAGTGCGGACAGCTCCGGTGACGGGTCGACACCCAGTTCGTCGGCGAGGGCCTCGCGGGCGCGCTGGTACACGGTCAGCGCTTCCGCGCCACGGCCCGCGGCGCCGAGTGCCCGCATCAGCGCGGCGACGAGCCGTTCCCGCACCGGATGCTGGGACACGAGTTCGGTCAGGTCGGCGACGACTTCGGGGCCACGGCCCAGCCGGAGCTCGGCTTCGTAGCGATCCTCCATGGCGGCCAGGCGCAGCCCGTCGAAGCGCGTGATCACCGCGTCGAAGGCCGCGCTCTCGCCGATGTCCTGCATCAGCGGACCGCGCCACAGGTCGAGGGCTTCGCGCAACAGCCGCGCCTGGTGCGCGTCGTCGCCGCCGCGCGCCTGGTCGAGAAGCTGTTCGAAACGGATGGCGTCGACCGCGCGAGGCTGCGCCGTCAGCCGGTATCCGCCCGCCTGCACCTCGATGGCCCCGTCGGGCAGCGCCCTGCGTAAGCGGGAGACCAGTGCCTGCAAGGCGTTCGCCGCGTCGGCGGGCGGCTGCTCGTCCCAGATCCAGTCGACGAGTTTCGATTTCGGGACCGCGCGGCCTGCTTCCAGTGCCAGCGCGATCAACAGCGCCCGCAACCGAGCGCCCGGTACCTCTATCGATCCACCGTCCTCTGTTCGGATCTCCAGCGGTCCAAGCATCCCGATCTGCACCCGGCCCATTGTGCCTCGGACGTCAACGGGTCGCGACACCTGCTTCGACCGGCCGGAATTCGTATCAGCGGGTGCGTCAGGCCGGTGTCAGGTCCGTGTCAGCGGCGCTCGCGACAGTAGTCACATCAACCGAACAGCAACACCCACCGAGGAGCACGAAATGATCACCTTCCAGACCCCCGCCCCGATCGCCGTCACCGTCGATGTCCTCTCCGCCGGTGTCACTGTCATCGCCTCCGATCGCAGCGACACCACCGTCGAGATCAAGCCGGCCGACGCGACCAAGAAGGCCGACGTGCGCGCCGCCGAGCAGACCACCGTCGATTTCATCGACGGCGCTCTGACGGTGACCACGCCGAAGAGCTGGCGCACCCACACCCCCTTCGGTGGCAATCCCACCATCGAGGTGACCATCCAGGTCCCCGCCGGCTCGCAGCTGAAGAGCACCGCCGGTGTCGGGCACCTGCTCGGCGCCGGTGCGCTCGGCTCGTGTGACGTGACGGTCTCGCTCGGCGACATCGTCATCGAGCGCCCGCAGGGTTCGGTGACCGCGAAGGCGGCCAAGGGCAACATCCGCATCGGTGAAGCAGTTCGCGGCGAACTGCGCCTGGAGACCTCCGTCGGCGAGCTGGAGGTCGGCATCAGCCCCACCAGCGCGGTGCGCCTGGAGACCAACACCACCAGCGGCACCGTGCACAACATGATCAGCCCGGTCGCCGCGGCGCACGACCCGGCCGACACCGTCGCGGTGTTCGCGCGAAACAGCGTCGGCGACATCGTCATCGGGCACATCGTCGCCGCGTGAACCGCCTCGGCCATTGGCATGGGCCGCGCCGAACCGGTGCGGCCCATGCCAATTCAGCGCTCCGGCGCGTGTCTTCGACAAGGAGATTGAAGCAGCTCGAAGAGCACGACCTCAGAGCCGCGCTACGCAGACGACGAATTTGCGCTGGTTGTAGACGAATCCGAAATTGCCCGACTCGCATTGGTTGGCGTCGGCGACACCGTGCTTGACCTCGAGCACCTTCACGCCCTCGGTGGTGCCCCCGGTGGCGCAGTCGATGTGCGTCGGCTTCTTCTCGCCGAGTTCCAGGCAACCGCCGACCACCCAGTCGATGTCCATGCACAGCGAACCCTGCTCGACCGCACCCACCCGCTCGCTGTAGGTCTGATCGGTGTCGGTCGGGCAGGCGCCGCCCGCCGGCGCCTTGTCGAAGATCTTGTAGCTGGAAGGGGCACTGCCGCAGGCGGTCTTCTCGACCGTGACCTGCTCGCCCTCACCGTCGGCCACCACGCAGTCATCGACGGCCAGCTGGATCGCGATAGGCGTCTTGGCTGCCGAGCTGAGAGTGGCGACGGGGGCGGGTAGCTGAGGTTCGACCGGCGCCGACGGCATGTTCGCACCCGATGCGGCTGCCGCACTCACGTTCTCGGCTGGATGCCCGCTGCCCGCGATGTCTTCCGAGGTCAGGGAGATCGCGGCGACCATCACCACGGTCGCGAGCAGGGCGGCTGAAGCGATGAAGACCGTCAGGACTAAACCGGCTTGAACACGTTGGCGTGACACGGACAGTCCTCCAGAGCTTTACTGTTGCACCTCGAATCAAGCAAATGCTTACACCATGTGACGCGCGCTAGTCGAATCACCTGTTCGGTCAAACGGATTCGGTCAAACGACTAGGTCACGATCCGGCAACAATGCGCGGCCAGGTCTGGTCGATCGCCATTCTCTGCCACAAGCTTCGGACGCTGTACAGCTGCTCGCCATTCGGTCACGCCGACCGGAGGTACCCGAGAAGGAAAATGTCAGTATGAAGTTCGGCCCGTTGATCCCGGCGACCCTCCTGGCCGTCGCGGCCGTTGGCATCGCCGCGGGGACTGTGAATGCGAAACCGCAGGACAACCACGATGTTTCGACGTCCGGCGTCGAGCATGGCGTCGCCTACCACACCGTTGTCTCCGATTTCTCCAAGGTCGTCACGACCACCGTGGACCACGGCAAATTCGAACTGACCGACAACGGTGGCAAGGTGTCGTTGAAGTCGGATAACGGTGTCGTGATTACTGAAATACCGCTGACTTACATTGTTTCCGAAAGTCGTATGGCGGTAGCGCAGGAAATCAGCGAAGACGGCCGGAAACTCACTCTTACCCCGAAAGTGACCGCGCAAAACATCGGTGAGATGCAGCCCATCAACTCGATGGGACGCCTTGCCGCCGAGGTCAATCAGAACGTGGTCGGCGTCGTCGTCGGCGGCCTGCTCGGCGGGCTGATCGGAACCGTGCTCGGCTTCGGCTTCTTCAGCATCATCACCGGGCCCGTCGGCCTGGTCGTCGGCGCGATCGCGGGCGGCGCCATCACCGGTGGACAGTCGTTCATGGACGCGGTGACGGCGGTCGTCAGCGGCCAGCCCTGATACGAAAAACGCCACCCCCGGATCGCATCGGACGCGATCCGGGGGTGGCGGTTTTCGCAGGGACTGTCAGCTCTTGACGAGTTCCGGCGACTCGGGTTCGCCGGACTGTTCCGGAGCGTGCGCACCGTGCGGGTTGCCGGAGCGGTTCGGCAGCAGGACCGCCATGGCGATGACGATCAGGGCCAGCGCAGCCGAGACCAGGAAGGCCAGGCGCATACCGTCGAGGGTGGCGGTGATCTGGTCGGTGCCGTCGGCGATGAGCGAGGTGCTGCGGGCCGACATGACCGTGACGACCAGAGCGGTGCCGAAGGCGGCCGCCACCTGCTGCAGGGTGCCCAGCATCGAGCTGCCGTGCGAGTACAGGTGCATCGGCAGGGCGCCGAGGCCGAGGGTGAACACCGGGGTGAACGTGGCGGCCAGCGCGACCATCAGCAGGATGTGCAGGCCGAGCAGCTGCCAGTACGGCATGGTCAGCGAGACCTGGGTGAAGCCTGCCAGCGAGACGGCGATGCCGATCGAGCCGGGGATGACCAGCGCGCGGCCGCCGAACTTGTCGAACAGGCGACCGACGGTCGGGCCGAGCAGACCCATCGCCAGACCACCCGGCATCACCAGCAGGCCGGTCTCCAGCGGGCTCAGGTGCCGCAGATTCTGCAGGTACAGCGGCAGCAGGATCATCGAACCCATCATCGCCAGGAACGCGATGGACATCAGGACCAGCGCCTTGGCGTAGGTGCCCGACAGCAGCACCCGCAGGTCCAGCAGCGGGGTGCCGTCGCGCTGCAGCCGCACCTGGCGCAGCGCGAACGCGGCGATCAGGGCGACGCCACCGGCCACGATCAGCGCCGGGACGGTGTAGCTGCCGCTGTGGAACTTGCTCAGACCGAACACGAGTCCACCGAAGCCGATGGCGGCCAGGAAGACGCTGGGAATGTCGAGCACGCCCGGCTGCGGTTCACCGACGTTCTCGAGCTGCCGCAGACCCAGCCAGGTGACCACGCCGGTGATCGGCAGCATCACCACGAACAGCAACCGCCACGAGTCGAGCGCCGGGATACTGATCTGCAGGATCAGGCCGGAGATGACCGGGCCCATGGCGGGCGCCACCGAGATGGCCAGCGTGACGTTGCCCATCACCCGGCCGCGATCCTGCTCCGCGACGACGGTCATGAGGGTGGTCATCAGCAGCGGCATCATCACCGCGGTGCCACCCGCCTGGATGATGCGGCCGATCAGCAGCACCGCGAAGGTCGGCGCGAGCGCCGAGAGCACGGTGCCCGCGATGAACACGCCCATCGCGACCGCGTAGGCCTGGCGGGTCGTGACCCGCTGCAGGAACCAGCCGGTGGTCGGGATGATCGCGGCCATCGTCAGCATGAACGCGGTCGACACCCACTGCGCGGCCACCTCGGTGACGTGCAGGTCGCTCATCAGCCGCGGGATCGCGTTGATCATGATGGTTTCGTTGAGGATGACGACGAAGGTCGCGAGCACCAGCACCCGGATGACGGTCGGTGTCCGGCCTTTCGTCATCGGCGGGGATAGTTCGGCTGGCATCGGGTACCTCCAGGAGCAGCGGGGTCGGCGGGCGAGCGGTGGCCCGATGCCGAGTCGACTGTGTCCCGGCACCACGAGAGAGAAGACGGATTTCGTCGGTCCAACTCATCGGGCGCGGGCCAGTATTCCGCTCACCACCGACACAAATCACCTTGTTTTCGGCGCGAGCACCGCACCGGCATGAGGTAAACGCGCAGGTAGAGCGGGCTTCTCACTCGCAGATCCGACTGATGGTGAGCCTGGTCACTCTCGAAGAATCGGCGCCGGAAAGCAATCGACGGGGCGGGCGTGGCTGAGTGTGTGCGCCGACCTGACGGGGTATACCGGATCGGTGACTACATCGAGAGTGTGGCTTGCTGTGGTGTGCGCGATCGTCGCCTCGCTGGGCGGTGTCCAGGCGAAGGCCGAAACAACGGGGGCCCATGTCAGGGGGGAGGCGCCGCTCGGAGAGCGGGCCGTCCAAATCGATGTGTACTCGCCCGCGATGGGTCGGATGATCCAGAACCGGGTGATCAAGGCGGCGAGTCCGGGAGCGCCGACGCTGTACCTGCTGACCGGCGTCGGCGGCGGGGCCGACGGGATCTCCTGGTGGGACGACACCGATGTGCAGCGGTTCTTCGCCGACAAGAACGTCAACGTGGTCATGCCCGTCGGCGGCGCGTTCACGCTGTACACCGACTGGATCGCCGACGATCCCACTGTCGGCCGGGTGCGCTGGGAGACCTACCTCACCGACGAACTACCCAGCGTGATCGATAGCGTGCTCGGCACGAGCGGACGCAATGCCATCGCCGGCGTGTCGATGAGCGCGGCCTCGGCGCTGGATCTGACTATCCGCGGCGGTTCCCGGTTCTCCGCCGTCGCCGCGTTCAGCGGTTGCCCGTGGGCCGCGGACCCGCTCGGGATCGGCATGGCCAGCGCCCAGGCCGTCCGCGGCGGCGGCAATCCGGGCAACATGTGGGGCGTGCCAGGCAGCGCGGGGTGGCGCGAACACGATGTCTTCGCCAACGCGGGCGGGCTCGCGGGCAAGACGATCTTCCTGTCCGCCGCCAGCGGCCTGCCCGGCAGGACCGACCGGGGGATGCCGATGCCGCCGGTCGAAGCGATCGCCGGGGCGTGCACGGCCGCCTTCGCGAGCCGCCTGGCTCAGCTCGGTATCCCGGCCACCTACATCCAGCGGCCGACCGGCGCGCACACGTGGGGCCAGTTCGAGGCCGACCTGCACGAGGCCTGGCCGCACCTGGCCGCCGCCATCGGGGCCTGAGCTCAGGCCTCGACGGTGGCCGGTTGTCCGACCGGCGCGGGCGGGGTCGCCACGGGTTCCGGCCCGATCTCGTTGTCGCGCCTGCCCCGCCGGAACCACCACTGCAGGACACCGATGCCCATCAGCGCCAGCAGGGCGCTGGTGAGACTGATCGACAGACCCGGCGGCCGCCAGGTGACGGTGAGCTGGGCGTTCTTGGTGCCCGGCGGGATATCCACGGCGAGGAAGACGCCCGCGACCGCCTTGGTGGGAACCTCGCGGTCGCCGAGCATGGCGGTGTAACCCGGCCAGGCCAAGCGGGACAACACGATCCGGCCGCCGGTGCCCGAGGACACGGTGGCCCGGTTGGTCAGGCCCGCCTCCGGCATCACGGTCGCGTGCACACCCGACTCGTGCGCGATGAGGTCACCGGGGGAGGGCAGCGGGTTGACCCGCTCGAGCACCCAGATCTGCTGTTCGTGACCGGGGTAGCCGACGAACTTCCAGCCCGCCGGAGCGGGCTTGGCGCCCGCGTCGGGGTACTGGGTACGTTGCAGGACAACACGATCCAGCCGCATCAGATCGACGATCGGGATATCGGTCGACGGCTCGACCGCGAACACCCTGCGATACGCGTCGGGGCAGGTGCCGCCGTCCCAGGCCATGCACAGCAACCCGGCGAACGCCGCGTGCCCGACGGGGGTGTAGCCGTTGACGTACTGCAGGCCGAGATTCTTGGCATAGCTGCCGAGCGCGATCGAACCGTAGGTCGCCGCGAGGGTGCGCTCCTCGTCACGCACCATGATCCGGTCGGCCAATTGCAGGGTGCGGCCGCCGAAATCGGGGAACGCGGCCGTCATCTCGGAGCGGCGTTCGGGGAACCCGTACGACATCGGCGTCGAGGGCGCCGCGGCCACCTGCGCGAAGGCGATGGGGAAGGTCGCGACAATGGTCAGCGCGGCGGCGGCGGTGACTCCGCGGGTGCGTGCCAGCCAGACGACACCGGCGCCGAGCGCCACCACAACGGCCACCGCGAGCACATGCCGTTCGAGCAGTTTCGGTGCGGCGGAGAACGACCGGACGAACAGCAACCCGATCAGCGCGCCCGCCGCCGCGTACCGCCGCCTGGACGCGGCGAACACGCCGTAGCGGCTGATCAGCACGCACACCAGCACCAGCAGCGCGATCGCCAGCATCGGCAGCACTCTGGCGGGCCAGCGCAGCGGTCCGATCGCGCCCGGACCCGCCGTCCACATCAGGGCGGCGACGGCGAACAGTGCGATCCCGCTCCAGTCGGCGGCGGCGCGCGCGGCGGCCTTCCAGTCGATGAAGGCCAGCGCCGGGATCACGAACCACGCGATATAGACCATCGGCAACGGCTGCACATGGCCCCACCAGGCGGTGAACGCGGGCACCGTGCTGGGCAGGCTCGCATTCAGCGATTCCGACCACGGCACGGTCAGGAACGGGTCGTTGTGGATGGTGGAGACGTCACCGCGCCACGTCGCCTGCGAGGACAGCAGGATCGGCAGGTTGGCCACCATGGCGCCGAGCACCGCGAGCCCGGACGCGGTGAGCAGCCGCAGCACCGGCGCCCACCGGCGCTGGTACAGGTACTCGCCCGCGGCGACGGCGGCGATCATCAGGCCGGATTCGACAGCGGGGAAGGCGTATTGGATGGTCAGCGCCAGGTACAGGAACACGAACAGCGGGATCGGCCCTGTCCGTCCTCGCGCGTACAGCACGGCAGAGGCCCAGGCGTGCACGAGCCAGGCGGTGCCGGTGTGCGAGGTGAACCAGCTGGCCTCGTCGAAGAACAGGAACCAGCCGCTGAACGGGAACGCGATGCCCGCCACCGCGGCCCAGGGTGCCCTGGCGCCGTAGGCCAGGCAGATCCGGAACACGCCGAGCGCCGCGATCGCGGAGAACACCAGCTTCACCGCGGTCGCGTACAGCGCGAGATTGTCGAACGAGGGCGCGAGCAGATACACCAGCAGCTGCGCCGGGTTGTAGAGCCCGGCTTCCTCCAGGCTGTAGTTGCCCGCCATCCATTCCCACGGCACCATCGCCGGGAACCGGCCCGCCCGCAGTTCGGTACCGAGCAGCTGCCACATCGGCACGTATTGCGCCTCGGTGTCGTCGGTGTAGAAGTGTCGCGGGTCGCCGAGCAAGACCGCGAGATAGCCGGCGAGTACCGCGATCACGACGATAATCGCCCACTGCACCACTTGCTTTCGCGGTTCGAGCGCCGCGCGTATCCACACGAGCGCGGGAGCATAGGGCATAGACGTGAATCGGACAATACGTGGGGATGTCACGGCGTGGTGGTGGACGTTTGTCCAGCTCAGGTGTGGTTAGGTTGGGGTAAGCACAACTCGGTGTGTCAGCGCTGTCGGGTTCGAAGTTGATAGCATGGCGCAACCGAGCCGACCCTTCGAGAGAGTCATCAATGCAGTTCGAAATCGTCGAGCGGGACGAGACATGGGTGGCCGGTCTACCGGTCCGCAGTCCCAAGCGCGCCCTCGGTGAGCTGCGCGACCGGGATCTCGAAGCCGCGTGGTCGGCGGTCCTGCACCAGGACCTCGGCGGTCCACTGGCCAGCGCCTACACCGACTACACCGGTGAGCTGAGCACCTACAACACCCAGATCGTCGGCTACCAGTGCGAGTCGCTCGATCAGGTGACCCGCGGACATCTGGCGGCCCGCCTGCCGCGCGGCACCTACGCGCGGTTCTCCTCGGTCGGTAACTTTCCGCAGGTGATGACGGATCTGTGGACCCAGATCGCCTATGCCGAGGAGCACAAACAGATCAAGCGCACCTTCACCGGCGATTTCGAGTGCTACCCGCACGCGTACAAGATCGACCTGTATCTGGCGGTCGATCCGCGATGAGCTACACGATCGTCGTGCGCGGCAGCGCACTCTACGGTGGCCTGGCGGTGCCGCGGGTCCATCCGAGCTTCAAGGTCAGCAACAGCGATCTGATCGAGTTCCTCAAGGACCGCCTGCGCGACCGGCCCGGCGGCGGCGAACCGCTGCACACGGTCTATGTCCCCGACCCGGCGGGCAACTGGAACGCGCTGGTGGCACGGGAATACGCGACCCCCGACGACGTGCCGGTCGGCGATCTCATGGTGCGGGTGCCCCGGGGCATCTACGCGCGCTTCGCGCCCAACGGCGATTACCACGATCCGGTCGAGGATGTGTGGGCCCAGGTCGACGACGCGACGGCGTCGGCGGAGATCTCGCGCGCCTATCGCGAGGAGATCGAGGTCTGGCACGGCCCGGACACCGTAGAATTGTTCGTTTCGATCACGGCCGATAGCTAAGGGGTAGCCAGATTCGAACCGATCGGTTTGGATCTTGACGCCACCGCTCCGAGCGCATGTTCTGACCTGCGAATACTTCACCCGTCGCGCGGGGTTTCCGGAAAATTAGCCACTCGCCTGGTGCATTCCATTCGGATGACGGATACTGCACGAGTCGGCATCGGTAGGACGCCGACCGCGCGCGGGCGCGTAGCACGGAGCTAGGAACACGATGGCTGTCGAAGCAGCGCGCAACGACGCGGGGTTGCGGCGCGTTCACCGCGGCGCCGGATGGCACGCGATGACGTGGTTCGTGGGTCGGATCCGCCGATGATCGAACCGGACCCGCAGACGGCGGACTACCGCCCCTTTGTGCTCGATCCGGCCGATCATGCCGACGCGGCAACCTTGCGGCAGCTGGCAGGCATCCGCCGATACGACCTGCGCGCCGGGATGCGCGCCGAACTGGCCGAGCTCACCGGGCCGCCGTCCGGACTCGATCCGGGTGAGGAACGGTGGGTCTACTACCCGTGGCGCCACGCCCTCGTCGGGATCCTCGGCCCCGCCGCGTTCCGGGCGATCCGGACCGACCGCAATCGCAACAAGCTCACCCGCGCCGAACAGCAGCGCCTCGCGCAGCTGGCGGTCGGTGTCGTCGGGCAGAGCGTCGGCCATTCGGTCGCGTACACGCTGGCGCTCGAAGGCGCGTGCGGACTGCTGCGCCTGGCCGACTTCGACACCATCGAGCTGTCGAATCTGAACCGGGTGCCGGGCGGGTTGTTCGATGTCGGCGTCAACAAGTCGGTCGTCACCGCCCGCCGGATCGCCGAACTCGATCCGTATCTGCCGGTCGAGATCTGGCAGGCGGGCGTGCTGATCGACACGGTCGACGAGTTCCTCGACGGGCTCTCGGTGGTTGTGGAGGAATGCGATTCGCTCGACATCAAATTCGCGGTCCGCGAGGCCGCGCGCAGGCGGCGGATCCCGCTGCTCATGGACACCAGCGACCGCGGCCTGTTCGACGTCGAGCGGTACGACCTCGAACCCGGCCGCGAGCCCTTCCACGGCCTGCTCGGCGCGACCACCGGCGCCCAGCTGGCCGACCTCGACACCAAGGCCAAGGCGCCGCACGTGCTGCGCATCCTCGACCCCGGCCAGCTCTCCTCACGGATGGCAGCCAGCCTGGCCGAGGTCGGCGAGACCATCACCACCTGGCCGCAATTGGGCAGCGACGTGCAGCTGGGCGCGGCCATCGTGACCGCGGCGGTGCGCCGGATCGGGCTCGGCGCCAAGCTGTCCTCCGGCCGGACCCGCGTCGACCTCGAGGCGGCGCTGGACTCGCTGGCCGAACCCGGCTACCTCGACGAGGGCATCGACACCGTGCCAGAGCCGCCCGCCGACACGCCACCGGCCGACCCCGTCGCGGCGATCCTGGCCTGCGCCCAGCGCGCGCCGTCGGGCGGCAATGTGCAGCCGTGGCGATTACGCGGCGAACCGGGGCTGATCGAGATCGCCCTCGACCCAACCGGCTCCACCGCGATGGACATCGAGCTGCGTGGCAGCGCCGTCGCGGTCGGTGCGGCCGTGCACAACGCCCGCGCCGCCGCGGCCGCCAACGGCCTGCTCGGCGAGCCGCAATGGCGCCTCGACGACCCGGCCGCGCCCCTGCTCGCCCGGCTACCGCTGCGCGAGGGGACCGACCCCGATCTGGCCGCCGACTATCCCCTCGCCCTGGAACGGCACACCAACCGCAGGCTCGGCGCGATGACACCGCTGTCATGCACCGTCGTGCCCGCGCTCGGCACCGCCGCGGCGGCCGAGAACGCCACCGTGCACGCGATCACCGGCGCGGAACAACTGGCCGAAGCGGCCGCGCTGCTGGGCGCGAGCGACCGGGTCCGCTATCTCACACCCCAGCTGCACGGGCAGCTCTACGCCGAATTGCGCTGGCCCGGCGAGGATCTGCGCACCGGCATCGACGTGCGCACCCTCGAACCCGCGCCGGACGAACTGGCCAAGCTCCAGGTCGGCCGCCGCACCGATGTGATGGACCGGCTGCGCGAGTGGTCGGCGGGCGGCGCGCTCGGGGAATCCACCGTCGACCGGGTGCGGGCCAGCTCGGCTCTGGTGGCGATCGGTTTCCGCGCACGCGCAGGGGGTATTCCGGATTTGACCGACTACGCGAGAGCCGGTGCCGCGGCGGAAAGAGTGTGGCTACGGGCGCAACTGCTGGGGCTGGCGGTGCAGCCCGTGTCCCCGGTGTTCCTGTATGCCGACCGACGCGAGGATTTGCGCATCGTTTCTCCCGAGTTCACAGATACACTTGCCAGCATTCAGAGGCGTTTCCAGGACCTGTTGGGAATCCCTGAGGATGAGAACGTGGCATTGGTTCTTCGTCTGAGCTACGCCGCGGCTGCGAGCGTTCGCAGTCGACGGTTGCCGGTGCCCGGCAGTAGGAACGACGGATAGCGCGGATCGGAGACAACGTGCCTCGGCAAACGCTCGACTCACTGGTGACGCAGGTCGCCTCCGAGTTGATGGGTGTCGACGCCACGACCATGGTGGCGGCGAGCGAGCGGGTGCTCGCCGCCCTTGTCGAGCACTTCGACGTCGACGTCAGCTATCTGCGCCACACCGACCGGGCGCGCCGCGTGACCGTGCTCGTCGCCGAATGGCCGCGCAGGCCCGAGGTCCCCGATCCCGACCCGCTGCACACGGTCGAATTCGAGCACGCCGACTCGGTCTTCCGCGCGCTCGAATACGCGACCGAGCCGCTGATCGTGCGCCCCGGCCGCGACAGCGCCGACTACCAGGAGACGATCCGCAAGTCCTCGGGCATTCCCGAGGTGGCCATGGCCTGCGTGCCGCTGGTCTCGCGCGGCGAGTCGACCGGTGTCCTCGGCTTCGTGAAGATGGGCGACCGCGCCTGGTCCAAGCGCGAACTCAATGTCCTCAAGGCCATCGCCGCGCTGTTCGCCCAGCTGCAGGCGCGCGTGGTCGCCGAGGAGAAGCTGCGCTACATCGCTCTGCACGACGACCTGACCGGCCTGGCCAACCGCCGCGCCCTGCTCGAATACATGGAGGAGCGGCTGCGGGCTGGCGAACCGGGCCCGATCGCTACTTTCTTCCTCGACCTGGACCGGCTCAAGGCGCTCAACGACTTCCTCGGCCACAGCGCGGGTGACAATTTCATCCGCACGCTGGCGCGCAGGCTCAAACAGAACCTCGAGCCCGGCGACATGATCGCGCGGCTCGGCGGCGACGAGTTCGTCATCGTGCCCGCGGCGCCGATGGACGCGGTGGCGGCCGAGCTGGAGGCGACCCGGATTCAGCAGCTCATCGGCCGCCGGGTCTCGGTGGGGCAGGAATCGGTCAGCCGCGGGGTGAGTGTCGGTGTCGCGCTGGGCATTCCGGGGGAGACCTCGGTGTCGGACGTGCTGCGCCGCGCCGACCATGCCCTGCTGTCGGCGAAATCCGGTGGCGGCAACGGGGTCGCGGTGTTCACCGACGCCATGCGCGCGCAGTTCGAACTCCAGGACGACGTTGAGCTGAATCTGCGCAGCGCGGTGTCCGACGGCTCGCTGGTGCTGCACTACCAACCCGAGGTCGACCTGCGCACCGGCCGGATCGTGGCGCTGGAAGCGCTGGTCCGCTGGCAGCATCCGACGCGCGGACTGCTGCCGCCCGGCGCGTTCGTCTCGGTGGCCGAGGCCACCAACCTGGCCGGTGAACTCGGCCGGTGGGTGATCCGTTCGGCCTGTTCGCAATTCGCCGACTGGCGCCGCCGCGGGCTGGCAGCCAATGTGGTGATCCGGATCAATGTGTCGCCGGTGCAGCTGGTCAGCGCCGATTTCGTCGAGCGCATCGAAGACATTCTTCGCCTTTTCGGGATCGACGGCAGCTCGGTCTGCCTCGAGATCACCGAGCATGTCGTCGTGCAGGATCTCGTGCGGACCAGGCTCACCCTGCGCGGGCTCAAGCGGATGGGCGTGCAGATCGCCATCGACGACTTCGGCACCGGTTACAGCTCGCTGTCGCACCTCAAGGCGCTGCCCGTCGACGCGGTGAAGATCGACCGTGGTTTCGTGCAGCGCCTCGGCGACAGCAACGACGACCTGGCGATCGTGAAGTCGATCATCGGCCTGGCCGGTTCGTTCGGGCTCGGCGTGGTCGGCGAGGGCGTCGAGACGCCGATGGCGGCCAGGACGCTGGTCGGCCTCGGTTGCTATCGCGCGCAGGGCTTCCTCATCGCCCGGCCCATGCCTGCCGAGGAAGTCGAGGCGCAACTGCGGGAGGGACGCATCCCCCTCGACCTCGATCTGCCACGCGCGGGACGCGGCGTGGCGCCGAACTGATCGCGGCGATGCCTGCCGGGGAGTGGCTGCTGATCGAGACCCTCGTCGAGGATCTCGACCCCACCGTCGTCGCGGAAGGCACGCAGGTCAGGCAGTGGGCCGGACCGGTGTGGCTGCACCGCAGACTCGGGCAGGCGCGCGCGGGTGTCGCCGCGGCGGCGGTGCGGCGCTGTCAGGCCGATCAGGTCTCGGTGCGGGTCGAGACCGACGGCCTGCTGGTACTGGCCGAGCCGGTCCGCTGCGCGTTCGACGGGATCCACGGTGTCCAGCTGTGGGCCGGACCGGTCGCGGCGCCGGTGCCGCCGCGTCGGCAGGTGGCGGCGTGGGACTGGGAGGCCGACAGCGAACTCGCCTACCACGGACCGGGTCTGGAGGAGCTCATCTTCGCCCGCGATCCGGCCGAGGTGCGGGTGGTCCGCACGCCGCCGGACGCCTTCGGCCGGATGGTGCGGTTCGACGGCAGGGTCGAGTACTTCGCGATGGCCACCGGGCTCGTGCCCGGCGGGCACTGGCAGGGCGAGGTCGACATGCTCGGCGACGACGACGCGGTGCGCCGGTTCCAGATGGTCGCCAGGGCCGCACCGCGGCTGCGCCGGGTGAGCGGCCTGATGCACGCCGTCCCCGAACACAACGGGGTGCCCGACCCGGACGTGACCATGCTGCGCGCGGTATCGCAGCGCGCCGGTGTCGGTATCGGCCTGGTCGAGCTGTCCAGCGCGATCATCTACGAATGGGCCGCCGAACCGCTGCCCCCGCTGGACCGGTGGGCGGTGGAACGGCCCACCGTCGACCCGGACGACCTGGCCGCGTTGCGCGCCGCCTGCGCCGATGTAGCGCGCGAGCCGGGAACGGCACGGCGGCTCGCGCTGCGGGTGCGCTTCGCCGACGGTGAATGGCTCACCGCGCAGGCCGAACTGGTCGCGATGACCACCGCCGCGTTCGGACACGGCCTGCTGCGGGTCTGGTTCGACGGCGCGCCGGAGCCCGGTTAGCCGCATCTTTCGCCGCTGTTCACGCGCTGTTCCACGGCCTGGTTCCCGGGTGCACCCGCGTCGCTGAACGATCGGGGAGTGCGCATCGTGCAGCTCGCCAACTTCTACGGCCCGCGATCGGGCGGGCTGCGCACCGCCTTGCACCACCTCGGTGAGGGCTACGTCGCGGCAGGTCACGAGGTGGTGCTGATTGTGCCGGGGCCGCGGCGCAGCGAGGAAGTGCTGCCTACCGGCGCACTGCGAATCACCTTGCCCGCGCTGGCGATTCCGTGCACCGGTGGTTACCGCGCGGCCGATCCGCGGCGGGTGGCCGATGTGCTCTGCGGGCTGCGGCCCGACGTGCTCGAGGTCTCCGATCGGCTCACCCTGCGCGGTTTCGGCCGCTGGGCCCGGCGACGCGGGGTCGCGAGCGTGATGATCTCGCACGAACGGCTCGACCGCCTGCTCGGCCAGTTCCTGCCAGGGCCCGCCGCCCGCCGCTTCGCCGACATCGCCAACCGGCGCACCGCCGACGACTACGACATGGTCGTCTGCACGACCGACTTCGCCCGCGAGGAATTCCAGCGGATCGGCGCACCCAATGTGGAACTGGTGCCCCTCGGCGTCGACCTCGACCTGTTCAGTCCCCGCCGCCGCGACCACCGGCTGCGCGCCGACCTCGGCGTCGCCGGATATCCGATGCTGGTGCACTGCGGCAGGTTGTCGGTGGAGAAGCGGGTCGACCGCAGCATCGAAGCGGTCGGCGCCCTGCACCGCGCCGGCGTCCCCGCCCGGCTGGTCGTCGCAGGCGACGGCCCACGCCGCGAGTCACTCGAACGCCGCGCCCGCACCCTGCCGGCCCTCCCCGGCGGCGAACCGCCGGTCCACTTCACCGGATTCATCAGCGACCGCGCCATGGTCGCGAAACTCCTCGCCACCGCGGACGTCTCACTGGCGCCGGGCCCCCACGAAACCTTCGGCCTCGCCGCCCTGGAAGCCCTCGCCGCAGGCACCCCCGTCGTAGCCAGCCGCTCCTCGGCCCTGGCCGACATCGTCACCGCCGAATGCGGCGCCATCGCCGCCGACCGCCCCCGCGCCTTCGCCCGAGCCGTCACCGACGTCCTCGCCCTGCCGACCACCGGCCGCCGCCAAGCCGCCCGCACCCGCGCCGAGCAATTCACCTGGCCCCGAGCGGTAGCAGGCATGCTCGCGGTCCTGGACCGCTGAATTATCTGTAGCCTGGGCAGATCATGAAGGGGATTCCGACGATGAGTTCCACCGTGGGCTCGAGGCGGATCGTGCCTGTTTCCGCGGCGGTTGCGGCACTTGCCGTGTCTGTCGTGGCCGCAGTCTTCATCCTGGGCTTCGCTCTGGTGATCACAGGCCTCGAGCGCCACGTGAATGCGAGCGGACAGTCTTCCGGATGGGTGCTGGCCGTGGCGGTGGTTCTTTTGTGCCCCGTGCTCGTTATGGCCGGTGGTGCGATCCTGATGCTGCGCAGACATGTTGCCGGGCGGATCATGGTCTCGGTGACCGCAGCGCTCGGGACGGCACTCACCGGCCTGATAGCCGTGGGTCAGGCGGTTGACGGTGAAATCGATTCGGCGTTGCAGGTCGCGGTTGTCGCAGCGGCTCCAGGGATTGTGCTGCTGCTGTCCAACAGTCAATCGTCGAAGGCATGGACTGGACGTGTGCGAGTCCAGCCGCTGAAGTGAGCTGCTCTCCCGCCGCGCCATCATCCGTGCGGATCAGATTCCCTCGACCAGGATCGAGCTGACCTCCCGGACAAACCTCGGTGCGTTCGCCGAGTCGAGAGCCACGAGGATGTCGTCAACCGTGACAGGCGGGTTCTTTCGCCGCCCGACCATCTCGATCAAGCTCGAGAGCACCATGCTCGGATTCAGATCGAGCACGTCGAGCAGGAAGTCATCTGAGCTGATCGCGTGCAGCCCCCAACGGTCCAGCGCCTCGATCGGAAAATGCTTGACATTGTCGGTGACGATTGCGGCCGCATTCCCCCGGACAGCAGCTGCGACGACATGCCGATCGGCCGCGTCCCTCAGTCCGGTTACGCACTGCTCCAACGGTTCCCAGCCCTCCACGCAGGCGTCCTCGAACGCCGCGTTCATCCCGTCGACACGTCGCGCTATCCGCTCCTCGGTGATACGCGGATTGACCTTTACGACCGCCCGCGAGACCTCGTCGAGGATTCGTTCACTCCACAGCGGGCAGAAGGCATGCCGTTTGGCCAGTGCAGCCCGCCCGCGCTTCCCTGACTGCCTGTAGATAGTCCTCGGCCGGAGGATCGTAGAGCCCATCTTCTTCTGCGTCGCGGACCAGATCGTTCAACACGTCGTTCCGCTCGGCGCGCCGACGTTCCTGATAGTCGAGCACGTCACTCAGGAGCAACCGGCGGTGTCGCGAACCAGAGGGCTTCTCACACTGCAGCTTCCCTCGCTCCAACAGCTTCACGAGGGTGGGACGGCTGATTCCGAGCAGGTCAGCCGCCTGCTGCGTGGTCAAGCACTGCTCGATGGGAGCGATGGTCACGGCGCGACGCTTCCGCATCGCGGCGACAACCTGAACGAGCACCTCGTAGACCTCGACCGGAAGTGGAATCTGCGCGCCGTCAGGTCCCAGCAACGCGGCGGGCTCACCGTGTTGCTCGAGGAAGGTGGACAAGTCCAGCAGCTCACGCAGGTCTTCCGGCGGAAGGACTGTGCCCTTCCGCAGGGTCTCACGATGCGTAGTAGCCATACCCCAGCATGGGTCAAATTCGAAAAAATCGCAACACCGGATTACTCGGCGGAGCGGGCGGCCAGGACTGCTTCGTACAGATCCTTGCGGGAGGCGCCGCGACCTGCGGAGACTTCGGCGCAGGCGTCTTTGAGGCGCATGCCGCCTGCGACCAGGGTTTCCACTTCGGTGACCAGGTCGGCCGGGTCAGCCGAAACCGGTTGGGCGCCTGCGAGAACCATGGTGATCTCGCCGCGCGCGCCCTCGACCGCCCAGGCGGCGAGTTCGGCGAGGGTGCCGCGAACGACTTCCTCGTAGGTCTTGGTGAGTTCGCGGCAGACGGCGGCGCGGCGGTCGGGGCCGAGGACTGTGACGGCGTCGGCGAGGCAGTCGGCGAGGCGGTGGGGCGCTTCGAAGAAGACGCAGGCGCGCTGTTCGGAAGCCAAGGTGCGCAACCATTCCCGGCGCTGGCCGCCCTTGCGCGGGGCGAAACCGTCGAAGCAGAAGCGTTCGACCGGCAGGCCGGACAGGGCCAGGGCGGTGGTGACCGCGGACGGGCCTGGCAGGCAGGTGACCGGGAGGTCGCGTTCGACGGCGGCGGCGACCAGCCGGTAGCCGGGATCGCTGACCGAGGGCATGCCCGCGTCGGTCACCAGGAGCACGGTGAGACCGCTCGCGATGTCGTCGAGCAGGGCGGGGATGCGGGCCGTCTCGACGTGGTCGTAGAAACTGACGATCCGGCCGGTGATCTCCACGCCGAGCGCCTTCGCCAGCGACTTGGTCCGGCGGGTGTCCTCGGCGGCGACCACATCGGCCGAGCCGAGCGCGTCGCGCAGTCGCTGGGACGCGTCCCCGATGTCGCCCATCGGTGTAGCCGCTAAGACCAACACAGTGTTGTCCAGCCTCTCCGGTATTTTGGCCGTACCGATCGAGTGCGGCGGCGGGGGTGTTCGGCCATTCTGTCAGGCGGTCCCGCCGCGCCGGATCGCGCATCTGCAGGGAAACAAGGGGGAACAGTGTCGGGTCGGACTTCGCTGGGCGCACCGCCTACGATCGGTGCGTGATCCCGGTGACCGAAACGCGCGCGATGCCACCGTCGCGGTCGGCGGCGTTGGTCGCGCCGGCTCCGCTGCGACCCGCCCCCGACTTCGGCCCGCTCGACACCGCCCGCGGCTGGGCGGTCACCGCCGTGCTCACGGTGATCGCGGCGATCACCCGCTTCGCGAACCTGAACTACCCGACGGACGCGCGCACCCCCGTCTTCGACGAGAAGCACTACGCGCCGCAGGCCTGGCAGATGGTCACCGGCGGCGGCGTGGAGGACAACCCCGCCTACGGCCTGGTGGTGCATCCGCCGGTCGGCAAGCAGTTCATCGCGATCAGCGAGGCCCTGTTCGGTTACAACGCCTGGGGCTGGCGCGGCACCGCGGCCCTGGCGGGCACCATCCTGGTGCTGCTGGTGATCCGGATCGTGCGCCGCATGTCGCGCTCGACGCTGATCGGCGCGTTCGCGGGCATCCTGCTCATCGCCGACGGGCTGACCTTCGTCTCCTCCCGCATCGGCATGCTCGACATCTTCATGGCGCTGCTGGTGACCGCCACCTTCGGCTGTCTGATCGTCGACCGCGACGAGGTCCGCGAACGGATGGCCGCCGCCGATCTGGCAGGCCGTATCGGAATCACCGATTGGGGACCACGACTCGGCGTGCGCTGGTGGCGCTTCGGCGCGGGCGTGCTGCTCGGGCTGGCGTGCGGCACCAAATGGTCGGGCCTCTACTTCATCATGTTTTTCGGGCTGCTGAGCGTGGCCTTCGACGTGAGCGCCCGGCGCGCGTACGGGGTGCGCAAGCCGTGGGTCGGCACTCTGGTTCGAGACGTGGGCCCCGCGCTGTACGCGCTCGTAGTGGTTCCCCTCGTGGTCTACATCGCGACGTACTGGGCGTGGTTCGCCAACGAAATCAGCGCGTATCGCTACACCGTCGGCAACCCCGCCGTGACGAAGGACCCCATCGGCCCAGGCGGATTCTGGTCGCACATCGCACCGGACGCGCTGCGCTCGCTCTGGTACTACAGCGCCAGGACGATGGAATTCCACACCGAACTCACCAATTCCTCGGGCAACCACCATCCGTGGGAATCCAAGCCGTGGACCTGGCCGATGGGCCTGCGTCCCATGCTCTACTACTACGCCGACGGTTCCGTCACCGGCTGCGGCGAGGCACAGTGTGTGAAGGCCGTGATGGCGGTCGGCACACCCGCGCTGTGGTGGCTGGCGCTGCCCGCGCTCGGCTGGATGGTGTGGCGCTCGGTCGTGCGCAAGGACTGGCGCTACGCCGCCGTGCTGGTCGGCTACGGAGCCGGCCTGCTGCCCTGGTTCCTCACCCTCGACCGGCAGATGTACTTCTTCTACGCGGTGGTACTCGCGCCGTTCCTGGCGATGGGCGTGGCCCTGATCCTCGGCGACATCCTCGGCTCGGCCAGACCGGCGGGGATTCCGCGCAGCCCGACCGGCACCTACCTGCCCGCCCCGGTGAACGAGCGGTACGCGCTCGGGTTGCTCATCGTCAGCATCTACCTGGGCCTGGTGATCGCGAACTTCGTCTGGCTCTGGCCGATCCTGACAGCCCAGCCGATCAGCCCCGCCAGCTGGCAAGACCACCTCTGGCTACCGAGCTGGCGGTGACCTGTCGCCGCCGAACAGCTTTGCGGTGCACAGTGATTGATCTTCTGGAGAGCCGAACCATCGATTAGGATGGCGGGCGGATCGCGTAGTTGGGCGCGACCATTCTGGGAGGGGACCCATCATGTTCACACGTCTGCTCATCGGCACGGGGATCGCACTGACGGTCACCACGGGGTTTGCCGCGACGGCGCTCGCCGACAACCTGTCACGTGGCTATTCGCCGGATGACAAGGCGCAGTGCCATGCGGACTACCGGGCACATCCGAGCGGCACGCAGGACTGTGTCCTGATGTCGAACGGCAAGTACTACTTCAAGTACCGCTAGTCCGGCGCATTGCCGCCCGCCCGGCGGACCTGCCGGGCGGGCGGATTCAGCCGTCCAGCGCCGACTCCACGAAATGTCGTGCCGCGGCGTCGTCGAGGCCGAGGCGCCGGATTGTCGCTACGTAGTCGACGGCGGCGCGTCCCGCGACGTCGCGGGTGGGGTCGCCGGAGGAGGCGATGAAGGAGCCTTGGCGGCCCCGGGTTTCGAGGACGCCGTCGGCCTCGAGTTCGCGGTAGGCGCGGGCGACGGTGTTGGGGGCGATGCCAAGGTCGGCGGCCAGCGCGCGGACGGTGGGGATCTTGGTGCCCGCGGTGAGGGTGCCTGCGCGGACCTGTTCGATCACGGCCATGCGCAGCTGCTCATACGGCGGCTGAGTGGAATCGGCGGACAGCTCGACGTGGAACATGATCGCTCACACCTCGTCTCGGGCCAGTGGGCAGGACATGCAGCGCGGACCGCCACGGCCGGAGCCCAGCTCCGACCCCTGGATGGTGAGTACCTCGACCCCCGCGTCGGTCAGCCGCGAGTTCGTCATCTCGTTGCGTTCGTAGGCGACGACCACGCCCGGCGCGAGGGCCAGGGTGTTGTTGCCATCGTCCCACTGTTCACGTTCGGCGGTCGGCCCGTCGCGACCGGTGTCGATCACCCGCAGGCGCGCGATGCCCATGGCGGCGGCCGCGGCGGGCAGGAACGGGTCGGGTCCGGTGATGCTGATCCGGTCGAGGTCGCTGCGCGCGGAGAAGCCGTCTTCCCGGCGGATCGTGAAGGCCTGCAAGGTTTCCCGCACGCCCGGATACATCACCACCGCGTCGGTGTCGACCATCGTGCAGACGGTGTCCAGGTGCATGGTCGCGCGGTTCTGCGCGATCGGCACCACCAGCACGGTGTGGGCGAGATCGTCGTCGAAGAGGCTGCGCGCCAAGGCTTCCGCGCCGGCGGGCGTGGTCCGCTCGCCGACGCCGACCGCCACCACACCCGGGGTGAGCAGCAGCACGTCGCCGCCCTCGATCGGCGCGGTGTGCGATTCGTAGGCCCGGCGCACGCCGAGGAAGCGCGGGTGGAAGGCGTAGACGAGATCGGTGATCGAGGTCTCGCGGTGCCGGGCGGGCAGGGCGAGGGAGGTGATCGCCACCTTCGGCCCGACCCAGAACGACGAGTCACGGGTGAACAGCAGATTGGGCAGCGGGTCGATGACGAAATCGGCGCCGTGGTGCATTCGGCGCACCAGCGAGGTGGTGTCGGGGCCGAAGGGCAGCTCGTCGAAGGTCATCCCGGCCATCAGGATGTCGGCGAGCTCGCGCGCCTCGACTTTGCGCAGTTCGGCGGCGAGCTGGTCGGCCAGGCCGTGTCCGAGCCTGCGGGCATCGACGGCGGCGGAGATACCCTGGATTCTGGCCGCCCCGCTCACCTCGAGCGTGTCGGCGAGCAGCTCGGACAGCAGCAGCACTTCCACGCCGCGTTCGCGCAGCAGGGCGGCGAAGGCGTCGTGCTCGGCTTGGGCGCGTTCCACCCACGGAATGCCGTCGAAGAGCAGCTGATCATTGTTGCTCGGGGTGAGCCTGCGCAGTTCGTCGCCGGGCCGGTGCAGCAGCACCGTCCGGAGCGTGCCGACCTCGGAGGTGACGGCCAGGCGGGAGTCGGGGGCGGTTCCCATGCGGAAACCGTAATGCGAGGAGCCCGTGTCGGCACGGAAGACCCGCAGACCTGGCCTGGGAGAGTCCGGCCGTTTTCGTACACGACACGAATACCTCAAGTATTGTTGAGGGCGAAAACGGGAGGAGCGCAGATGACGACGGCCGATTGGCAAACGAAGGAGCTGACCCCCGGGCAGCTATCCGAGCGTAGTGGAGTTGCAGTGTCCGCGTTGCACTTCTACGAACGCGAAGGTCTCATATCGAGTCGTCGAACCAGCGGCAATCAACGTCGCTACGCTCGCGAAACACTGCGCCGGGTCGCCTTCATCCGAATCTCACAGCGGGTGGGGATCCCGCTCAGCGAGATCCGTTCGGCGCTGGACCGGCTTCCGGAAGGCCGCACGCCCACCCGCCGCGACTGGGAAACGCTGTCCACCACGTGGCGCGAGGACCTCGACGACCGCATCACCCAGCTAACCCGACTACGCGACAATCTCACCGGCTGCATCGGCTGCGGCTGCCTGTCGCTCGGCTCGTGCAAGCTCGTCAACGAACACGACCGGCTCGGCGCCGAAGGCCCCGGTGCGCGCGTGCTCGATGTCCAGCTGAACTGCCCGCCGCGGACCGGCTGCGTCTAGTCCGGCGGCGCGGATACTCGCGGTGCGGCATCATCGCGGTATGACCTCTCTGGACGCGAAAGCGAAGACTCTGCTCGAACTGCACCGGCCGGGGGACCCGGTGGTGCTACCGACCGTGTGGGACGCGTGGTCGGCGAATATTGCTGTGGCCGCTGGTTTTTCGGCCTTGACCATGGGTAGTCACCCGGTTGCCGACTCGGTCGGGCGTAGCGACGGGGAGGGGATGACCTACGACGAGCTGCTCGCGCGCGTCACCCAGGTCACCGGGGCGGTGGACGTGCCGGTGTCGGTAGACATCGAATCGGGCTACGGGCTCGAGCCCGCGCGGCTCATCGAGGGGCTCCTCGCGGCGGGCGCGGTCGGGCTCAATATCGAGGACACCGTGCACAGCGAGGGCAAGCGGCTGCGTAGTCCCGAGGAACACGCCGAGCTCGTGCGCGGGCTGCGCGCCGCCGCCGACGCGGCGGGGGTGCACGTGGTCGTCAACGCGCGCACGGATCTGTTCCTGCGTCAGGACGGGGACGAGGCCGACCGCGTCGACCGCGCGATCGCCCGGCTGACGCTGGCCGCCGAGGCGGGCGCCGACGTGCTGTACCCGGTGGGCATGCATGCCGACGACGTGGCGCGCAGGCTCACGAGCGAACTGCCGTTGCCGGTCAACGCGATCGGGCAGCCGGGGACTCCGGCCAAGGACCACTTCGCCGAACTCGGCGTCGCCCGGATCAGCTTCGGTCCGTTCCTGCAGGCCGCGCTGGGCGCCGAAGCGAGCAAGCTCCTGGCCGCCTGGACCTGAGATGCGGTGTGGCGCACGGTGAGAAGCCGTGCGCCACAACCTCTTACTCCTTGGGCTCGACGTAGCGCGGGAACACCGGCTCCGGCGCGGGCAGGTCGATACCGGGGACCAGGGGAGTGGCGATATCGGCGAACGTGCGCCCCTCCTGGCCGAGCAGGTCCAGGATCTTGGCGGCCGAACCCGGCATCACCGGCTGCACCAGGATCGCGACGATGCGCACCACCTCGAGGGTGACGTAGAGGACCGTGGCCATCCTGGCCAGGTCTTCCTCGGTGCCCGACTTGCGCAGCGCCCACGGCGCGTTGGCGGAGAAGTAGCGGTTGGTCTCGCCGAGGGTCAGCCAGATGGCCTCCAGCGCCAGGTGCATCTGCTGGACGTCGTACTCGGCGCGGCACTTGTCCAGCAGGGCGTTGGCGCGGTCGAGCAGGGCGCGGTCGTCCTCGGTGAACTCACCGGGGGCTGGTGCCTTCGCGTCGCAGTTCTTGTTGACCATGGTCAGGCTGCGCTGCACCAGGTTGCCGAACTCGTTGGCCAGGTCGCTGTTGATCCGGCCTGCGATGGCGTCGTTGCTGTAGCTGCCGTCCTGGCCGTAGGAGATCTCGCGGAGCAGGAAGAACCGCACCTGGTCCAGGCCGTAGGTGGACACCAGCGCGAGCGGGTCGACGACATTGCCCGTCGACTTCGACATCTTCTCGCCCTTGTTGTACAGGAACCCGTGCACGAACACGCGGTCCGGCAGCTCGATGCCGGCCGACATCAGGAACGCGGGCCAGTACACCGTGTGGAAACGGGTGATGTCCTTGCCGATGATGTGCAGGTTCGCGGGCCAGAACTTCTGGAACCCGGCGGAATCGGTGTTCGGGAAGCCGACGCCCGTCAGGTAATTGGTGAGCGCGTCGACCCACACGTACATCACGTGATCGGGGTGACCGGGGACCGGGACACCCCAGTCGAAGGTGGTGCGCGAGATCGACAGATCCTTCAGCCCGGCCTTGACGTAGCTGACGATCTCGTTGCGCCGGGTCGATGGCGCGATGAACTCGGGCCGCTCTTCGTAGAGCGCCAGCAGCTTGTCCTGGTACTCCGAGAGCTTGAAGAAGTAGTTCGACTCCTCGGTCCAGGTGACCGGGGTCTGGGTCTCGGTCGAGACGCGGGTGCCGTCGTCGAGGAGGGTGGTCTCCTCCTCGGTGTAGAAGGCCTCGTCGCGCACCGAGTACCAGCCCGAGTAGTTGCCCAGGTAGATGTCGCCGTTGGCGAGCATGCGCTCCCAGATGGCGACGCTGGCGGCCTTGTGGTCCTCGTCGGTGGTGCGGATGAAGCGGTCGAAGGAGATGTCGAGCGCCTTGTCCATCGCCTCGAAGACGTCGGAGTTGCGGGCCGCGAGCTCCTGCACCGGAATGCCCTCGGTGGCCGCGGTCTGCTGCATCTTCTGACCGTGCTCGTCGGTGCCGGTCATGAAGAACACGTCATAACCGTCGAGTCGCTTGAACCGGGCGATCGCGTCGGTCGAGATGTACTCGTACGCGTGCCCGATATGCGGCGCACCGTTCGGGTACGCGATGGCGGTGGTGACGTAGAAGGCGGGCGCCTCGGCGCCTTCAGGTGCGCTCATGATGCGAACTACTGTAATCCGCGTGCCAAACCAGAATCGTCCGGCTCCACCCCTTCCGCCGCCGCTCGCGCCCCTGATCGACGCGCATACCCACCTCGATGCCTGCGGTGCGACCGATGCCGGGTCGACCGCGGTGATCTTGGACAGGGCGGCCTCGGCCGGTGTCGGGCATGTGGTGACGGTCGCCGACGACCTCGCCGCCGCGCAGTGGGCGGTCGAGGCGGCGAACTGGGATCCGCGGGTCTACGCCGCCGTCGCGCTGCATCCCACGCGGGCCAACGCACTGGACGACAAGGCCAAGGCCGAGCTGGAACGCCTGGCCACCGACCCGCGGGTGGTCGCGGTCGGCGAGACCGGCCTCGACTACTACTGGCCAGGCAAGCTCGACGGCTGCGCCGACATCGAGACCCAGATCGAGGGCTTCCGCTGGCACATCGACCTGGCCAAACGCGTCCGCAAGCCGCTGATGATCCACAACCGCGAGGCCGACCACGACCTGCTCACGGTGCTGCTCGACGAGGGCGCGCCGGACACGGTGATCTTCCACTGCTTCTCCTCCGACGCCACCATGGCCGAGGCCTGCGTGGCCGAGGGCTATGTGCTCAGCTTCTCCGGCACGGTCAGTTTCAAGAACGCGCACGAACTTCGGGAGGCGGCCCAGCTGGTGCCCGACGATCAGATCCTGGTCGAGACCGACGCGCCGTATCTGACGCCGCACCCGTATCGGGGTGCGCCGAACGAGTCGTACTGCCTGCCGTACACGGTGCGCGCGCTGGCCGAAGTCCGCGAGCAGGACCCGGCGGAGCTGGCCGAGATCACCACCGCGAACGCGCGACGGCTGTACCGCATCCGCTAGGTGCGTTTCGTCTGGTCGGTAGGGGACTGGACGGCAAACGTGATTCGGCTCACTTTCGCGTGTTCGGGTTGTTATCTACCAGCGATGTCTATACCGAATCGTGATCTGCGGTCCCGCTGATCGGGCGCATCGGTGTTGTCTGGCGCAAACCTTGTCGTTATCGTTCTGTAACCATGTCGGCTTTTGCGCGGATCAACTCGTCACGCTCGCCGCTGCTGTACGCGGCGGTGGCGGCTTTGCTGCTGACTCTGCTGGTCGGCGCCGCGACGGCGATCACGAACCACAAGACGGTCGCGCTCGTCGTCGACGGTGAGCGGATCGAGCACAGCACCATGTCCCGTGATGTGCGCGCCATCCTGGCCGACGCGGGCTTCGAGCTCTCCGAACACGACGAGGTGAGCCCCGCGGCGGGCGCCAAGGTCGGCGACGGCGCGACCATCACCCTCAACCGCGGACGCGAGATCACGATCACCGTCGACGGCGCCGAACGCAAGGTGTGGACCACCGGCATCACCGCGGGCGACGCGCTCGCCCAGATGCAGATCCCGTCCGACACCCACGTCGTGCCGACCCGCACCGAGAAGCTGCCGCTGGCCGGTGCCGCGCTCAGCGTCTACACCCCGCGCACCATCACGCTGTTCGACGGCGGCGCTGACCCGGTCGACGTTCGGCTCGCGGCGCCGACGGTCGGCGAATTCCTCACCGCGGCGGGCGTTCCGCTGAAGGATCAGGACTTCGCCGAGCCCGCCGCGAAGACCCCGCTGACCGGCGACATGCAGGTCACCGTCACCCGGCAGCGGATCGAGCAGCGCACCGAGACGCTGCCGCTCGATCCCGCCGAGGTGGTGATCGAGGACGTCACCATGAACATGAGCCGCACCGTGGTCGAGAACCCGGGCGAGCCCGGCCTGCACGAGGCGACCTTCGCGGTCACCATGACCAACGGCGTCGAATCCGGTCGCGTGCAGACCAACTCCAACGTCATCACCCCTGCCCAGCCCAAGACCATCCGCAAGGGCGCCAAGCCCGGCACCGAGGTGCCCCCGGTCCGCGACGGCGCGATCTGGGACGCGCTGGCCCGCTGCGAGTCGACCGGCAACTGGGCGATCAACACCGGCAACGGGTACTACGGCGGCATCCAGTTCGACCAGAGCACTTGGGAACGCCAGGGTGGGTTGAAGTACGCGCCGCGTGCGGATCTGGCTACCCGCGAAGAGCAGATCGCCATCGCTGAAGTGACCCGCGCCCGTCAGGGGTGGGGCGCCTGGCCCGCCTGCACGGGTCGCCTCGGTGTGAGCTGATCGGGTCGTTCGCGCTGGATTTCCGGATCCGGTGTTCGGGTGGTCCCAGGACAGTCTGCGCTGTGTTTGTTGGCGCGCTGGCGCGCGCGTGTTCGCGGCCCCTTATGTCCCGCCGATGAGAGGCCGTTGCTTGCTCCTTCGTCGCTTGCGCAACGGCCTCTCAT
>NZ_JBSGVD010000021.1:0-120934 GCF_053608285.1 Nocardia sp. NPDC055053 | reverse complement strand
TGTTAAGCACGCCGCCAGCGTTCGTCCTGAGCCAGGATCAAACTCTCCGTTGAAGACTCTCAATCACACCCGAAGGTGTAATCAGAAATATCTAACTAGAGTCCGAAAACCTAGCAAGCCAAACGCCAGCAAAAGTTTGCTGACATTCAAAATGTCCGACCTCGTCAACCGGGGGGTATGAGAGGCCGGAACCAATAATAATATTGGCACTGACATTCATCGACACACTATTGAGTTCTCAAAGAACACACGCACAAGCTTCTACCCACAACATTTCGTAGGGGCTTCGGCAGGGCAAGGGTTCATACTTTAGCGCAGACAACCCAACCAAAGCAAGTTCGGAAGGAGTCGGTCTGGCTGGATGATCAATCAGGCGCTCAGCGTCACCTCGTCGGTGTCCGTGTCGCTCTGACTCGAATAAAGTTACGCACCGACGAACGCGAAGTCAAATCGCCTGGTCAGACAGGCTATTTCGGTGTATCGACGCGTTCGACCTGTCCACCGAGCGCCTGCATCTGCTCGACGAAGTTCGGGTAGCCACGGTCGATGTGGAAGACATCGTGCACTTCGGTGACGCCGTCGGCGACCAGGCCGGCGAGCACCAGGCCGGCGCCGGCGCGGATGTCGGATGACCAGACCGGCGCGCTGGACAGGCGCGGGATACCGCGGACCACCGCGTGGTGACCATCGGTGCGGGCATCGGCGCCGAGCCGGATCATCTCCTCGACGAAGCGGAAGCGCGCCTCGAAGACGTTCTCGGTGATCATCGACGTGCCGTCGGCGATGGCGGCCAGGCCGATCGCCATCGGCTGCAGGTCGGTCGGGAAACCGGGGAACGGCAGCGTCGCGAAGTTCACCGCACGCGGGCGCTCGGGCTGGACGACGCGGAAACCGTTGGGCTCATAGGAGATTCGCGCGCCTGCCGAGCGCAGCTTGTCCAGAACCAGCGCCAGGTGCTTGGGGTTGACCCCGGTGACGCGCACGTCGCCGGTGGTCATCGCGGCGGCGATGCCCCAGGTGGCGGCGACGATACGGTCACCGATCACCCGGTGGGTGGTCGGCGAGAGGCGCTTCACGCCCTGCACGGTCAGCACCGAGGAACCGGCACCGTCGATCCGCGCACCCATCTGCACGAGCATGGTGCACAGGTCGACGATGTCGGGCTCGCGCGCCGCGTTGTCGATGACCGTCTCCCCCTCGGCCAGCACCGCGGCCATCAGGATGTTCTCGGTCGCGCCGACGGACGGGAAGTCGAGGCGGATCCGCGCGCCCTGCAGCTCGTCGGCGCGGGCGACCACGCAACCGTGCTCGATCTCGCTGGTCGCGCCGAGCAGGCGCAGGCCCTGCTGGTGCATGTCCAGCGGCCGCGAGCCGATCGCGTCACCGCCCGGCAGCGCGACGACCGCGCGCTTACAGCGCGCCATCAGCGGACCGAGCACACACACCGAAGCGCGGAACTGGGTCACCGCGGGGAAGTCGGCGTGGTACTTGGGCTCCGGTGGGGTGACGATCGTGCAGACCGAGCGATCGCCGCTCTCGTCGTCGGAGATCGTCACGTCGCAGCCGAGACCGCGCAGCACCTCCGCCATCAGCGGGACATCGAGGATGTCCGGGCAGTTGGTGATGGTGGTCGTGCCTTCGGCCAGCAACGCGGCGGCCATCAGCTTCAGCACGCTGTTCTTCGCGCCGCCGACCGCGACCTCGCCGACGAGCTGATTACCGCCGGAGACCAGAAACCGTTCGCTCACCCCGCCAGCTTATCGACCGTTGCCCGGCGACACGCCCCCCGACGCCAAACCGACCGATCCTGGCGCCACCGAGTGGCTTTCAGCGCTCGGCTCCGCCGCCCGGCTGCCACAGGACGTCGCCCTCGGGATTGGTCGCACGGCTCAGGATGAACAGCAGGTCCGACAGGCGATTGAGGTATTTGGCCGGCAACACACTGGTGTCGTCGGGGTGGGCATCGACCGCGGCCCACGCCGAACGTTCGGCGCGCCGGACCACGGTGCGTGCCGTGTGCAACAGTGCGGCAATCGGCGTGCCGCCCGGCAGGATGAACGAATTCAGCGGTGCGAGACCGGCGTTGAACTCGTCGCACCACTTCTCCAGCCGATCGATATAGGGCTGGGTGACACGCAACGGCGGGTACTTCGGCTCCGCCACCACCGGGGTGGACAGGTCGGCGCCCGCGTCGAACAGGTCGTTCTGGATCTGGCGCAGGACCGCGAGCACGCCGGGCTCCGGGGCGCCGAGCGACACCGCGACACCGAGCGCCGCGTTGGCCTCGTCACAGTCGGCGTAGGCGATCAGCCTGGCATCGGTCTTGGGTACCCGCGAGAAGTCGCTCAGGCCGGTGGTGCCGTCGTCACCGGTTCGCGTGTAGATCCGGGTCAGATGGACGCTGGACCGCCTCCCGGCGCCTGTCGAGTCGTCGTGCTGTGCATCCGTCTCGGGCGAGCCCGACGAGTTACCCATGTGCTTGCCTCGCTCAGCTGTCGCGTTTCAGGTGTGCTCGCTCAGAGCTGGCCCTTGCGGTGGGCACGGTCCGACGGCCGCGACTCCACCCAGGACAGAAAAGCCGCCCTCGATCCGCGGTCGAGGGCCAGCTCGAAGCTGCCCTGCGGATCGGTGACGGCTACTACCACGATGTCCTCGCTCATGATGTCGAACTCATCGCCCTGCGGCTGCCTGCGTTCGACGATCTCGAGGCCCTGCCGGTGCACGGTGCTGTCCGGACCGAACTTGAGGCTGGTCAATTTGAAGAAGACGAGACGGTCCTCGTCGTAGCGGATGAGACCGTGCCGCCAGCCTTGGCCACCGCGCGCGGGCAATACCCGCAGCAACGCGGCCGTGCCACCCCGGCGCAGCATCACCAGCCGGTAGGTCGATGCACCTGCTACGAACACGAGCGTCAGCACCAGAATGATCAGCAGAACCATCCCGGTTTGCAATGCCGTACGCCCTTTCACTCAGCTGGTGTCGAAGACACCCCCGTCGTCATTCAATCACGCCCGGTCCGCGCGACTCCGGCGGGACCGGAAAACCCCCCGAAAACGACACTGTCGGCGACGAACCGGAGTTCGTCGCCGACAGATGTCTGGTGTTCTTCAGATCAGTGCTTCGCGGCAGCCTCTACGGCACGCACCTGGGCCTGGGCCACACGCAGCGACGTGTCGGATGCGCTCGTATCGGCCAGCACCTTACGTGCCGCGTCGACATCGACCTCGCCCGACAGCTCCGCGGACTCGGCGAGCACCCGCACGGTCTCGGCGGTCACCGAGAAGAAACCGCCGTGCACCGCCGCGACGATCCGCTCGCCCTCGGTCGACACGATGGACACCGTGCCGCCCTCGACGAGCTGACCGAGCAGCGGCTCGTGGCCGGCCATGATGCCGATCTGACCTTCGGTGGTCTGCGCGCTGACGAACGTAGCCTGGCCGGACCAGAGCTTGCGTTCGACCGCTACGAGATCAACTGTCATCTCCGCCATGGTGGACTACTTCCCGGCGATCTTCTTCGCAGCGGCCTCGACGTCGTCGAGACCACCGCAGGAGTTGAACGCCTGCTCCGGGAAGTGGTCGAACTCGCCCTTGCAGACGCGATCGAAGTCGTCGATGGTCTGCTCCAGCGGCACGACCGAACCCGGCTGACCGGTGAACTTCTCGGCCACGATGAAGTTCTGGCCGAGGAACTTCTCCAGACGACGGGCGCGGCCGACGAGGACCTTGTCCTCTTCGGAGAGCTCGTCCATACCGAGGATGGCGATGATGTCCTGCAGTTCCTTGTACTTCTGCAGGATCCGCTTGACCTCGTTGGCGACCCGGAAGTGGCGCTCGCCGACGATCGAAGCCTCGAGGATACGAGAGGTCGAGGTCAGCGGGTCGACGGCCGGGTAGATGCCCTTCTGCGAGATCGGGCGGGAAAGCTCGGTCGTCGCGTCCAGGTGGGCGAAGGTGGTCGCCGGCGCCGGGTCGGTGTAGTCGTCGGCGGGGACGTAGATCGCCTGCAGCGAGGTGATCGAGCGACCACGGGTCGAGGTGATGCGCTCCTGGAGCTCACCCATCTCGTCCGCCAGCGTCGGCTGGTAACCCACGGCCGAAGGCATACGACCCAGCAGGGTCGAGACCTCGGAGCCGGCCTGGGTGAAACGGAAGATGTTGTCGATGAAGAGCAGCACGTCCTGGTGCTGGACATCGCGGAAGTACTCCGCCATGGTCAGCGCGGACAGGGCGACGCGCATACGCGTGCCCGGCGGCTCGTCCATCTGGCCGAAGACGAGGGCGGTGTCCTGGAGGACGCCCATCTCTTCCATTTCCAGGTGGAGGTCGGTGCCCTCACGGGTACGCTCACCGACGCCTGCGAACACCGAGGTGCCGGAGAACTCGCGAGCGATACGGGTGATCATCTCCTGGATCAGAACGGTCTTGCCGACACCGGCACCACCGAACAGACCGATCTTGCCGCCCTTGACGTACGGGGTCAGCAGGTCGATGACCTTGACACCGGTCTCGAGCATCTCGGTCTTACCCTCGAGCTGGTCGAAGCTCGGGGGCTTGCGGTGGATGCCCCACTGCTCGCCGTCGCGGCCGAGGCCGGGCGAGTCGAGGCAGTCACCGAGGGCGTTGAACACGTGGCCCTTGACGATGTCGCCGACGGGCACCGAGATCGGCTTGCCCGAGTCGACGACGGCCGCGCCGCGGACCAGGCCGTCGGTCGGCTGCATCGAGATGGTGCGCACGATGTTGTCGCCGAGGTGCTGGGCGACCTCGAGGGTCAGGGTCTTGGCCACCGACGCCAGCTTGATGTCGGCGTTGAGAGCGTTGAACAGCTCGGGGATGGCGCCACGCGGGAACTCGACGTCCACGACGGGGCCGATGACACGGACGACGCGGCCGGCGGTTGCGCCCGCCTTGGTCGCGTTGTCCTGAGTGACAGCTGCGGTCATTAGATTGGTTCTCTTCCTGCGCTTCTAGTCGCGGTCCGAGCTCGACGCCAGCGCGTTCACGCCGCCGACGATTTCGCTGATTTCCTGCGTGATCTGGGCCTGACGCACCGAGTTCGCCTCGCGCTGGAGCACACTGGCCAGCTCGTTGGCGTTGTCGGTCGCCGCCTTCATTGCGGTGCGCCGAGCCGCGGACTCGGATGCCGCTGCCTCGAGCAACGATGAGTAGATACGCGTGTTGATGTACTTGGGCAGCAGAGCACCCAGCAGCACATCGGCGTCCGGCTCGAATTCGTACTGCGCCGTCACCACCGCGTTCGGCGAGTCCGACATGATGTCGTCGCCGAGCTCGAAGTTCTCGTCGACGAAGCTGACCTGGATCGGCGCCAGGCGGCGCACCTCCGGGTTCTGGGTCAGCATCGAGACGAACTTGGTGTACACGATGTGCAGCTCGTCGACGCCCGCGATGGTTCCGGTGCCGTCCAGCGAGGGAACCTCGTTGTCGGAGCCGGCCATGAAGGCCTCGACCAGGTGGCTGCACGCGGCCGACGCATCGGTGTACTTCGGCTGCTGCGAGAAGCCGGTCCACGACGCCTGGAACGGACGGTTGCGGAACTTGTAGTACGTGAGGCCCTTGTTGCCCATCACGTACAGCACCGGCTCCTTGCCCTCGCCACGCAGGGTGGTCATGAGCTCCTCGGCGCGCTTGAGCACGTTCGAGTTGTAGCCGCCGCACATACCGCTGTCACTGGTGATCACCAGGACGGCGGCGCGCTTCGGGTTGGGGCGCTCGTTGAGCAGCGGGTGCGCCAGGTTCTTCGACGCGCTCGCCAGCTCACCGAGGACCTTGGTGATCTCCTCGGCGTACGGCTTGGCCGCCGCAACCCTGGCCTGGGCCTTGGAAATTCGCGAGGTCGCGATCAGTTCCTGAGCCTTGGTGATCTTCTTGATCGAATTCACACCACGAATGCGGGAGCGCAATTCACGCAAACTTGCCACTAGCGGTTCACACTCCCTTCATTCGCCAGATCGGAATATGCCGACATCAGTCCTGACCCGGCTTACTTGTCGACGTGCTTGCGGGTGACCGACAGCGACTCGACCTCTTCGTGGTCCAGATCGCCGGCAGCGGCCTCGTTCACGACACGGCTGCCGTCGGAAGCCAGGAAGCCTTCCTTGAACTTGTCGGTCTCCGACTTGATCGCGTCGGCGGCCTCGCCGTCGAGCGGCTTGCGGCCACCCTCGAGCGCGTCGAAGGACGACTGGGTCGCGCTGTGCAGGTGCTCCAGCAGCTCGGCGGTGAAGCGACGCACGTCGCCGACCGGCACCGAGTCGTAGTAGCCGGCGTCGACCAGGTAGATCGAGATGACCTGATCCTCGACGGCGACCGGGGAGTACTGGTTCTGCTTGAGCAGCTCCACCCAGCGGGCACCACGCTCGAGCTGGGCCAGCGAGGCGGCATCCAGGTCGGAGGCGAAGGCGGAGAACGCCTCCAGCTCGCGGTACTGCGCCATTTCCAGACGCAGCGAACCGGCGACCTTCTTCATGGCCTTGGTCTGGGCGGCGCCACCGACACGGGAGACCGAGGTACCGACGTTGATCGCCGGGCGGACACCCTTGTTGAACAGGTCGGACTCGAGGAAGACCTGGCCGTCGGTGATGGAGATGACGTTGGTCGGGATGAACGCCGAGACGTCGTTGGCCTTGGTCTCGATGATCGGCAGACCGGTCATCGAGCCGCCGCCCATGGCGTCGGACAGCTTCGCGCAACGCTCCAGCAGACGGGAGTGCAGGTAGAAGACGTCACCGGGGTACGCCTCGCGGCCCGGCGGACGACGCAGCAGCAGCGAGATGGCGCGGTAGGCCTCGGCCTGCTTGGTCAGGTCGTCGAACACGATCAGGACGTGCTTGCCCTGGTACATCCAGTGCTGGCCGATGGCCGAACCGGTGTAGGGGGCCAGCCACTTGAAGCCGGCGGAGTCGGACGCGGGGGCCGCGACGATGGTGGTGTACTCCATCGCGCCGTGCTCCTCGAGCGCGGTCTTGACGCCCGCGATGGTGGAGCCCTTCTGGCCGATCGCGACGTAGATGCAGCGGACCTGCTTGGTCGGGTCGCCGGTCTCCCAGTTCGCCTTCTGGTTCAGGATCGCGTCGACGGCGACGGCGGTCTTGCCGGTCTTACGGTCGCCGATGATCAGCTGACGCTGGCCGCGGCCGATGGCGGTCAGCGCGTCGATCGCGGTGATACCGGTGGCCAGCGGCTCCTCGACCGGCTGACGCTCCAGCACGGTCGCGGCCTGCAGCTCCAGCACGCGGCGGTCGTCGGCTTCGATCTCGCCCAGGCCGTCGATCGGCTGGCCGAGCGGGTTGACGACGCGACCGAGGAACTTGTCACCGACGGGAACCGACAGCACGTCGCCGGTACGGCGGACCTGCTGGCCCTCCTCGAGCGAGGCGTACTCGCCGAGGATGACGGCACCGATCTCGGTGTCCTCGAGGTTCAGCGCGACGCCCAGGACGCCGCCCGGGAACTCGAGCAGCTCGTTGGCCATCGCCGAAGGCAGACCGCTCACGTGCGCGATGCCGTCGCCGGTGTCGGTCACGAGGCCGACTTCTTCGATGGAGGTTTCCGGGGTGTAGCTCTGGGTGTAGCTCTCGATCGCGCTACGGATCTCGTCGGAGGAGATCGTCAGCTCCGCCATGTTGTTCCTGCTCTCGCTGTGGTCTCGAATGTCGGGGGTTGGAGTTGAGCTGCTGGTCAGGACAGTGCCCGGCGCAGCTTCTCCAGTCGGCCGGTGGCGCTGCCGTCGATGACGTCGTCTCCGACGCGCACGACGACGCCGCTCAGCAGCGTCGGGTCGACCTGCACGTGCACGGTGACCGGCTTGCCGTAGATCCGCTGCAGGGAAGCCGAGAGCTTCTCCTTCTGCTGATCGGACAGCGCGACCGACGCGTGTGCGTGGGCGACGATCTGGTCACGACGGGCCGCCGCCAGATCGGACAGGGCGTCGAGGGCGACGCCGATGTTGTTGGTCCGCAGTCGGGTCACCGCCTGCTCGGCCAGCGCCAGGGTGATCGGCTCGGCCTTACCGGTGAGCAACCGCTCGATCAGCTCGCGCCGCGCAGAGGCGGGCTTGCCCTGATCGGACAGTGCCTGCTCCAGCTGCGGGTTGTCGGCGATGATGCGTCCGAGCCGGAACAGCTCGTCCTCCACCGCGTCCAGCCGGCCACCGTCGGCGGCCGACTCCAGCAGAGCCTCCTGCCCGAGCAGCACCAGGGTGTCGACCAGATCACGGGTGCGCGACCAGTTCTGCGCCACCGCGGTGGTCAGCACTGCCTGCGTGGCAGCGCTGACCTTGCCGCCGAAGATCCGCTCACTGAGTTCAGCGCGCGCCGAACCCGGCACCGACACGTCCGCGAGCGCCACACGCAGCGAACGCTGGTCGTCCAGCACGGCGACAACGGCGAACAGTTCCGACCCCGTTGTGGCCGCAACAGTTTCGCTTCCGGTCAGAGCGGCCCGAAGCGCCTCCCGGGACCGGGAGCTGGCCTCGCGGCTCGCTGCGTACATGCTTCTCACTTTCGCGTCGTTACCTTCCGACCCCGATGGCGTCGGTGTCGTCGAGTTCGCTGAGGAACTTGTCGATCGACGCCGACTGCTTGGCCTCGTCCGAGACAGACTGGCCGATGATCTTCTCGGCCAGGTCGACGGCCGTGCGGCCGACCTCGGAACGCAGCTCGGTCAGGATCTGCTGGCGCTGGGCTTCCAGCTGGGAGTGACCGGCGGCGACGATACGGTCGCTTTCGGCCTGGGCATCCGTGCGCATCTGCGCGAGGATCTGCTGACCCTGGGTGCGCGCATCCTCGCGGATACGTGCGGCCTCGAGCCGGGCGTCGGCGAGCTGCTGCTGGTACTGCTGCAGCGTCTGCTGTGCCTCCGCCTGGGCTGCTTCGGCCCTGGCGATACCGCCTTCGATCTTGTCCGTGCGCTCTTCGAGGGTCTTGGTCACACGTGGGATCACGTACTTCCAGAACAGCAGACCGACGACGATCAGACAGACGATCGACCAGACGATGTCGTACGTTTCGGGGACGAGAGGATTCACTTCCTCTCCCCCTTCAGCGGCGAGCATCATGATTTCGCGCATCGGAATCAGAAGATGAAGCCGGCGACGAGGCCGATCAGCGCCAGGGCCTCGGTGAAGGCGATACCGAGGAACATGGTGGTACGGATCTGGCCGGACAGCTCGGGCTGACGCGCGATGCCCTCGATGGCCTTACCGACGACGATACCCACGCCGATGCCGGGGCCGATCGCGGCGAGACCGTAGCCGATGGCGCCGAAGCCCTTGAAGGTGCTCTCGGTGGTCGCGGCTTCCTGGGCCAGGTAAGCGAGGCTCATGAGTCTTCTTTCCCTTTCTGTTGCTCACCCGCCGGTCGGCGTGTGTAGCAGGTTTCCGGTAGTTGTGGTTTCAGTCAGGTCAGTGGTCGGCAGCGTGCTCCGACTGCCCGATGTACACGGCGGTCAGCAGCGCGAAAACGTAGGCCTGCAGGAAGATCACCAGCAGCTCGAACAGCGTGAAGCCGATACCGGCCAGCAGCGAGAACGGCGAGAAGACCTTCATCCACGCGGTGGCGTCGAACAGGAAGAACCAGGTCGCGCTGAAGAACAGCACCAGCATGATGTGGCCGGCCAGCATGTTGGCCATGAGACGGACGGTCAGCGTGAACGGGCGCAGGATGAAGGTCGAGATGAACTCGATCGGGATCAGCAGCACGTGCAGCACGATCGGCACGTCGGGAACGACGATGCTGTGCCGGATGTAGGAGAAGAATCCGTACTTCCGGATGCCGACGTAGTTGTAGGTGATGTAGACGACCGCGGCCAGGACCAGCGGCATGCCGATTCGCGCGTTCGACGAGATGTTCAACCCTGGAATCACACCGGAGAAGTTCAGGAAGAGAACCGTGAAGAAGATCGTCGCGATCAGCGGGAGGAACTTCTTGCCGGTTTCCTTGCCGAGTACCTCGTCGGCGATCTGCTCCTTGACGAAAACCACACCGGTTTCCATCACATTCTGCAGACCGCGCGGAACGATCTTCGGCGATCGGAAAGCCAGGACGAAGACGGCCACCAAGACGGCGGTCATCAAGAGCCGGACCAGCATCAGGCGATCGAGTTCGAACGGCGTACCCTCGAACAGCACTGCTGGAGGGAAGAAGTCGGACAGCGATGGCGCGTGGAACTCGCCCGCCGCCAAAGTGATGACGCTCAGCGTTCTCTCCCGTGTTCGGGCCGCGGGTACGACGGTCATTCCCGCGGTTCGATCGGACATTGACGATCAATGGGGTCGACTCTGGTCGGCTCGAAATTCGACAGTTGCCTATACGGCGTGTAACCGTATGACTTCTGTTCGGGCGTCGGCGACATCGTCGACATGCTTCAACCGGGCACATTCCACCCGGATCGGCAGTAAGCATAGCGGCACCGGGCAGGATCTAGGCGATCCCCCCTGGTAACCCGAGGCAAAGCCCTGAGTTGGTCGGGCCGCGCCCCTAGCTTGGGTGCTTGCTTACCAACACTTTACCAAGCTATCTACGACAGTGTGTAGCTGGGTGGGATTATTCCTGCTCGGAAGCCGTTTCGTCGTCTCCCGCGCGTGTCGTGACGTACGGAACCCGCTGGCTCACAACGCCGTACGTTTCCGCGCCGAGCACGATCAGCAGGGCACCGACCACGGTGAAGAAAAGCGCAGGCCTGCTGTAGAAATCGAACTGGTTGAGCACGGCGATGACCAGCAGCGCGACCAGCATCTTGCCGACCCAGCTGACCAGCATGACCATGCCCGCCGTGCTCGGCGGCAGCTTCGCGCCGAGCAGCACGGCGACGACGGTGGTGAGGATGAACCCACCACCGATGGCGGCACCGAGCAGGGCGCCCCACAGACCCGCCGTTCCGGCGACCGCGGTGGCGATCACCCCGGCGGCGACCACGAGGACGCCGAGGCCGATCAGGCCGTAGCGCAGCGCGGCGCGCAGCGGGGCGTCGGGGCTCGGCACGGTTTCCGGTGTAAAGCTCACGGGCCGCACTTTACCTTGCGGCCTTCGTTCACCGGTTGGCCGACTCCACCCGCCGCATCGATGGGATCGCGGTCACTACCAGCGCGAACACCAATCCACCCGCCATCAGCAACACCACAAGTCGCCGATCCATCAGCGATGTTCCCACCGCGCCGAAGGCGAGCACGCCGACCCACAAATAGATCAACAGGACCACGCGTCGCTGAGAATGTCCGATCTGTAGCAATCGGTGATGAAGATGCATTTTGTCCGGTGTGGAGAAACTCACGCCGGCGCGCACGCGGCGCACGATCGCGAGCAACAGATCGAGCACCGGAATGAACATCACCGCGCCGACCAGCAACAGCGGTGAGAGCAAACCGACAATGTCGCGCGGGCCATAGCCCTGCAGCGGAATTCGGCCGGAGGCACCGGTGGAAACCGCCGCCAGCATCAAACCGATCATCATCGAGCCGGTATCGCCCATGAAGATTCGGGCGGGCGAGAAATTGTGCGGAAGAAATCCGAGGCAGGCGCCGGCCAGCGCGGCGGCCAGCAGCGCGGGCGGATAGGTGTCCACCGAGCCGCCCTGGTCGTAGAGCAAACCGACGGAGAACACGAAAACCGCGACCGCGCAGATCAGGCCGAGCCCCGCGGCCAAACCGTCCAGACCGTCGACGAAGTTCATCGCGTTGACGAGCGTGACGGTGATGCCGACGGTCACCAGACCGCCCTGTAGCGCGTCGAGCACCACGGTGGAGTCGTTGAACGGGTCGTAGATCACGTACCAGCTCAGGCCCATCACGGCCATCACGCCCGCCGCGGTGACCTGCCCGGCGAATTTGGTGAGCGCGTCCAGGCCCCAGCGGTCGTCGACGATGCCGACGAGCACGATGATCGTCGCCGCGACCAGCACCGCCGGAATATCGGGCGCGTAATCGAAACCGCGCCGCAGGGCAGGCAATTGGTGCGCGAACAACACCGCGGCGACGACACCGACATACATGCCGACGCCACCCATCCGCGGAATCGGCTTCACGTGCACATCGCGCTCACGCGGAATCGCGACCGCGCCGAAGCCGATGGCAAGCATCCGGACACCGCCGGTCGCCAGGAAGGTCACCGTGGCCGAGACGAGCAGCACGAGCACCAGCTCGCGCAGGGGAACGACTGAGCTCATGGGAGGCGTGCGATCACCGCTGCGCGGGGCTGGTCAACGCGTCGGGCGCCATCCCGAGCACCTCCGCGATATCGGCCACCGGCACCGCACCCTCCCGCAACACCCGCGGCTGATCCGCGGTCAGATCGACGATCGTCGAGGCCACCGCGTGCTCGGCCGGACCGCCGTCGAGATACACACTCGCCAGCGATCCCAGCTGCTCGCGCGCCTGCTCGACGGTGCTGGCCGGCGGCTGCCCGGACACATTCGCACTAGACACGGCCAGCGGCCCGACCTCGCGCAGCAATTCCAGCGCCACCGGATGCAACGGCATCCGCAGCATCACCGTGCCGCGGGTGTCACCCAGATCCCACGCCAGCGACGGCGCCGCCTGTACGACCAGGCTCAGCGCACCCGGCCAGAACGCGCGGATCAGTTCCCGCGCCTGCGGCCGCACCGAGAACACGAGCCCATCGATGGTGTGCCAGGAACCGACGAGCACCGGAACGGGCATATCGCGACCGCGCCGCTTCGCGGCCAGCAGCGAGCCGACCGCCTCGGAATCGAACGCGTCGGCCGCCAGGCCGTACAACGTGTCAGTCGGCATCACGACCAGCCGACCGGACTTCAGCGCGCTGGTCGCCGCGGTGATCCCCGCTGCCCGCGACGCCGGTTCCGCACAGTCATAGACGGTACTCACAGCGTTTCCGCCTCTCCGCGATCATTGGGGCTGTTCGGCCTCCCCGGGACTCCTGCCGGTCGTCGGGTGCGGCACGAGCAGTGCCGCCTCCCCGAGAACGCTGCCGGTCCCTGGGTGCGGCAAGAGTCTAGCGTCCGGGCCGACGGTGGGATGTCGGGGTACTTTGCGCGGACCACCGATTCCTGCGAGATCCGTCGGCAGGCCGGATGCTCCGGGTGTGCTGGATCGGCCGGGTGTCTTGCGACAGCTGGGTACGGTCGCGGTCAGGATTTGCTGGGGCGGTGAGCCACGACGAAGCGGGGCTTGTCGGCGAGGTCGGTGTGTTCGACGATGCCGGTGAAGTCGGCCGCGGCGAGCAGGGACGCCACTCCACCGCCGTTGGTGTCGTCGTGTTCGATGGCGGTGGCGCCGCCGGGGCGCAGCAGGCGGGCGATGGTGGGGACCATGGCGCGGATGACGTCGAGGCCGTCGGGGCCGCCGAAGAGGGCGCGGTGAGGGTCGTGGTCGGCGACCTCGGGATCGAGAACCGCTGCCTCGGGGATGTAGGGCGGGTTCGAGACGACCAGGTCGACGCGGCCCGACAGGTCGGTGAGCAGGGCCGGGTCGGTGACGTCGTCGGCGTACAGGGTGATGGGGGTGTCACCGGCGGCGATGCGGTCGTCGGCATTGCGGCGGGCCCAGGTCACGGCGTCGGGGTCGAGTTCGACGGCGTGGACCTTGGCGTCGGGACGGGCGTGCGCGATGGCGAGGGCCAGGGCGCCCGAGCCGGTGCACAGGTCGACGACGATCGGCGCGTGGTCGTGCGGCAGCGTCTCCAGCCAGGCCAGCGCCCACGCGAACAGCAGCTCGGTCTCCGGACGCGGCACGAAGACACCGGGGCCGACGGCGAGCTCGATCTCGCCCATGGCAGCCGTTCCGGTCAAGTGCTGCAACGGGATTCGCGCGGCCCGCCGGTCGACCAGCTGCCCGAACCGTTCCGCCTCGGAGGGCTCGACCATCGGGTGCAGCGCCAGGCGCATCCGGTCGACACCGAGCACGTGGGCGGCCAGGTTCTCCGCATCGGGCAGCGGTGAGGCCACGCCCGCCTCGGCCAGCCGCGCCGCGGCCTCGACGATCAGCGGACGCAGCCGGACGCGTTCGGTCACTGGATCATTCGGCATGCTCGGGCGCCCTCCGTGGTGACGCGGGCTGCCTCCCGCGGGCGCTGACCGCTCATGCCGGCTACTCGGCGGCCATGCGGGCGTCGAGGTCGGCTTTGCCGAGCGCGTCGAGCAGCGCGTCCATGTCACCGTCGAGGACGGCGTCGAGGTTGTGCGCCTTGAAACCGATGCGGTGATCGGCGATCCGGTTCTCCGGGAAGTTGTAGGTGCGGATGCGCTCGGAGCGGTCCACCGTGCGGATCTGGCTGGCGCGGCCCGCCGCGGCCTCCTGGTCGGCCTGTTCCTCGGCCAGGGCCTGCAGCCGGGCGGCGAGCACCTGCATCGCGCGCGCCTTGTTCTGCAGCTGGGAGCGCTCGTTCTGGCAGGTCACCACGATGCCCGAGGGCAGGTGGGTGATGCGGACCGCGGAGTCGGTGGTGTTGACGCCCTGGCCGCCCTTGCCGGAGGACCGGTAGACGTCGATGCGCAGGTCGGTCTCGTCGATCTGCACCTGCTCGACCTCGTCGGGCTCGGGGTAGATCAGCACGCCGGCCGCCGAGGTGTGGATGCGGCCCTGCGACTCGGTCACCGGCACGCGCTGCACGCGGTGCACGCCACCCTCGAACTTGAAGCGCGACCACACGCCGTCACGCGCGGCGTCGCGGCTCTTGATCGACAGCGTCGCGTCCTTGTAGCCGCCCAGGTCGGAATAGGTGACGTCGAGCGTCTCCACCTTCCAGCCGTGCCGCTCGGCGTAGCGGATGTACATGCGTGCCAGGTCGGCGGCGAACAGCGCCGATTCCTCGCCGCCCTCGCCGGACTTCACCTCGAGCACGACGTCGTCGCCGTCGTGCGGGTCGCGCGGGGCGAGCAGATCGGCCAGCGCCTGCTCGAGCTCCGCCAGCTGGGCTTCCAGACCGGGCACCTCGGCGGCGAACGCGGCGTCGTCGGCGGCCAGCTCACGGGCGGCGTCGAGATCGTCGCGGATCGATTCGAGCTTGCGGTAGGTCGACATCACCGGGGCCAGCTCGGCGAACCGCTTGCCCACCCGCCGGGCCGCACCGGCGTCGCTGTGCAACGACGGATCGGCCAGCTGCGTCTCCAGGCCTGCGTACTCGGCCAGAATGTCGTCGATGGCGGACGGCTGCGTCACGTTTGCTTCCTTATGTGCGGTGCGGGCGAAATCGGTGCGGCGAGAAACCACCGACGCCCGGCCTGCGGAAGCAGAACCGGGCGTCGGATGAGGCAACTAGCTGGCGTCGGCCTTCTTGCCTGCGCGCTTGCCGTAGCGAGCCTCGAAGCGAGCGACGCGGCCGCCGGTGTCGAGGATCTTCTGCTTGCCGGTGTAGAACGGGTGGCACTGCGAGCAGACCTCGACGGTGATCTGGCCGGACTCCTTGGTGGAGCGAGTCTGGAAGGTGTTGCCGCAACCACACACAACGGTGGTGTCGACATACGTGGGGTGGATTCCTGCCTTCATGGGCGTCCTCTCGATCATGGTCGCCGGGTCGCATGCCGCTGGAGCGCGGAATACGTGAACCGGAACCGACTAGGCGGGATGTCTGCGAAGCCGCAGACACACAGCGGTCCAGTATGCCAGATCTGGCCGCACCCTCCGAAAACACCCCCCACCTCAGATTTGTTCCCCGAATGCAGCAAGGGGCCCCGCGTCGGCGAGGCCCCTTGCTGCGGTTCTAGACGATCACTCGTCGAGAGCGCCCGGTGCGGTCTTGGAGACCTGCATCAGGAACTCGAGGTTGTTCTTGGACTTCTTCAGCCGGTCGATCAGCAGATCGATGGCCTGGTGCGAGTCCAGCCCGGTCAGCACGCGGCGCAGCTTGTGCAGCACGGCGGCCTCGTCGGGCGAGAGCAGCAGCTCGTCCTTGCGGGTACCGGACGGGTTGACGTCCACCGCGGGGAACACGCGCCGCTCGGCGATCTTGCGGTCGAGCTTGAGCTCGGCGTTGCCGGTGCCCTTGAACTCCTCGAAGATCACCGTGTCACCGGTGGAGCCGGTCTCCACCATCGCCGTGGCGATGATGGTGAGCGAGCCACCGTTCTCGATGTTGCGCGCCGCGCCGAGGAACCGCTTGGGCGGGTACAGCGCGGTCGAGTCGACACCACCGGAGAGGATGCGGCCCGAGGCGGGCGAGGAGTTGTTGTACGCACGGCCCAATCGGGTGATCGAGTCGAGCAGCACCACAACGTCTTTGCCCATCTCCACCAGTCGCTTCGCGCGCTCGATGGCGAGCTCGGCGACGGAGGTGTGGTCGGCAGGCGGACGGTCGAAGGTGGAGGCGATGACCTCACCCTTCACCGAACGCTGCATGTCGGTGACCTCTTCGGGACGTTCGTCGACCAGGACGACCATGAGGTAGCACTCGGGGTTGTTGATCGCGATCGCGTTGGCGATGTCCTGCATGATCGTGGTCTTACCCGCCTTGGGCGGGGACACGATCAGCGCACGCTGGCCCTTACCGATCGGCATGATCAGGTCGATCACACGCGTGGTCAGCTTGTTCTGCGCGGTCTCGAGGCGCAGGCGCTGGTTCGGGTACAGCGGGGTCAGCTTGGTGAAGTCAGGACGACGCCTGGCCGCCTCGACCTCGCCGCCGTTGACGGTATCCAGGCGGACCAGCGGGTCGAACTTCTGGCGCTGGTTGCTCTGCTCGCCGTCGCGCGGGGCACGCACCGCACCGGTGATCGCGTCACCGCGGCGCAGTCCGTTCTTGCGGACCAGGTTCATCGAGACGTACACGTCGTTCGGGCCGGCCAGGTAGCCGGAGGTCCGCACGAACGCGTAGTTGTCGAGGACATCCAGGATGCCAGCGACCGGCTGGAGGACGTCGTCCTCGCGGATCTCGAAGTCGCGTGCCTCGCCGCCACCGCCACCGGCGCCACCGTCGCGGTCACGACCGCGGCGACGCTCACGGAACCGGCGACCCCGGCGACCGCGGCCGCCTTCCTCGTCGTCACCACCGCGGTCGTCGCGGGGACCGCGATTACCGCCGGCGCTGCCGTTCTGGTTCTGGTTGCGCTCGTTCTGATTCCGCTCGCCACCGGCGCGCTCGCCCCGCTCGCCACCGGCGCGCTCGCCCCGCTCGCCACCGGCGCGCTCGCCCCGGTCACCACCGGTGCGGTCGCCACGCTCGCGACGACGCTCGCCCTGCTCGCCGCCCTCGGCCTTGTCGGCCTGCTTGGGCTCCTCGCCACGGCTCTCGGCCTGGGCGTTCTCGCCCCCACCGGTACGGGCCTGGTCACGACCACGACGCTGCCGGCCACGGCCACGCTGACCGCCCTCGCGACCGGAATCCTCGGTCGACTCGGCGGGAGCGGCGGTCTTGGCCTCGGCCTGCGCCTGCTCGGCCGGGGCCTGCTCGGTCGCGACCGCGACAGCGGCCTGCTTCTCGGCGGGCGCGGCCTGCTTTTCAGCGGGCGCGGCCTTTTCGGCAGGCTCGGCCTGCTTTTCGGCCTTGGCCGGCTTGTCGGCCTTGGCGGGCGCCTCGGCCTTGGCGGCGGGCGCGTCGGCCGTCACGGCGGCGGCCTCGGCGGGCTTACCCGCCTTCGCAGGCGCTCCGGCCTGATTTTCCTTGATAGCGGCGATGAGATCGCCCTTACGCATACCGGAGGTGCCTCGGATACCGAGCTCCCCCGCCAATGCGCGCAACTGCGGCAACAGCATTCCAGTCAGCCCCGATCGTGCGACGTCGGTGTGTTCGCTCATTTTCGAAATCTGTCCGGATTCACTTTCGCGGCCGCCCGAGTTCGTAGGGTTGGATTCCACCCCGGGTGTCGCGAGCAGGTCCGTATCTGTCACGGAAATCCTTTCCTTCCCTCGAATGCCGTGTGCTGAATCGAGGGTTCGTTCCGTAGACCCGGCACCGTGTGCCGAGCTCGGATTACGCGTCCGACAGGACGCCTGTGCCGTACTACCCGCCCCGCCGGACCGGAGGCTTCGCCACCAGAAGACAGTGGTGAGGAGAGATCATTCCAGTTGAGCAGCTTCTCGGCGTCGCAGCACCTCCATGGAGTGGAGGCTCGAGCCTGGAGCCTGCTGGAGCGATTGCCCTGATGAAGCACCGGCGTCTGATGCGCACGATGTACGGACTTGCACAGAATAGCTGCCCATTGCGAACAACGGCAAGGCAGGCACGCCGTCAGTCGACCGCGACGCCGCCCGCTATGCCGGGTTCGACTACCCGCAGCCCGTCGGATTCCGCCTGTTTGCGCAGGTCATCGGGGAATTCTCCGGTCGCGAGCGCCAGAATTGTCGGGCCTGCGCCGGAAACAGTCGCCGCGATTCCCGCGGCCCGAAGCCGCTGGATCCACGCCGTGGTGAGCGGTAGCGCGGGAGCACGCTGGGTCTGGTGCAGCCGGTCGGCGGTGGCAGGCATCAGCAGATCGGGGCGCTCGGTGAGCGCCACGACGGCCAGCGCCGCCCTGCTGACGTTGAACGCGGCGTCGCCGTGCGGCACCTGCTCGGGCAGCAGCCCGCGGGTGTGCGCCGTCGACGAGCGTTCCTGCGGGATCAGCACCACCGGGCGCAGCGCGGCGGCGGGCTGCAGGCGCACGGCCCGGTAGGCGCGGTTGGCCTCGGCATCGGATTCGGTCCATGACACCACGATTCCGCCGAGCACGCTGGCCGCGGCGTTGTCGGGATGACCTTCGAACTCCGAGGCCAGCTGAACCAGACGGTCGGTGTCCAGGCGCAGCTCCGGATCGAACTTCGCGGCCAGCCCGGCGCCGGCGGCCAGGCCGCCGACCACCGCGGAGGCGCTGGAGCCCAGGCCACGCGAGTGCGGAATCACGTTGCGGCACACCACATCGAGGCCATCGGCCCAGACGCCGAGCGATTCCAGCCCGCGCTCGATCGCCCGCACCACCAGATGCGTTGGACCCCACGGCACGTCGTCGGCGCCCTCACCCTCGACCCGGATGTCGAGACCCGAATCGGTCGTGCGCACCACGATCTCGTCGTAGAGGCCCAATGCCATTCCCAGGCAGTCGAATCCGGGGCCGAGGTTGGCTGTGGAGGCGGGAACGCGCACGGTCACTTCGAGACCGGCGGGCAGGGTCGCTGTCATCAGCCTGCTCTCGCGTGCGCTCAACTCAGGCCAGCTCGAGTTCGTGGGCGATGGCCACCGGGTCGACGGCGATCGGCTTGACCTCGGGCATGCCGGTCAGGGCGTTGTCGGGGTCCTTGAGACCGTTGCCGGTCACGGTGCAGACCACGGTCAGGCCCGAATCCAGCCAGCCTTCCTTGCGGGCGGCCAGCAGACCGGCCACGCTCGCGGCCGACGCGGGCTCGACGAAGACGCCCTCGGTCGCGGCGACCAGGCGGTACGCGGCCAGGATCTCCTCGTCGGTGGCCGCGCGGAAGGCGCCACCGGACTGCTCCTTGGCCTCCATCGCACCGTTCCACGACGCCGGGGCGCCGATCCGGATGGCGGTGGCCACGGTCTCGGGGTCCTTCACCGGCGCGCCGTTGACCAGCGGGGCCGCACCCGCGGCCTGCACACCGAGCATGCGCGGCAGCACCGAGGTGATGCCGTCGGCGTGGTACTCGCGGTAACCGCGCCAGTAGGCGGTGATGTTGCCCGCGTTGCCCACCGGCAGCACGTGCACATCCGGTGCCTTGCCCAGGACATCGCAGATCTCGAACGAGGCGGTCTTCTGGCCCTCGATGCGGGCCGGGTTCACCGAGTTGACCAGGCCGACCTCGGGGAAGTCCGAGGTGACCTTGCGGGCCAGCTCGAGACAGTCGTCGAAGTTGCCCTCGACCTGGATGATCTTGGCGCCGAGCATCACGGCCTGGGCCAGCTTGCCCATCGCGATCTTGCCCTGCGGGATCAGCACCGCGCACTCCATGCCCGCGCGGGTGGCGTAGGCGGCGGCCGAGGCCGAGGTGTTGCCGGTCGACGCGCACAGCACGGCCTTCTGGCCGCGGTACTTGGCATCGGTCATCGCCATGGTCATGCCGCGGTCCTTGAAGGAACCGGTCGGGTTGGCGCCCTCGACCTTGAGGTACACCTCGCAGCCCGTCAGCTCGGACAGGTGCGTCGCGGGGACCAGCGGGGTACCGCCCTCGAACAGGGTCACCGGTTCCCAGTCGGCGGCACCTTCGAGCCGATCGCGGTAGGCCGCGATCAGACCCGGCCAGCGCGAGTGCACGCCGAGCTGGGGTGCGATGCCAGTGGTACTCATGATTCTTCGGTGCCTTCCAGTCTGAGAACGCTGGTCACAGCGGTGACGGAATCCATTTCCGCCAATGCCGCGACAGTATCGGCCAGCGAGGACTCCACCGCATGGTGGGTGACGACCACGAGCCTGGCACCGTCGCCATGGCCCTGCTGACGCACGGTCGAGATGCTCACCCCGTGCTGGGCGAACGTGTCCGCCACCGCGGCGAGCACGCCGGGACGATCCGCCACCTGCAGGTTCACGTGGTAGCGGGTCGGGGTGTCCCCGATCGGCGCGATCGGCAGCTCAGCATAGACCGATTCGCCCGGTGCACGACCACCGTAGAACTTGTTGCGCGCGGCCATCACGAGGTCGCCGAGCACGGCGGACGCGGTCGGCGCGCCACCGGCGCCCTGACCGTAGAACATCAGGCGGCCCGCGTTGTCGGCCTCGACGACGACGGCGTTGAACGCGCCGTTGACCGAGGCCAGCGGGTGCTTGCGCGGGATCAGCGCCGGGTACACACGCACCGAGACTCGATCCTTGCCGCCCTCGGCGGAGGTGGGCTCGCCCGGACCGGCCGCGACGCGCTCGCAGATGGCGAGCAGCTTCACGGTGCAGCCGACGGCCGAGGCCGTCTCCAGGTCCTCGGCGGTGATCTTGGTGATGCCCTCGCGGTACACGTCCGCCGCGGTCACGCGGGTGTGGAAGGCCAGCGAGGCCAGGATCGCGGCCTTGGCGGCTGCGTCGAAGCCTTCGACGTCGGCGGTGGGGTCGGCCTCGGCGTAACCGAGGTCGGTGGCCTCGGCGAGCACGTCGTCGTAGGCGGCGCCGGTCTCGTCCATCGCGGAGAGGATGAAGTTGGTGGTGCCGTTGACGATGCCGACGACCCGGTTCACCCGGTCACCCGAGAGCGACTGGATCAGCGGGCGGACCACCGGGATCGCACCGGCGACGGCGGCCTCGAAGTACAGGTCGGCACGGCTGCGCTCGGCGGCGGCGGCCAGTTCGCCGGTGTAGTCGGCCAGCAGCGCCTTGTTGGCGGTGACGACGGACTTGCCCGCGGTCAGCGCGGCCCCGATCAGCCCACGGGCCGGATCGATGCCGCCCATGACCTCGACCACCAGGTCGACGTCATCGCGGGCGACGAGCGCCGCGGCGTCGGTGGTGAGCAGCTCGGCGGGCAGGCCGCGGTCCTTGCCCAGGTCGCGCACGGCGACGCCGCGCAGCACGAGCGGCGCACCGACGCGCGAACGCAGGTCTTCGGCGTGGTCGCGCAGCACGCGGACCACCTCGGTGCCGACGGTGCCCATGCCGAGGACGGCGACACCCAGCGGACGACTCGCGTCCCTTGTGCCGTTGTTGACGCCGGTTTCCGTCATCCTTCTACCTCCAGGCTGAGCAGGTCCGCCACCGTTTCCCGGCGCAGAATCAGTCGCGCCACACCGTCACGCACCGCGACCACGGCGGGCCGGGTGAGCTGGTTGTAGCGGCTCGACATCGAATAGCAGTACGCACCGGTCGCCGCGACGGCGACCAGGTCACCCGGGCCCGCGTCGGCGGGCATCCAGGTGTCGCGAATGACGATATCGCCACTCTCGCAATGCTTTCCGACTACGCGCGCGACGACCGCGTGCGCATCCGACGAGCGCGAGACCAGACGGCAATCGTAATCGGCCTGGTAGAGCGCGGGACGGATATTGTCGCTCATGCCGCCGTCGACGCTGACGTAGCGGCGGCGCGCACCACCGTCGAGCTCGACGTCCTTGATGGTGCCGACCTCGTAGAGGGTGACGGTGCCCGGCCCCGCGATGGCGCGGCCCGGCTCGACGGCGATGGTCGGCTCGGGCAGCCCGGCGCGGGCGGCCTCGGCGGCGACCAGGCCGCGCAGGTTGGCGGCGAACTCGTCCAGCGGCGGCGGGTTGTCGCTCGGCAGGTACGAGATACCGAGGCCGCCGCCCAGATCCAGGGTGGAGATCTGCGCGGTGCGCTCGATACCGAATTTGTCGATGGCCTCGCGGAGCAGGCCGAGCATCCGGCGCGCGGCGATCTCGAAGCCGTCGAGCTCGAAGATCTGCGAGCCGATGTGGCTGTGCAGGCCGACCAGGCGCAGGTTGTCGGCCTCGAAGACGCGGGCCAGCGCCTCCATGGCGTCGCCACCGGCGATCGAGAAGCCGAACTTCTGGTCCTCGTGGGCGGTGGAGATGTACTCGTGCGTGTGCGCCTCGACGCCGACGGTGACCCGGACCAGCACGTCCTGGACAACGCCCGCCGCGCCGGCGACCGCTTCGAGCCGCTCGATCTCGTAGAGCGAGTCGACGACCACGTGCCCGACGCCCGCGGCGACCGCGGTCTCGAGCTCGGGCACCGACTTGTTGTTGCCGTGCAGCGCGATGCGCTCGGCCGGGAAACCGGCGTGCAGCGCGATGGCCAGCTCGCCACCGGAGCAGACGTCGAGCGAGAGGCCCTCGTCGCGGATCCAGCGCGCGATCTCACCGCTCAGGAACGCCTTGGACGCGTAGTGCACGCGGGCATTGGGCCCGAACGCGCGCACCATGTCGCGGCAGCGGGAGCGGAAGTCGTCCTCGTCGATGACGAACAGCGGGGTGCCGTACTGCTGGGCCAGCTCGGTGACGGGCACGCCGGCGACGCGGACGACGCCGTCCTCGCCACGGGTGGCGTTGCGCGGCCACACGTTGGCGGGCAGGTCGATCATCTCGCTCGGATCGGTCGGGCGCTCGGCCAGGCTCGGGGCGTGCGGAATCTCTGCGTGCCGGGGACCGGCCGGGTGTGCACCACTCACAGTTGTGCGTCCTTCCTGAAAAGTGTTCACATGCGTTCCGGTGCGCTGACGCCGAGCAGGGCGAGGCCGTTGGCCAGCACCTGCCGGGTCGCCTTGACCAGTTCGAGCCGGGCGGCATTGAGGGGGGTGACGGCGTCGTCGCCCTTGGGCAGCACGCGCATGTCGTCGTCGGACTGGAAGGGGTGGTAGACACCGGCCAGTTCTTCGAGGTAGCGGGCGATGCGGTGCGGTTCGCGGGTCTCGGCGGCGGTGGCGACCACGCGCGGGAAATCACCGAGGGTGCGGATCAGATCGCCTTCACGCGCCGAGACCATCAGCGCGAAATCCGGTTCGATGGAAGCGAATTCGGCGTACTTGGCGGCGTTGCCGATGATGCTGCTGGTCCGCGAGTGCGCGTACTGCACGTAGTAGACCGGGTTCTCGCTGCTCGCCTTGGTCCACAGGTCGAGATCGATGTCGATGCTCGAGTTCACCGAGGAGCGCACCAGCGAGTAGCGGGCGGCGTCGACGCCGATCTGCTCGACCAGGTCGTTCAGGGTCACCACGGTGCCGGCGCGCTTGCTCATCTTCACGGCCTGACCGTCGCGGACCAGGTTCACCATCTGCCCGATCAGCACCTCGACGGTGTCGGGGTTGTCGCCGAACGCGGCCGCGGCGGCCTTCAACCGGCCGATGTAGCCGTGGTGGTCGGCGCCGAGCATGTAGATGGCCAGGTCGAAGCCACGCGCGCGCTTGTTCTGGAAGTAGGCGATGTCACCGGCGATGTAGGCGGCGTTGCCGTCGCTCTTGAGGACGACGCGGTCCTTGTCGTCGCCGAACTCGGTGGACGCGATCCACCAGGCGCCGTCCTTCTCGTACAGGTTGCCCGAGTTCTTGAGCTGCTCGACGGCCTGCTCGACGGCGCCGGAGGCGAACAGTTCGCTCTCGTTGAAGTACACGTCGAAGTCGGTGCCGAAGTCGTGCAGATCCTGCTTGATCTGGGCGAACATCTGCTGCACACCCTCGCGACGGAACAGCTCGTGCCGCTCGTCGGCGGGCAGGGTGAGCACGTCGGGATGGGCGGCGACGATGCTGGAGCTGATCTCCTGGATGTACTCGCCCGCGTAACCGTCTTCCGGAGTCGGCTCGCCGAGGGCGGCCGCGACCAGCGACTTCGCGTAGCGGTCGATCTGCGCGCCGTGGTCGTTGAAGTAGTACTCCCTGGTCACGTCGGCGCCCTGGGCGGCCAGGATGCGGCCCAGCGCGTCACCGACGGAGGCCCAGCGGGTGCCGCCGAGGTGCACGGGACCGGTCGGGTTGGCGGAGACGAACTCCAGGTTGATCTTGGTGCCGGACAGCGCGGCGCCGGTGCCGAACTCCTCGCCCGCGGCCAGGATCTGCGTGACGATCACGCCCTGCGCCGAGGCGGCGAGGCGGATGTTGAGGAAGCCGGGACCCGCGACGTCGGCCACCTCGATGCCGTCGGTCGCGGACAGGGCCTCGGCCAGCCAGCCGGCCAGCTCACGCGGATTGGTTCCGGCCCGCTTGGCCACCTGCATCGCCACATTCGTGGCATAGTCGCCGTGTTCGGGGTTGCGCGGACGCTCCACTGTGACCTGCTCGGGCAGGACCGACGAGTCCAGTCCACGTTCGACAAGCACCTTCGCGGCGGTGGTGCGAAGGAGATCTGCAAGGTCAGCTGGAGTCACGAGTCTCTATCCTATTGGCTGGGCGCCTCGCAACCACGACCGCCCGGTACGAACGTCCCGATCCACACGTCGAAAGAGCACAGCGAGCGATGCCGAGCAGGACCAGCGCCACATCAGCCAAGGCCGTCCGGGCCGCGGGGAAGTCGTCTCCGTCCCGCAAACCCGGCAAAGGCAACCTTCCGGGTAAGAAGCGAGAATTCCCCTGGGCCCTGCTGGGCGCCGGTGTGGCCATCGTCGCGTTGATCGGCCTGCTCGCCTACAGCCTGGTGCCCAAGTACCTGGACCAGGCCGCCATCAGGGAAGCCCAGACCGACCTCAAGGAATGGGTGCCGTCCAAGGAGAACCAGGACCCGTCGACGAAGATCGACGGCGTTGTCAAGCAGGAGTACCCGGCCGGTCTGCACGTGACGTCGGCCCAGCGCGTCGCCTACGACAAGGCGCCCGCCTACGGCGGCCCGCACGACGGCGCGTGGGCCAACTGCACCGGCACGGTGTACACCAAGCCGATCCGCATGGAGAACGCGGTGCACTCGCTCGAGCACGGCGCGGTCTGGATCGCCTACAACCCGGACAAGGTCGACGCCGCGGGCGTGGAGAAGCTGTCGAACTTCGTCAAGGGCCGTCAGTACTCGCTGATGTCGCCGTACCCGGGCCTCGACTCGCCGATCTCGCTGCAGACCTGGGGTCACCAGCTCAAGCTCGATTCCGCCGACGACGCGCGGATCAAGCAGTTCATCTCCGCGCTGCGGGAGAACCCGTACGCCTACCCCGAGGTCGGCGCGAGCTGCTCGAACCCGATCTTCGACGCCAACAACCCGCCGCCGTTCGACTCGGCGCCGTACGGCCCCGAGGCCGTGCCGATGGACGGTAAGGGCCTGACCCAGGACCAGTCCGAGCTCGGTGCGGGCGCGGGTCTGCCCGGCGGCACCGGCCTCCCCGGCGGCACCGGTCTCCCCGGCGGCCTCCAGTTGCCGGGCACCCAGCCCGCGGGCCAGTAGTGGGCAACGACACCGCGGCCGACCCCGACGACAACGCGCCCGAGTCCGACGAGCCGGGCGCGCGTCGCCCGGCCGGGGCGATCCTCGTCCTCGGCGCGATCGGCCTGCTGCTGCTCGGCGCCGTGGCGGGCGTGCTGCTGCGGATGCCGCTGGACAAGACCGAGACTCCCGCGCCTGGCCCTGTCGACGTGGGGTTCAGCCAGGACATGTCGGCCCACCACGCGCAGGCCGTCGACATGGCGGGCGCGGCGCTGATCGGCTCGACCGACAACGACGTGCGCAGGCTCGCCTACGACATCCTCACCACCCAGCAGAATCAGATCGGCCGGATGCAGGGCTGGTTGCAGCTGTGGGGCGAGCCCAACCAGAACGTCGACGGCTACATGGGCTGGATGACCGAGCACGGCTCGGGCTCGCACGGCCACGGCGGCGCGACGACCGGGCACGAGATGTCGGGTCCGATGTCGGCGATGCCCGGCATGGCGAGCCAGGAGGAGATGACCGCGCTGCGGCAGTCCACCGGCCCGGCCATGGACACGCTGTTCCTACAGCTGATGCTGCGCCACCACCAGGGCGGCGTGCCGATGCTCGACTACGCCGCCGAGCACGCCGACACCACCGAGGTGCGGGTCCTGTCCGCGCAGATGTCCAAGACCCAGGAGGGCGAGTCCCAGCTGATGACGAGCATGCTGGCCGCCCGCGGCGCGAGCCCGCTGCCGCTGGGCTGAGCGAGCCGCCGGACCGGGTCAACCGCCCGGTCCGGCACCGTTTTTGGCGCACCGCACTCGATGCGATACGCTGTCGCTGCCCGATCGCCGCACAGCGACCGGCATCTATCCCGCCCTCGTAGCTCAGGGGATAGAGCGTCTGCCTCCGGAGCAGAAGGCCGCAGGTTCGAATCCTGCCGAGGGCACATTTCGAGGCCCCGTCCGTTCGGTCGGGGCCTCGTTTGTTTGATTCAGGTTGTTCACGCACGGTTCCACTGGTTTCGGGGCCTCGCCCCGATGACATCAGGAGCGAGGCATGACGAATCCCCCCGAAGGCCAGCAGCCCCCCTTCGGCCAGCAGCCACCCGAGGTGCCGTCCGGGCCTCCCGGATACCCGCACGCGGGATTCGGACCCGGCCAGACTCCCCCACCCGGCAACCCCGATGTCTTCCCGCCGCAGCAGCCGCCGAAGAAGAACCGGACCGGGCTGTTCATCGCACTGGCCGTCGTCGCGCTGGTGGTGCTCGGCGCGCTGATCACCGGCATCGTGCTCACCGTGCAGGGGCGGACTCCGCTGGCCTCGGACGAGAAGCAGATCGAGGTCGCGATTCGCGATTTCTACGACACGCTCGGCGCCGACGGGTTCGTCGCGGCCGCCCAGCTGGCGTGCGAGGCCGACCGCACCGAGATCGACAATCTCACCCCGGAGCAGCGTCAGCAGTTCGATGCCGCGACCGTCTCGGTGACCATCGACAAGGTCGAGGACATCGTCATCACCGGCGACACCGCCAAGGCGACGGTCGTCGGCAAGCTGACCCTGTCCGTCGCGGGCGAGGAGCCCAACACCGAGGACAGCACCGAAGAGCACCTCAAGAAGGAAAACGGCACCTGGAAGATCTGCTCGGTGCCTGCCACCAGACACTGACCGAGAAGAACGCCGATGAGGTCGCGCAGTGGGAAACCTCTGGCCGGGCTGATGGCGATCATGGTGGCCGCGCTTGGTCGGTGCGGCCGGGGACCGGCTGAACACCGTGTTCAGCCGGTCCATCGAGCGAGCGGCGGGAATTGAACCCGCGTAAACGGCTTTGCAGACCGTTGCCTCAACCACTCAGCCACGCCCGCCTCGCCTTAGAGATTGCCGTGACCGGGCCCTGCTGACCATGATTGCGATCAGCGTGAGCGCAATTCGGGTCCGGTCCGCGCGACGCACCTGAGCGGTAGCGACCTGGCACTATGCGATGATCAATGCCATGTCTCGGCCACGACCGCTTCCGCATGACCCGATCGCCGAAGCACATCGCCAGTGGACCGGGCACGGCTGGGGTGCGGTGGCCGACGGGATGGCCGCGGTGACCTCGCTGGTACGGGCACAGCAGATCGTGATGGCCAGGGTGGACGAGGCGCTCAAACCGTCGGGCCTGACCTTCTCCCGCTACGAACTGCTGCAACTGCTCAGTTTCAGCAAGACCGGCGCCCTGCCGATGGCCAAGGCCAGCGCGCGACTACAGGTGCATCCGACCAGCGTGACCAACACCGTCGACCGGCTCGAGAAGGCCGGACTGGTGCTCCGGGTCCCCCATCCGACCGACCGGCGCGCGACGCTCATCGAAATCACCGACGCGGGAAGGGAATTGGTCGCCGAGGCCACCGCATCCCTGAACGCGCGGGTGTTCGCCGAGCCGGGACTGCCACCGGACCGAATCCGCGAACTGCTGACGTTGCTCGCCGAGTTCCGCCACGAGGCGGGCGACTACGAGGATTCCGGCGGGCAAAACCTCGCATTCCACGCGACATAGCAACCGACGAGCGAATCACCGGCCGACTCGCTTGGCAGCTAGCGGAAATTGGTCCACCATGTAGCGCATGGTGCTGGTCCTGGGGGTATCGGCGGGCGCGGGTGGTGCTCGCGCCGTGCTGACCCACTCCGATCAGCCGCACCTGCCGCCGGTCGACCACGTCCGGCTACCGCGCAGGGCGGGCGGATCGGTCGAAGAGGCGGTGTTGTCGGCGATCCGCCGGATGCGCGTCGCGGCGATCGCGCGCGACGAGTGCGTCACGGCCGCCGCGGTCACCTGCCGTAACGAGCTGCACGCCGAGGCGATCCGAGCGGCGGTCGGCACCGGCGTCGGCATCGTCGACGAACCGCTGGCGCAATTGCGCTATCTGCGTTTCACCGGGATGCTGCCCACCACCGCCTCGGTGATCCTCTACGACCTCGGCTGCTCGGGTTTGACTGTCACCCATGCCGATTGCCGCACCGACACGATTCTGGCGAGCAAGCGCAGCACCGTCCTCAGCGGCGACGGCTACGACGCCCTGCTGCGCTGGCAACTGGCCCGCGGCGGCGTACTGGCCGACGCGCGCACCAGCCGCGCGCACCGCGAGTCGCTGAGCCGGGCGCGCGTGGTGACCGCGACCGACGCCGGCACCGGCGGCCGCGCGGTGGTGACCCGCAGCGATCTGGCCGAACTGTGCGAGGCCGGGCTGCATCATTCGGCCTCGTTCGTGCGTCAGCTGGTCGAGGAGACGGGTGTGCGGCCGGGCGCGCTGGTGCTGCTCGGCGGCTGCACCCGCAACCCGACCCTGCGCGCCGATCTGGCCCAGCGCATCGGGCTGCCGATCGTCTACGACCCCGAGCCCGACTACGTGTCGGCGCGCGGCGCGGTCCTGCTGGCCGCCCAGCGCCCGTCCCGCCTGCGCATGCCGCGCCTGCGGGCGGGAGCGGCGCTGTCTACGCGCGACGGACCGCAGCGGCCCGGCCGCCGAAAACTCCTCGCCGCGGTGGCGGTGACAGCAACCCTGGGCGGCACCGTCGCCGGGTTGCTCGGCACCGACAATTCGTCGGCGCGGTTACCCGAACAGGGCACCGCGCCGACTCCCGCCCAGCTGACCGACGGTTCGCTGCGGCTGAAACAGAACTAGCTGTTGGTGAAGTTCGGCGGGCGCTTCTCGACGAAGGCGGCCATGCCTTCCTTCTGATCGTCGGTCGCGAACAGCGAATGGAACACCCGGCGCTCGAACAGCAGGCCCTCGGCGAGCGTGGTCTCGAAGGCGCGGTTGACCGCCTCCTTGGCGATCATCGCGACCGGCAGCGACATCGAGGCGATGGTCTGGGCGGTCTCGAGCGCGGTGTCGAGCAGCTGGTCGGCGGGCACGATTCGCGACACCAGACCGGCGCGCTCGGCTTCCTCCACACCCATGTTGCGGCCGGTCAGGATGAGATCCATCGCCTTGGCCTTGCCGATCGCGCGGGTCAGCCGCTGCGAGCCGCCGATGCCGGGGATCACGCCGAGCTTGATCTCGGGCTGGCCGAACTTGGCGGTGTCGGCGGCGATCAGGATGTCGCACAGCATCGCCAGCTCACAGCCGCCGCCGAGGGCGTAGCCCGCGACCGCCGCGATGGTCGGCTTGCGGAAGTTGGCCAGCCGGTCCCAGCGGGCGAAGAAATCGGACATGTACATGTCCATGTACGACTTGGGCGCCATCTCCTTGATGTCGGCGCCCGCCGCGAAGGCCTTCTCCGAGCCGGTGATGACCACGGCGCCGATGGAGTCGTCGGCCTCGAGCTCGTCGAGCGCGGCGATGACGTCGTCGAGAACCTGCGCGTTGAGAGCGTTGAGCGCCTTGGGCCGGTTCAGCGTGATCCAGCCGACCCCGCCCTTACCCTCGCTGCCGCCCTTGCGCTCCAGCAGAATCGTCTCGAAATCGGTCACCAGGCACCCTCTTGTTCATCAGCGGTCACGGATGGTGCAGACGATACCGAGCCGGATCACTCAGCGGCTACGCGGGCAAACCCAGTTCGCCCGCGCCGAGCGGGGCGAAGTAGGCGTCGACCTGGGCGTCGGTGACCGCGGCCAGCACGTCCTCGGCGGCCTTGGTCGCCGCGGGCGCGTCGGCGGCGCGCAGTGCCGAAACTCCGGCGTACGCGATGTGACGCATTCCACCGCGGCCCGCTGGGGCACAATCGGGGCATGGGCACCGACCATTTCGTGCGGATCACCCGTCTGCGCGCGCTGATCGAGCACGAGAACACCGGCGCGGGCGAGCGAGCCACCGCGCAGCGCATGCTCGATCGAATTCTGCGGAATTCCCACAGCCACAACGCTTCTCACGCGTCCTCGGACCGCGTCTACGGCGCGCGGCACGATCGGCCCGGCAGGCACGCGAGCACCGCGTCGATCGTCGAGTCGGTCCGCGACGACATCGCCTTCGCCCGGAATTTCGCCGTCGTCGGCGGCCCGGGCGAGCTGACGGTGCACAGTCCGCTCGCGGCCGCGCCGCCCGAGCTCACGGTCGCGGTGAGCACACCGTTCGCCGATCAGATCGTCGTCACCATCGACGACATCCCGCCCGCGTGGGGCTGGGAGCCCGACGAGTTCGACCGCACCACGGCGACCGCGGACCTGCGCAGGCTGGCCGACGAGCTGGCCGAGATCATCGACAGCTACAACCACGACGGCGCCGATGTGGGCCCTCGCTTCTTCCGCACGATCCGCGCGCACGAGACCACCCTGATCCGCTGACTCATTCCAGCTGTTTCGGCCCGACGAGCAGCACGACCAGGCCGACGGTGAGCACGACAGCGCCGATCGCCAGCACCACGCTCGCGGCGGCGGGCCCGCCGTCGGTGTAATCGGCGACCGCCTGGGCGACCGCGCCCGCCACCGCCGCGGCGCCGCCAAGCACGAGGACCGGTTCCCGGCGGATCGTGTACAGCATCAGACACAGCACCCCGACCAGCGCGGTCAGCATCGGCCGCCACGGCGATTCACCGATCGTCACCGATTGCGCGCCACCCACCGCGATCAGCCCGCCGATCAGATAGCCCGCCCACTCGGCGACGAACAGCCGCGCCAAGGCGAGCACGAACCACAGCGCGCCGAACAGCAGCAACAGCACCCCGGGCCAGACGGACCGGTAGTCGAACAGCTCCGACGTCGCGTTCAGGACACTCGCGAGACCGAACCCGCCCATCGCGACCATCCCGAGGACGCTCGGCACCAGCAGATAACCGAGCACCGCCACCAGCAGCCCCGCGACTGATGCCGCGATCTCCGCGGCGTCCCCACCGCCGTCGCCGAAGGCCGTGGCCACCGCACCGCACACCGCGCCTGCGGCCAGCACGAGCAGCACCGCCGCGAGCCTGCTTCGCCCCGCCGAGGCGATCGGCACCCGCCGGAACACCCCGTCGCAACCACCGGCCAGCACCACCGCGCCCCCGGCCGCGCATCCGGCGACGACCAGCAACAACACCACCCGCCCGGTCTGCGCCACATCCGTCCACGCCCGCCCGAGGAACAGCGCGACACCGGCGGCCACCAAACCAGCACCGAGATAGGCGACGATCTCCGCGATCACCCGCCCCGCGCTCGCCCGCTCCGCGTGTTCCTCGGCGTCCACGGCCCGCAACACCGCCCCGCGCTGCTCCCCGCTGATCACCCCCGCCGCCACCAGCCGCTCCAGCGCCACACCCACCCGATGTTCGCGAACCATCCGTCGAGTATGTCGAGCTGCGGTGATGTTTCGACCGAATCACGCATGCCGCGTTTCGCGCCATGGTGACCCAGTTCATACTAGAATTAGTTGGACGTCCTAGTATCGGGCGTCCATCACCTGCGGAGGCGGTCATGAGCGAGTCCAGCGCACTGCACGTGCCGGTCCATCCCGTGCGGTTCGTGACCTCGGCGGCGTTGTTCGACGGGCACGACGCGGCGATCAACATCATGCGGCGAATCCTGCAGGCCCAGGGGGCCGAGGTGATCCATCTCGGCCACAACCGCTCGGTCCGCGAGATCGTCGACGCGGTCGTCGAGGAGGACGTGCAGGGCGTCGCGGTCAGCTCGTATCAGGGCGGGCACATCGAGTTCTTCGAGTACCTGGCCCAGGCGTTGCGCGAGGCGGGCGCGGGTGACGTGCGGATCTTCGGCGGTGGCGGCGGCGTGATCGTCGCCGAGGAGATCGAGCGGCTCGCGCGCGGCGGCGTGCGGATCTTCTCCCCCGAGGACGGTCAGCGGCTCGGCCTGCCCGGCATGATCAACGAACTGGTCCGGGTCTGCGATGTCGACCCCGCTGCGAAGCCGCCGGACCTCGACGCGCTCTACACCGGCGACCGGAATGCCTTGGCGCGCACCATCACCTGCTTACAGCAGGGCGCACTGCCCGAAGCCGACCGGGCCGCGATCCTGGCGGCGGCGGACAAGCGCCGGGTGCCGGTCCTCGGCATCACCGGCACCGGCGGCTCCGGAAAGTCCTCGCTCACCGACGAATTGGTGCGCAGGCTGCGCACCGACCAGCAGGACAAGCTGCGCGTCGCGGTCCTCGCGATCGACCCGACCCGCCGCCGGGCGGGCGGCGCGCTGCTCGGCGACCGCATCCGGATGAACGCGCTCGACGGCGAGCACGTGTACTTCCGCTCGCTGGCCACCCGCGGCAATCACGAACTGCCCGACGACATCGACACCATGATCGCCGCCTGCCGGGCCGCTGGCCACGACCTGGTGATCCTGGAGACGCCCGGCATCGGGCAGGGCGACGCGGGCATCGTCGACCATGTCGACGTGGCGCTGTATGTGATGACGCCGGAGTTCGGCGCCGCCTCCCAGCTCGAGAAGATCGACATGCTCGACTACGCCGACGTGGTCGCCGTCAACAAGTACGAGCGCCGTGGCGCGGCGGACGCGATCCGCGACGTGGCCCGCCAATTGATCCGTAACCGCGCCGAATTCGGTGCGGCCCCGGCGGACATGCCGGTCTTCGGCACCAGCGCCGCCACCTTCGACGACGACGGCGTCACCGCCCTCTACCACCATCTCATCGGCCTGCTCACCGAGCACGGACTCACCGTCGAGCCGGGTGCCCTGCCGCACGTCGACACCAAGGTCTCCACCCGGTTCGCCCACTTGGTGCCACCCTCGCGCGTTCGCTACCTGGCCGAGATCGCCGAGACGGTCCGCACCTACCACGCCGACACCGCGCGGGAATGCGCTGCGGCGCAACGCAGTCAACGGCTCGGCCTGGTCAGCCACGAACTGCCCGACGACGCGGCGGTCGCCGAACTGCTGGCCGCGGCCCGCACCGCCCTGTCCCCCGAGTCGACCGCGCTGCTGGCGGAATGGCCCGCTGTCGCCGAGAGCTACCGCGGCGACGAGCAGGTGGTCCGGGTGCGCGACCGCGAGATCCGCACCCGGCTGCGGCGCGAATCGCTGTCCGGTTCCAGCATCGCGCGCGTCGCCCTGCCCCGCTACACCGACGACGGCGAGCTGCTGCGCTTCCTGCGCGCCGAGAACCTGCCGGGCCGGTTCCCGTTCACCGCAGGCGTTTTCCCGTTCAAGCGCGACAACGAGGACCCGGCCAGGATGTTCGCCGGCGAGGGCGATCCGGCACGCACCAATCGCCGGTTCAAGGTCCTCAGCGCGCACGCCGAGGCGACCCGGCTGTCCACCGCGTTCGACTCGGTCACCCTCTACGGCCACGACCCGGCCGAACGTCCCGACATCTACGGCAAGGTCGGCACCTCGGGTGTCTCGGTGGCCACCATCGAGGACATGCGCACCCTCTTCGACGGTTTCGACCTGTGCGCGCCGACCACCTCGGTGTCGATGACGATCAACGGCCCCGCGCCCACCATCCTCGCGTTCTTCCTCAATGCCGCGATAGATCAAGCGCTGCAACGCTTCACCGACGCCGAAGGCCGCGAGCCGGGTCCCGCTGAGGCGGCCGAGGTGCGGGCAAGGACCCTGGCCACCGTGCGCGGCACCGTGCAGGCCGACATCCTCAAGGAGGACCAGGGCCAGAACACCTGCCTGTTCTCCACCGAGTTCAGCCTGCGGATGATGGCCGATATCCAGGAATGGTTCGTGCGCAACGACGTGCGCAATTTCTATTCGGTGTCGATCTCCGGCTATCACATCGCCGAGGCGGGCGCGAACCCGATCAGCCAGCTCGCCTTCACCCTGGCCAACGGATTCACCTATGTGGAGACCTATCTGGCCCGCGGCCTGGCGATCGACGACTTCGCACCGAATCTGTCGTTCTTCTTCTCCAATGGCATGGACCCCGAATACACGGTGATCGGCCGCGTCGCCCGCCGCATCTGGGCGATCGCGATGCGCGACTGCTACGGCGGCGGCGAACGCGCGCAGAAGCTCAAGTACCACGTGCAGACCTCGGGTCGCTCGCTGCACGCCCAGGAAATGCAGTTCAACGACATCCGCACCACGCTGCAGGCCCTGATCGCCGTCTACGACAATTGCAACAGCCTGCACACCAATGCCTTCGACGAGGCGGTGACCACCCCCACCGAGGATTCGGTGCGGCGGGCGCTGGCGATCCAGCTCATCATCGCCAAGGAATGGGGTCTGGCGATGAACGAGAATCCGCTGCAGGGCAGTTTCGTCATCGACGAACTCACCGACCTGGTCGAAGAGGCGGTACTGCTCGAATTCGAGCGGATCAGCGAACGCGGCGGCGTGCTCGGCGCCATGGAGACCGGCTATCAGCGCGGGCGCATCCAGGACGAGTCCATGCGCTATGAGCAGCGCAAACATGACGGGTCGCTGCCGATCGTCGGCGTGAACACCTTCCGCGGCCGCGACGACGGCGCCGCGCACGGCCCGCTCGAACTGGCCCGTGGCACCGAAGCGGAACGCCGTTCCCAACTGGAGCGGTTGCGCGACTTCCAGGACGAGAACGCCGAGGAATCCCATCGCGCGCTGGCCCGGCTGGCCGAGGTCGCCCATACCGACGGCAATATTTTCGACGTGCTGATGGACGCTGCGCGGGTGTGCAGCCTACAGCAGGTCACCGACACATTCTTCGCGGTCGGCGGGCAGTATCGGCGAACCGTCTGAAGCGATCGCCGCGAGCGCGAATCCAGCCACACCCCGCGCCCGCGTGTGACAATGGCCGCCAGCACAAGGCATCGGCGGCGATGGGACGTAGAGCATGGACCTGACCGACCTCGACATCATCGATGCGCACATCCACCAGTGGGATCCGCGCACGACACCTCGCCATTTCAGCAAGCTGGCCACCCTGCTGCGGTATCTCCCGCTGCCGGTCGACATCGCGGCGAAACTGGCTCCGCGGGGCGACCGCGAATTCGTCGGTGACCCGTCCGCCTATCTGGGCCCCTATCTGCCCGCCGACTACCGGGCCGACCTCGGGAAAACCCGGGTGGACGCGATCGCGCACATCGAAGTGGAATGGACCGGCTGGAAGCCCGACGAAACCCGCTGGGTGGCCAGTCTGCCGTTCGGCGTGGACACCCCGGCCCTCGCCGCGATCATCGCGTCGGCCGATCCAGCCACCGCCGACTTCGGCGCCGTCCTCGACGCGCATCAGTCGGCCTCGCCGCTGCTGCGCGGGATCAGGACCATGGTCGCCCACCATCCCGATCCGGCCGTGAAATCGTTCGCGCCGAACGACGCCCTCAACGCCCCCGCCTTCCTGAACGGTTTCCCCCAGCTCGCCGAACGCGGCCTGTCCTTCGACGCCTGGGTGTACTCGGTGCAGCTGCCCGACGTGACGGCGCTGGCCGAGCGCTTCCCCGAGGTGCCGATCGTGCTCGACCATCTGGGGACACCCGCGGGCATCTTCGGGCCGGTCGGCAAGAACACCGGGCACACCCCTGCCCAGCGGCAGGCACTGTTCGAGCGCTGGCGCGACGACCTGACCGAGCTGGCCGAGCAGCCTGCCGTGGTGGCCAAGGTGAGCGGGCTGATGATGCCGGTGCTCGGTCATCCGGTGCCACCGCGCGGCGCCCCGACGCCGGTGCCCGAGCTGGTCGAGCGGGTGCGGCCGTTGCTCGCCCACGCGCTGGCGGTGTTCGGCCCCGACCGGTTGATCTGGGGTTCGAACTTCCCGGTCGACAAGCCGATCACCAGCATCAGCGGCGCGGTCGAGACCGTGGCCACCGCGCTCACCGAGGCGGGCGCCGACCAGGACACGCTGCGGAAGGTGTTCGGCGGCAATGCCACCCGCGTGTACCGGGTGGACACGGCATCGTGAATCGCGGCGGTCGCGGGGGCTGTCGGTGGACCGGTCTAGCATCGCCGGCATGAAGGCAACCGGCACGTTCGAAGTCACCGCGTTCGACCCCACCGACCTGCAGCCGCAGCCGCCCATCAGCACCGGGCTGCCCGTCGGCGTGACCCTCATGACGAAGGTCTACGCCGGGGAGATCACGGGCACCTCGGCGACGCTGTTCACCGCGGCATTCGACATGTCGTCCGGCGCGGGCACCTACATCGCGATGGAGTCGTTCGAAGGCACGCTGGGCGGCAAGTCCGGTGCCTTCAACTTCGTCCACTCGGCCACCACCGGCGGCACCGATCGCACCGACGAGTTCTTCCACATCGTCCCCGCCAGCGGCACCGGCGAGCTGACCGGCATCACCGGCACCGGTGCGCTCTACGTCGATTCGACAGGCGGCCACCACATCTGGTTCGAGTACGAACTCCCCTGACCTCAGCTGTCGAATTCGGGGTAGAGCGAACGTAATTCGCGCAGGCCGGTGGCGGCGATCTGCTCGTCCTCGGCCGACATCCGCAGGGCGCGGCGCAGCGGGATCGGGTCGAGGTCCTCGATGACGGCGTGGAATTCGACGCGGGGCAGCTCCGGGAGCGTGAGGTCGTCGCCGTAGGGATCACCGGCTTCGGTGTTGCGGGTGGACTTCTCGACGCCGCCGATGAGGGTGTCCAGGTCGAGGCCGCGCAGGGTGAGGATCTCGCTCGGTCGCTCGTCGAGTCGTTCGGCGAGCAGGTAGCAGACCGCGGCGACGTGCTTGCACGGCCAGCCCATGTCCGGGCAGCTGCACGAGAAGTCGAGTTCGGCGGCGGTGGTCGGCAGCAGGTGCGGGCCGAGGGCGGGCGGCAGTGCGCCGGAGGCGATCTCGGCCAGCATGCCCGGCGCCTCCCTGATCTCGGCGAGCAGCAGCTCGACCTCTTCGTCGCGCAGCGGGCGCATCGCCAGCACCGAGGTGAACGGGCTCGGCTGGCTACCCTGCACCTCGGCGGTGACGGCGCCGCGTTCGATCCGGTAGTTCACCACCTGGCCGACCCTGGCGTAGGTGCGCCCGCGCGAGAGCCTGCCCGCGTCGGCGACCTTCTCCACCGCCTCCAGCAGCGACCTGCCCCACCAGGTCCGGCCGAAGCCGCCGCGGGCCTTGGCACCACCGGTGACCGGCCTGCGCGGACCGAACTGACTGAAATCGGCCATCAGTCACCCACCGCCTCGGCACCAAGGGTGAACAGTTCGCGCAGTTCGTCGGTGCTCAGTTCGGTGATCCAGTTCTCCCCCGCGCCGACCGCCAGCTCGGCCAATTGCTTCTTGCCGCTGATCATCTCGTCGATCCGCTCCTCGATCGTGTCGACGCAGACCAGCTTGCGGACCTGCACCGCGCGCTGCTGGCCGATCCGGAAGGCGCGGTCGGTGGCCTGGTTCTCCACCGCCGGATTCCACCAGCGGTCCAGGTGGATCACGTGATTGGCGGCGGTCAGGTTGAGGCCGGTACCGCCCGCCTTGAGCGAGAGCAGCATCAGCGGCGGGCCGTTCTCGCCCTGGAAACCGGTCACCATGTCGTCGCGGCGCTGCTTGGTGACCCCGCCGTGCAGGAACGGAATCGGCGTGCCGAAGCGCTCGGTGAGATACGGCAGCACCAGGTCGCCGAATTCGCGGAACTGGGTGAACAGCAGGGCTTTCTCGCCGTCGGCGACGACCGCGTCGAGCACGTCCTCGACCAGGGCCAGCTTGCCGGAGCGGTGACTGCCGCGCCGCAGGATCGGCGAACCGTCGCCGAGGAAGTGCGCGGGATGGTTGCAGACCTGCTTGAGCCGGGTCAGCGCGCCGAGCACGGCGCCCTTGCGTGCCATGCCTTTCGCGTCCTTCAGTTTCGCGAGCATGTCGTCGACCACGGCTTGATAGAGGGCGGCTTGTTCGACGGTGAGGTTGGCCCGCACCGTCATCTCCAGCTTCTCCGGCAGGTCGCTGATGACCGCCGGATCGGTCTTGAGCCTGCGCAGCACGAACGGATCGGTGATCAACCGCAGCCGGTCGACGGCCTGCTGGTCCCGTTCGCGTTCGATCGGCACCGCGAACTTCGCCCGGAAGGATTGCGGGCTGCCCAGCAGTTTGGGCATGGCGAAGTCGAACAGGGCCCGCAGTTCCTCCAGGCGGTTCTCCACCGGAGTTCCGGTGAGCGCCAGCCGATGTCGTGCGTGCAGCGCGCGGGCGGCCCGCGACTGCCTGGTGGCGGCGTTCTTGATGTGCTGGGCCTCGTCGAGCACGATGCGCTCCCATTGCTGTTCACTGAGCAGGGTCGCGTCGCGGGCCAGCAGGGTGTACGTCGTCACGATAAGATCCGAATCCGCCACCGCCGCAGCGAATTCCGCACCGGTCAGCCGTCCTGGCCCGTGGTGGACCAGCACTCGCAGATCTGGAGTGAACCGTTGCGCTTCGCGCTGCCAATTGCCGACCACCGACATCGGGCACACCAGCAGCGTCGGCCCGACCTGCGCCGCCGACTCACGTTCGTGCGCCAGTAGCGCCAGCACCTGCACGGTTTTACCCAGGCCCATGTCGTCGGCCAGGATCGCGCCGCAGTTCAGCCTGCTCATCGTCGCAAGCCAGCTCAGCCCACGCTCCTGGTAGGGGCGCAGCTCAGCCTTCAGGCCGATCGGCACCGGGACGGGCTCGGGTTCGCCTTCCCTGGCGAACAATTCGGCAGCCCAGCCGGCGGCGGTGACCTCGGTTACCGGCACATTGTCGACGCGTTCGGCGGCGAGTTCACCGATCATGTCGGCCAGGGTGATCGGGGTGTCGTCGGCGTGCGTCGCGACATAGCGGGCGGCAGCGGCCAGTACCCGGTGGTCGGCCTGCACCCATTCCCCGCGCAGCTGCACCAGGTCCGACTTGCTGCGGATCAGCCGCTCCATCTCGGGCTTGGTGAGCACGAGGTCACCGAGCGCCAATTCCCAGCGGTAGGAAAGCAATCCGCTCAGGCCGACGGTGGATTCGGCGGCGGCCGGGCTGCTCACCCGCAGCCGCATGCTCGGTTCGACGATATTCCAGGCGCGCGGCAGCAGCAGCCGGATTCCCGCCTCCTGCAGCGCGTGCGCACCGTGGGCGACCAGGTCGGCGACGACCTCGGTGGGCAGCAGCAAATCGAGGCCGCGCGGGTCGGTGGGCAGGTCACGCAAGCGCGGATAGGCCTTGCGCGCATGGCCGAGCTTCTCGGCGGCGGTCCGCACGAGGACCGGATCATCGTCTAGCGCGACGGGTTTCGGCGCGTCGTCGACCGGGCGCAGGCAGACCTGCAGCCGCCACAGCGCCACCGAGTCGTCGGTGGTGCCGAATTCGCCGTCGGGTTCGCACAGCCGCAGGACGAGTTCGGGTTCGTCGGCGGCGTAGCCCGCCCGCCACTGCTCCAGGGTCTCGGCCAGCCGGTAGGAGCCGGCCTCGAGCGGAGTGTCACCGACGAGGGCCAGCAGGATCGGGTGCGTCATCGTGCGGTGCGCGAGGTATTCGCGGGCGATCGGGTCGGTGAGCTCGGTGACCAGGTCTTCGAGCACGGTGGCCGGTGACCCGGCGACCCGCAGCGCCGCGGGCATCGCGGCGGCCAGCTCTGCCAGCCACGCCCGCTGCCGCTGACCGCCGACCAGCCGCCAGCGCACCCACCACTGACCGTCGGCCCGCTCGACCTGCGGCACCACCCGACCCGCCCGCACCCACCGTTCGACGCCGCGGGCGACGTGCCCGAGGAAGCGCAGATCGCCGGAGATGTTCTCGCGGGGCAGTCCGCTGCGCAGCACAACGGCCGCCGTCGGCGGCGCGAGCGCGTGCGCGCGTACCTCGGCGGTGTCGGCGTGCCCTGCGGCATCGACGACGAGGACCTGGGCGCGGTGCCGGAACCTGGCCCGTTCCAGGATGTCGCCGAGCACCGAACCGACGGCGACCGGTTCCCCGTCGTGCCACAGCAGCAGGCCTGCCCCGGGGGACCACAGACCGTGCAGCATGGGGACCATCCAAGCAGGCGGCACCGACACCCGACGCGGCCCGCCTCCCCTGGATTTCTCGCCGATCCCGGAACATACTGGGGTATCCCCTGGTCACGGGCCGGACCACCCACCGGCGACAACTACATACCGACCCAGGCGAACCGGGCTCGCTCCGGCTCGGCCGATGAACCCCTTGTATGCGTGCGGAGGGCAGTGATGACGATTCTGCTCCAGGTTCTCGAGCAGAGCTATACCCCGACAACCCCGTGGGAACGGCGCAAATTCACGTTCATCGATACCGGAAAGATCGTCGGAATGCGCCTGGACGGCCAGTCCGGCGTGTGGCTCGACCTGTCCAGACCCGGCGAATCCCAGCGTCTGGCGCACACCGTCGATCCGCGCGATTCGATCACTTTCCTGCTCACCGTCTTCGCCAAGATCGCCGAGTGCGAGGACCGTGGCGGTTCGTGGCTGGTCGGCCACGACGGCACGCACATCTCCTCGATCGCGGCGACGCGGTTCCCACCCCATGCCAGCGAAGTGGCCGCCGACGACATCCTGGCCCGCGCCTGGTTGTAGCCAGGTCGGCATATCTGTCGGTGCCTCCGGCTACAACCTGCAGGTATGCGGAAATGGGCGTGGCTGCTCGTCACGGTGCTCGTGGTCGCCGGTTGCGCTGTGCGCACACCGGACGATCCGGTGCTGCCCGCGCCCGGCAGTCCGACCCGCGCCGAGGTGAGCGCGCTGCTCGACCGGGTGCGGGTGATCGCCGCCCGGCCACGTCCTGGCGGCTATGAACGCGGCTGCAAGCCGGGCCAGGCGTGCGTGTTCGGCACCGCGTGGTCCGACGACACCGACGCGCCGGGCGGCCACGACGGCTGCGACACGCGCAACAATGTGCTCGCCGCCCAGCTGCGGGAGGTGGTGCGGCGCGGCCGGTGCGTGGTCGTCGAGGGCGTGCTCACCGACCCCTACACGGGCACCGACCTCACCTTCCGCAAGTCCGACGGCGGCCGCATCCAGATCGACCACGTCTACCCGCTCGCCGCGGCCTGGGACATGGGCGCCGCCGACTGGCCACCCGACCGCAGACTGCGCTTCGCCAACGACCTGTCGGTGAACCTGCTCGCCACCGGCGCGTCCACCAACCAGTCCAAAGGCGACGACACCCCCGCCGGCTGGCTACCACCCGCCCGCCCCAACCACTGCTTCTACGCGGCCAAGTACCTCACCGTCGCCCTCGACTACGACCTCCCGATCACGGCGGCCGACAACGCCACACTCCACCAGGTCGCGCGCGGGTGCCCTTGATCGACTGTCACCGGCCACGTGTTCGGTGCTCCGGGTAGGCGACGACTCGTCAAGCGCCGGTGGCGACCGGTCGCTTCGGATCGTTCGACCACTGCGACCACGAGCCGGGGTACAGCGCGGCCGGGATCCCGGCGAGAGCGAGGGCCGCGATCTGGTGGGCGGCCGTCACGCCGGAGCCGCAATAGACCGCGACCGGGCCGTTCCCGAATTCGGCGAACCGCGCGCGCAGTTCCTCGGGGGTGCGGAAGTGTCCGGTCTCGTCCAGGTTCTCGGTGGTCGGGGCGCTGGTCGCGCCGGGGATGTGACCGGCTTTGGGGTCGACCGGTTCGACCTCACCGCGATACCGCTCACCCGCTCTGGCGTCGAGGAGCACGCCCGACCAGTTCGCCGCCGCGTCGGCGTCGATCACCGGCAGCGAGCCGGGGCGGATCACCAGGTCGCCGGAGACCGGGTCGGCTTCGGCGCCGGTGACGAGCTCGCCACCCGCCGCGATCCACGCGGGCAGTCCGCCGTCGAGAATCCGGACAGCGTCGACGCCAGCCCAGCGCAACAGCCACCAGGCCCGCGCCGCGGCCATACCGCTGGTCGCGTCGTAGACGACGACCGGCTCGCCCGCCCCCAGGCCCCAGCTGCGCGCGCACTTCTCGAAGGTGCCGGGATCGGGCAGCGGATGCCTGCCACGCGCTGGCGCGGGCGCCGCGGCCAGTTCGGTCTCCATGTCGACGAACACCGCGCCCGGGATGTGCCCGTCCAGATAGTGCTGCGGGCCGTCTGGATCACCCAGCGCCCACCGCACGTCGAGCAGATGGATCTTCTTGTCCGCCAGTTCTTCCCGGAGTTCCTCCGGGGAGATCAATACCGCACTCACGCCCGCTCCTCACCACCGTCGCACCTGCCGAAGCCCCCGATGCCGCCACCCTACGCAGTAGGACCGGCCCACCGGTACCGAACGAACCCGCGACCACGACGTACCCTCGCTCGGCGCTCGTGATCGGCCTGCACCGGCGGACCGCGGCATGCGCTGAGCATTCACTCCACCCTGCGATGGTCCCGATCAGTCCACTTTCGCGGTACTGGCAGGCGACACCGGCGCGGCCCGCAGGCAATATCGGCACAATGTCGCAGGTCACCACCACCCCGCCCGACGATGTCGCCGAGCAGCCGGCGGGCATCGCCCAGCCGCTCGGGGCTGGCGCGATCACCGCGCTGGTCGGATTCACCAGTTCGTTCGCGGTGGTACTGAGCGGCCTGCGGGCGGTGGGTGCGAGCCCAGCGCAGGCGGCATCGGGGCTGATGATCCTGTGTTTCACCCAGGGCATCGGCATCCTGCTGCTCAGTTTCCGGTACCGGATTCCGATCACGCTGGCCTGGTCGACACCGGGCGCGGCGCTGCTGGCGAGCACCGGGCTGGTCGTGGGTGGCTGGCCCGGCGCGGTCGCGGCGTTCGCGGTCACCGGCGTGCTGATCGTGATCACGGGACTGTGGCAGCGGCTCGGTTCGCTGGTCGCCGCGATCCCGGTGCCGATCGCGCAGGCCATGCTGGCCGGTGTGCTCGTCCCGCTGTGCCTGGCGCCGGTCAAGGCGCTGACCACCTCGCCCGCCGTGGTGGTGCCGGTCATCGTGGTCTGGCTGGTGCTGCAACGGTACGCGCCGAAGTGGGCGGTACTGGTCGCCTTCGCCACTGCGGCGATCGGCACCGGGATCGACATCGCGGTCCGCGACCGGCACCTGGATCTTTCCGCCATGGTCCCGACCGTGGAATGGACTGCGCCGCACTGGCATTGGCAGGCGATCGTCGGCATCACGGTGCCGCTCTACATCGTCACCATGGCCTCGCAGAACATCCCCGGCGTCGCGGTGATGCGCTCGTTCGATTTCCAGGTGCCGTGGCGCGCGTCCATGCTCGTCACCGGAATCGGCACCATCGCCGGCGCCACCGCGGGCGGCCACGCGATCAACCTCGCCGCGATCAGCGCGGCCCTGTCCGCCGCCCCCAGCGCGAGCCCCGACCCCAAACGCCGCTGGATCGCCGCCGCCACCGCGGGCGCCGCCTATCTGATCCTCGGCCTCGCCTCCGCCGCCCTGGTCACCCTCATCGCCGCGGCGCCGGCGGGCACCCTCGAAACCGTCGCGGGCCTGGCCCTCCTCGCCACCCTCGCCGCGGCCCTCACCGGCGCCCTCAGCGACCCCGACCACCGCACGGCAGGCCTGGTCACCTTCCTCGTCGCCGCCTCCGGCACCACCCTGTTCGGCATCGGCGGCGCCTTCTGGGCCCTGATCGCAGGCCTGATCGTCCGCCGCTTCCTGCCACGGAGCAGCTAACTTCCCATCCAACGATTCGAGCCTGTACCACCCCTAGGTTCTAGACCCTGCAGGGAGTATGGTTGACCTAGTGGGTTGGCGAATCTACCTCACCAAGCAGGTCCTGAACTGGGTCGACAGCTTGGACGATGTCATGTTCGACCACTACGAAGCAGCGCGTCAGGAATTGGAGGAAAGAGGCCCTGCACTCGGTCGCCCATGGGTCGACTCCCTGCGTACATCGAGGCATTCGAATATGAAGGAGCTACGAATCCCAGGCTCGAACGCCAGGATCATTTTCGCGTTCGACCCGAAACGATCGGCAATTCTCTTGATCGCCGGCGACAAGACGAACCAGTGGCAGCAGTGGTATCGGGACAACATCCCGATTGCCGATCGCGTATTCGACGAGCACATAGGAAGACTGGACTGATGGAGCTATACGACACCAGCCGCTCGCGGCATCCACAGGGCGGATACGACCAGGCGCGGGTCGCCGCCGCGCGGAAGAAGATGCGCTCCGTCGAGCGCGCCTACCGACTCGCCGAACTTCGAGAAGCACAGCAGCTCAATCAAACCGAACTGGGTAACAAGATCGGTATCGGGCAGCGCACCGTATCGAAGATCGAGCACGGAGAGATCGAACGTTCGCGGATCGAAACAATTCGCAAGTACGTCGAGGCACTCGGTGGCGAGATCCAGGTTGTCGCACGATTCGGTGACGAGGCGTACACGATCGCGTGAGGCCACCCGCCCGTATCCGAGGACCTCTGGATCAGAACGCGGGAACGTCGCTCGTGCTGGCGTTTCCGCCGATCGAGGGCTGCAGGGTGATCTCCCAGTCGGAGCCGGCGTCGAAGGAGTCGTCGAACTTCTGGAACTGGCGGTCGCGGGTGAAGCTGAGCGTGGCCTGGTCCCAGTCGGCACCGGTCTTCAGATAGACGTAATAGGTTCCGGCGATGCCGCTGAGGGTGGCCTTCGAGTTACCCCGCACGTAGATGGTCGCCTGTGGCGATGCGGGATTGCCGTTCGCCACCACCACGGCGACGTCGTCGCTGTTGCCGTTGTCGATGCTCAAGGTCCCGGCGCCGTTCAATCCGGCCTGCTGGACGATCTCACCGTTGCCCGCACGCCGATCCAGCAGCGGCAGAGCGGGCATCGACGGCACCACCGGCGCGGCCAGGGCCGCACTCTTCGACGCGCCGGCCGAACCGCTCGACAGATCCGAACTCGCGCAACCGGAAACCGTCACCGCCATCGCCGCCACGGCCACGACGAAAACACTGCGCTTCGACATACTTCCCACCCCATCTTCAGGCCCGGACCTACCGAACCGACTCGCGGACAACAGTATCGCGGTCCCCCGACAAGAACGCCAACCGGTCTTCAGACGACCGCTCGATGGTCGACACCCCTGTCGCGACTCAGCTCGGGCCCGCGAGCCGGTCCAGCAGCGGGCCGGTGCGCGGGCCGACGAGTTCGCGCATGACCAGAGCCATGTTGGTGCGTTCGACGCCGGGGATCTTGAGGATCTGGCCCGCGATGCGATAGAGGTCGTCGGCGTCGCGGGCGACGATGCGGACGGTCAGGTCGGTGGAGCCGGTCATGCCGCAGACCTCGGTGACCTCGGGAACGCCGGCCAATTCGTCGACGACGGCATCGAGCTGATGCTGATCAACGACCACCGCGACGAAGGCTGCCAGCGGATAGCCGAGGGCACGCGGTTCCACCCGGCGCTCGAAGCTGCCGAGCACTCCACCGCTGTCCCATCGGGCCAGCCGCGCCTGCACGGTGTTGCGTGACAAGCCGAGCCGCGCGGCCAGTTCCACACCGGTGGCCCGCGGGTTGGCGATCAACTCGCGCAGGAGCCGCGCGTCGGTGGCGTCCAGAGTCACGGCGTCGGGTTCGCGACTTGTCATACAACGCAGTATGACAGTGTTTGGACCGTCCAGACCGTGCACTCTGCTCATTCCCGTGTAGATCGCTTGCGCAGTTGGCGTTATCGTGGATGCTGAGTGATACACATCGCACTCAGCGATTGTCGTACCTGCATCGGGCCCACAAGGCGCGGTGCCGAGGAGGCGATCTCGATGTCGGAGAAACAGACCTATCCGGTCCAGCTGGTCCAGCCGGACGGCAAGCGCGTGTTCGATCGCGAGCATGCCGCGCTGGTGGCCGACATTGATGCCGAACGGTTGCGGCAGCTCTACCAGGACCTCGTCGTGACCCGCCGGATCGATGTCGAGGCGACCGCGCTGCAACGCCAGGGTCAGCTCGGCCTGTGGCCGCCGCTGCTCGGCCAGGAAGCCGCCCAGGTCGGCTCGGCGCATGCCCTGCACCCCGACGACTACGTCTTCTGCTCCTACCGCGAGACCGCGGTGGCCTACTGCCGCGGCGTGCCGCCCGAGCAGCTGACCACCCTGTGGCGCGGCGTCGCCCACCACTGCTGGGACCCGGCGGCGGTGAACATGACCAACGCCAACATCGTGGTCGGCTCCCAGGGCCTGCACGCCACCGGCTACGCCTATGCCGCCCACCTCGACGGCGCCGACATCGCCACCATCGTCTACTTCGGCGACGGCGCGACCAGCGAGGGCGACATCGCCGAGGCGCTCGGTTTCGCGGCCGCGTGGACCGCGCCGGTGGTGTTCTTCTGCCAGAACAACCAGTGGGCGATCAGCGAACCGGTCACGGTGCAGAGTCACGTACCGCTGGTGCGCAGGGCCGACGGCTACGGCATCCCGGGCGTGCGCGTCGACGGCAACGATGTGCTCGCCGTCCTGGCCGTCACCCGCCAGGCGGTGGAACGGGCCCGAACCGGCGGCGGCCCGACCTTCATCGAGGCGATGACCTACCGGATGGGCCCACACACCACCGCCGACGACCCGAGCAGGTACCGCACCGCCGCCGACACCGAGTACTGGGAACACCGCGACCCGATCGAGCGCATCCGCCTGCTGCTCGACCGCGAAGGCCACCTCGACCCCGAGTTCACCCGCCGCGTCGCCGACACCGCCGACGACATCGCCCGCCGCGTGCGCACCGCGACGATGGAGATGCCCGACCCCGACCCGGTGCGCATGTTCGACAACGTCTACGCGACCGAGCACCCGCTGATCACCGAAGAGGCGCACCAGTTCTCGGCCCACCTCGCCGAAGGAGCGCAGTCATGATCACCACCTTCGCCGCCGCCCTCAACACCGGCCTGCGCCGGGCGATGGAAGACGACGCCAAAGTCGTGCTGCTCGGTGAGGACATCGGCAGGCTCGGCGGCGTGTTCCGGGTGACCGACACACTCCAGAAGGACTTCGGCGACAACCGCGTCATCGACACCCCGCTCGCCGAATCCGGCATCGTCGGCACGGCTTTCGGCATGGCCCTGCGCGGCTACCGGCCGGTGGTGGAGATCCAGTTCGACGGCTTCGTCTATCCCGCCTTCGACCAGATCGTCTCCCAGGTCGCCAAGATCCACTACCGGACCGGCGGCAAGGTGAAGGCGCCGTTGACGATTCGCATCCCGTTCGGCGGCGGCATCGGCGCGGTCGAACACCATTCGGAATCGCCCGAGGTGTACTTCGCGCACACCGCCGGACTGCGTGTCGTCTGCCCGAGCACCCCGGCGGACGCGTATTCGATGATCCGCCAGGCGATCTCGCTCGACGACCCGGTGATCTTCTTCGAACCGAAACGTCGCTATTGGGACAAAGCCGACGTAGATTTCGAAGGCGAACCGGATCTGCCGCTGCACCGGGCCAGGGTGTGCACCCGCGGCGCCGATGCCACCGTGGTCGCCTACGGCGGCACCGTCGCCACCGCGCTGACGGCGGCGAAGATCGCGGCAGAGGAAGGGCATTCGCTGGAGGTGATCGATCTGCGCAGTCTCTCGCCGATCGATGTCGACACGATCGCCGAATCGGTCGACAAGACCGGCAGGCTGATCATCGTGCACGAGGCGCCGGTCTTCGCCGGGCTCGGCGCCGAGATCGCGGCCCGCGTCACCGAACGCTGCTTCTATCACCTCGAGGCGCCGGTGCTGCGCGTCGGTGGCTACGACATCCCCTACCCCCCGGCTAAGCTCGAAAAGCACCATCTGCCCGACCCCGACCGCATTCTGGCGGCGGTCGACCGCTGTCTAGCCGCGTGACGAAAGGTGCCACTGTGCCGGAACAAGCCGCCGACGACGACGGTCATGTTCTCGAATTCCGCCTCCCCGACCTGGGCGAGGGCCTCGCCGACGGCGACCTGGTGTCCTGGGCCGTCGCGGTCGGCGACACGGTGGAACTGAACCAGACCATCGCCGAGGTGGAGACCGCGAAGGCGGTCGTCGCGCTGCCGTCGCCGTTCTCCGGTGTGGTCGTTGAACTGCTGGCCCAGCCGGGTGACACCGTGCCGGTCGGCGCGCCGCTGATCCGGGTGCGCAACGATCTCGAGGTCACCGCTCCGCCCACCGCGGAGTCCGTCCCCCGCAACGACGTGCTGGTCGGCTACGGCCCGGAAGCCGAATCCACTTCGCGCAGAAGTAAGTCCACCCCGGCGGCCACGATGGCGGCCAACACGCCGAGCACCCACCGGGCGGCGGCGACGCCGGCGGCGCGCAAGCTGGCCAAGGAACTCGGCATCGATCTGTGGTTCGTCGCTGGCTCGGGCCCCGAGGGCGCGGTCACCGTCGAGGACGTGCGCTCGGCCGTCCCGGTGACGGCGCCGCGCACACCGGCCCGGCTCGGTGACGTGGCGCCCGCACGGGCGAACGGGCATGCCGGCGATGCCGACGGCGGCCTGATCGAACCGACCGCCCGCGAGGAACGCACCCCCATCACCGGCATCCGCAAGCGCACCGCCGCGGCGATGCTGGCCAGCGCCCGCACGATCCCGCAGGCCGGCGCGTTCGTCACGGTCGACTGCACGGCCTCGATGGAACTGCTCGACCACCTGCGCACGACGAAATCCTTCGAGGGACTCACCCTCACCCCGCTGGCCCTGGTCGCCAAGGCCGCGCTGGCGGCACTCGCGGAGTATCCGGGGATCAATACCGCCTGGGACGAACAGAACCAGGAGATCATCACCAGGCACTACGTGAACCTGGGGATCGCGGTCGCCTCGGATCGCGGACTGCTTGTCCCCAACCTCAAGGACGCGCAGTCGCTGAACCTGCGCGAGCTGTGCCGGGAGATCGCCTATGCGGCCGAGTTGGCCCGCTCCGGCAATGCCACCCCCGCCGACCTGCGCGGTGGCACGTTCACCATCACCAATGTCGGGGTGTTCGGCGTCGACACCGGGGTGCCGCTGGTGAACCCGGGCGAGGCCGCGATCCTGTGCCTCGGCTCGATCCGCAAGCGGCCGTGGGTGTTTCGCGATGAGCTTGCCGTGCGCTGGGTGACCACGCTCGGGCTCAGCTTCGATCATCGGATGATCGACGGCGAGCTCGGCGCCCGCTTCCTCGCGACCACCGCGGGCTTCCTGGAGGACCCGTTGACGCTGCTCAGCCGCGTCTGAGCGCTATCGCCGATCCGTCACCGCACGGATGTCGGGCATCAGCACGCCGGCTCGGCGGCTCGGCGTCGGCACACCGGGCGGGTGCGACGCGACTTGGTCGCCGTTAGGGTGCGGCCATGGAGATAGCAGGAAAAGTCGCCATCGTCACCGGTGCTGGGGCGGGTATCGGCGCCGCGCTCGCCCACCGTCTCGTCGCTGGTGGAGCGCGGGTGGTGGTCGCCGATCTCGACCCGGACACCGCCGCGAAAGTCGCCGGTGAACTGGGCGACAGCGCGGTCGCGGTCGGGGGTGATGTCGGCGCCGAGCAGGTGGTCGCCGCGTTGATCGAGGCCGCCGAGAGTGCGTTCGGTCCGGTCGATCTGTACTTCGCGAACGCGGGAATCGGTGGCGGGCCCGGGCTGGACAGCACCGAGGACCAGTGGGCAGCCGCCATCGATGTGAACGTGATGGCGCACGTGCGCGCCGCGAAACTGCTCGTCCCCGGCTGGGTGGAGCGCGGCGGCGGCTACTTCGTGTCTACCGCGTCCGCGGCAGGGCTGCTCACTCAGATCGGTTCGGCGCCCTACTCGGTGACCAAGCACGCGGCCGTCGGTTTCGCCGAATGGCTCGCGGTCACCTACGGCGACAAGGGCGTTCGGGTGAGCTGCCTGTGCCCGATGGGTGTGGACACGAGATTGCTCAGCGGTGATCTGATTCCCGGCTCACCGGAGGCGGCGGCGCTCGCGATCAAGGCGGTCACGACCGCGGGCGCGGTCCTCTCGCCCGAGGAGGTCGCCGACACCGTGGTCGAGGCGATGGCCGCCGAACACTTCCTGATCCTGCCGCACCAGGAGGTGTTGCAGATGTACCGGAACAAGGGCGCCGACTACGACCGCTGGCTTGCCGGAATGCGCCGGTTCCAGGCGATGCTGCGCGGGTGAGAGCCGCTCGCTAGCCGGTGACGAGTTCGGCCGCCGCCGTCCGGACCACCTCGGGGATCGCCACCGGCTTGCGGGTCTCGGCATCGACGTAGACGTGGACGAAATCGCCGGTCGCGGCGAGTTCGAGACCCGCCTCGGTCTCCTTGAAGATCGCCAGATCGTAGGTGATGCTCGAGTTCCCGAGGCGGGCGATGCGCAGCCCGACCTGGAGCTGGTCGGGGAAGCTGACCGAACCCTGGAAGCGGCACGAGGTCTGGGCGACGACGCCGAGCGCTGGCAGCGCGGTGATGTCCATGCCGGTGGCCCGCATCAGCCAGGCGTTCACCGCGGTGTCGAAGTAGGAGTAGTAGGTCACGTTGTTCACGTGGCCGTACTGGTCGTTGTCGGCCCACCTGGTCGGCATCGGCCACATGACGGGATAGCTCACCCGGCTGACGATAGCGCAGCGACATTCCCCTGCCGGTGGTCGCGTGGGCTCACCCCGAAGTGCCGTTTGAACGCGGTGCTGAGGGCGAAGGCGCTGCCGTAGCCGACCTGGCGGGCGATGGCCTCGACCGTGGCATCGGATTCGGCGAGCAGGTCGGCGGCCAGCGACAGCCGCCATTCGGTCAGGAACGTCATCGGGGGTTCGCCGACCAGCTCGGTGAACCGGCGGGCCAGCGCGGCCCTTGACATGCCGACCGCCTCGGCCAGCGCGACCACCGTCCATGCATGCGCCGGATTGTGCTGGAGCAGGCGCAGGGCCTTGCCGACCAGCGGATCGCTGTAGGCGTGGTACCAGGCGGGGGCGTCGTCGCGGGCGAACCAGGCGCGCAGGGCGGCGATGAGCAGCAGGTCGAGCAGGCGGTCCAGGACCACGGTCTGCGCGGGCAGGTCCTTGGTCGCCTCGTCGACGAGCAGATCGAGCAGACGGGTGTCGAGGTCGCCGCGCGGCAGGACCGCGACCCGCGGCAGCGCACGCAACAACCGCCGGCTCACCGCGCCCGCCGATTCGTAGGTGCCGGTGACCATCAGCGTCTCGCCGTCAGGATCGGTGCCCCACTGCCGGACGCCGAGACTCAATGTCTCGCAAAGGATCTCGCCGTCGGGCGTGGTGGTGACCTGACCCGGCTGGATCACGATCTGCGGTTCGGTCGCCGGATCGTCGGCCACCGTATACGGCTGCGGGCCACGGAATATCGCGACATCGCCCGCACCGAGCTGCCGCGGTGGCGCGGAATCTGTACTGACCCAGGCCTTTCCACGGATCATCGCGAGCACCGTCAGCGGCGCCTCGTCCTGGATCCGCAGCGACCACGGCGGGTTCAGCAGCGAGCACATCAGGAACGCACCGCGGGCACGCGGACCTTCGAGCAATCCGGCTAACGCATCCACACATCCACCGTAGACGACGGCGCATGTTCGCGAGCGGCACGACGATGTCGCCCGAGGCCGTGGACCGATGTACTTATCTCATGACAAACACCGCTTCTCACCAGCAGCTTTCCCTCATCACCGGCGGCACGGGCAAGACCGGCAGCCGCGTCGCCGCTCTCCTCGAGGCCGCGGGTCACCCGATCCGGCTCGGCTCGCGCACCGCCCCGATCCCGTTCGACTGGACCGACCGAGCCACCTGGGGTCCCGCGCTGGCCGGTGTCGACTCCGTCTACCTGGCCTTCCAGCCCGATCTGGCCGTGCCCGGCGCACCCGACATCATCCGCGCGTTCACCGCGGCCGCCAAGGCAGCGGGCGCGCGCTCGGTGGTGCTGCTGTCCGGTCGCGGTGAGCCCGAAGCGCTGGAATGCGAACAGCTCGTGCAGGATTCGGGCCTGGCCTGGACCGTCGTGCGGTGCAGCTTCTTCGCCCAGAACTTCAGCGAGGGCGCCTTCCTCGGCGACGTGCTGGCCGGCGCGGTCGCCCTGCCCAACGGTGATGTGCCCGAACCGTTCGCGCACGCCGACGACATCGCCGAGGTGGCCGCGGCCGCGCTCACCGACCCGCGCCACGCGGGCGAGATCTACGAGATCACCGGTGCGCGGGCGCTGACCTTCGCCGAGGCGGTGGGCGAGATCGCCATGGCCACCGGCCGCGAGATCGCCTTCATCCCGGTCTCGCGCCCGGAATTCGTTGCGGCACTGACCGAATACCAGCTGCCCGGCGAGGTGATCAGCCTGCTCGACTACCTGTTCGGCACCATCCTCGACGGCCGCAACACCGCGACCACCGACGGTGTGCGGCGCGCGCTCGGCCGCGCACCGCGGGACTTCGGCGAGTACGTGAAGGAGGTCGCGGCGACCGGGGCGTGGACACCCCGGGCGTGATCGGATCACCACGCTCCGATGGCGGCCTCGCGCGCGAGCCGACCGTCACCGGAGCGTGGTGATCCCGGTTCGGTGTGCAGTGGGTCCGGTGCCGGTACCGTCGAATTGGTGACCCCAGCGACGATCGACCGCGACCTTCGGTTGGCCAGGGCCGCGGTGTTCGCCGCGTTCACGCTCAACGGGTTCCTGCTGGCCATGTGGGTGGTACACATTCCGGCGATCACCGACCGGGCCGGGGTGTCGTCCTCGCTGCTCGGGATGTTCGTGTTGCTGCTGGCCGGGGCCGCGCTCATCGGCATGCGGCTCGCGGGTCCGGCGGCCGACCGGTTCGGCAGCCGGACGCTCGTCGCCCTGGCCGCCACCACGATCTCGGTGACGGTGATCGGCCCAGCACTGGCGACCGATCCGGTCACCCTGGCGATCGCGCTGGCCTGTTTCGGTCTCGGCAACGGCGCGCTCGACGTCTCGATGAACACCCAGGCGGTGCACGTCGAACGCGCCTACCACCGCCCGATCATGTCGGCCTTCCACGCCATGTTCTCCGGCGGCGGCTTCGCCGGTGCGCTGGCCGGCGCCGCCACCCAGCGCGCGGGCTGGTCACCGCAGCTGACCCTGACCTGCGCCGGCATCGCCGGACTCGTCGTCACCGCGGTGCTCGTCCCCCACCTGATTCGGACCCACCACCCCGAAACTGGTTCTCGGCCCGAGCATTACGACGCGGTCCTGACAGAGCTCGAGACGGAAGGCGCGCCTCGGGATCCGCTGAGGGGCGACACCGACGGACCCGTCCGCACGCAGGGTGGCGGCCACGACCACACCGATGCCATCCGGGTCGACCAAGGTCCGGCCGACTTCGCCGAACGGCGCGACGACGGTTCGCGAGCCTCCCGCGACAACGCCGCCGAGCCGTCCCCACTGGCGAGCGAGGAACTGTCGAAGACGCGCCACGGCGACCATGAGCGGACACGCAAGGTGGTCTCGCTCGGCATCGTCGCCTTCGTCCTGCTGCTCGCCGAGGGCGTGGCAGGCGATTGGAGCGCCTTGCAGGTCCGGGAGCATCTCGGCGCGTCCGAATCCGACGCCGCGCTCGCGTTCGGCGCCTTCTCCGCCACCATGACGCTCGGCCGGTTCCTCGCCGACCGGGTCAGCGGGGCGATCGGGGCGGTCGCCATCCTGCGGTTCGGCAGTCTGCTCGCCGCCGCGGGGCTCGGCGTTGTCATCGCGTCACCGTGGCTGCCGCTCACCCTCGTCGGCTGGGCGATGTGCGGCCTCGGTCTCGCCGGTGGGGTTCCCCAGATCTTCACCGCCGCGGGCAATCTCGGTGGAACGACCGCCGCCACCGACATGTCCAGGGTGTTCACCATCGGCTATCTGGGGCTGCTGGCCGGCCCCGCGGTGATCGGGTGGCTGACCGCCGTCATCCCGCTCACCGCGGCGCTGGCCGTTCCGCTGGTGCTCACCCTGGCCTGCGCGGCCGCGGCGAAGGTCGTCAGTCGGTGAAGGTGATCCGGACCGAGACCGGCGTGCTCTGCAACGCGCGGAATGTCGCCGCCGTCAGCCCGGCGAGCACCGGGTTGGGGGCGAAGCTGCGGGCCCGCGCGACGACGTCGTCGGCCGGGCGCAGCTCCGCGATTCCGCTCCGCCACCGATCGCCTTGGCGCACCCGGACTTTCGGCTCGGCGCCGATATTGGCCGCCCAGCCCGACCTGGTCCCGTGCTGGCTGATCACCCACGCGCCGGTCTCGTCGAAGGCCACCGACACCGGGACCGTCCTGACCAGCCCGGATTTGCGGCCGGTCGTCTCCAGCTCGGTCGCGAACGTGGTGCGGATGCCGAGCCGGCTCAGCGCGCGAACCGCCGGATTGGCGAGATAGCGCCCGACCGCGCGTTCGACTTCGAACTTGCGCAGCGTCGGATCCTTCGGCACGGTCGAACCCCTCCTACTCCGGAACGCGTCGACACCGTGGTGCTTCAGCATGGCCGCCGCGGTGAGCCACGGCGTGCGCTCGGGATCGGGGTCGGCGCCCGCGCCGATGCGGTGCAGCTGGTCGGTGTGCCACTGCAGGTCGAGCGCGCCCTCGAGGCTCTTGACATTGGGCAGTGTCGACACCCGCGCCGGCAGTCCGAGCGAGATGCTCGGCGAATGCAGCCGCTCGGTGCGGCGGTGCAGGATGTCACCGGCCGCGCCGGGGGCGACGGCGCTGGGACGGCCGAGGCCGACCACATCGCACTCCCCCGACTCGACCGCGTCGACCATGGCCACGCGGGACCGGAACCCGCCGGTGACGGCCAGCGGCACCGACCCGGCGGCCGCCCGCACCGACTGGGCGTACTCGAGGAAATACGCCTCGCGCGCGACGGTGCTCGCCGACCGGGCGACCGGCCTGCCCATCATCGCGGGCGATTCGTAACTGCCACCGCTGATCTCGATCAGATCGAGTCGTTCGGCGGCGAGCCGCCGCACCACAGCGCGCGACTCGTCCTCGGTGAAGCCGCCGCGCTGGAAGTCCGCGGAGTTGAGCTTGATCGCGACGGCGAACGACGGCGACACCTCGGCCCTGATGGCGCGCACCACCTCGAGCACGAAACGCGCCCGCCGGTCCGGATCGCCGCCCCAGCGGTCGTCGCGCTGGTTGGCCAGCGGCGAGAGGAACTGGGAGACCAGATAGCCGTGGGCGCCGTGGATCTGCACGCCGTCGAAGCCGGCGCGCTCCGCGATCCGCGCTGTGGTGGCGAAGCGGCCGACGATGTCGACGATCTCGGCGTCGGTGAGCGCGCGCGGCGCCGGGATGCCGGGCAGGCCGAGGCCGATCGCCGACGGCGCCACCGGCTGGGACCGGGTCGCGAGCGGATTCGCCTGTCTGCCAGGGTGATTGATCTGCATCCAGAGCCGGGCGCCGCCGGACTTGGCGGTCCGCGCCCAGTTCGACAGGTCGTCGAGGTGGCGTTCGTCGGCGATGACGACATTGCCAGGCTCGCCGAGATGGTCGTGGTCGACCATCACATTGCCGGTGACAACCAGACCGAAACCGCCGGTGCCCCACCGGCGGTAGAGCCGCTCGAGGCGTTCGTCCGGCGCGCCGGCCGCGGTGCCGAGGCCCTCGCTCAGCGCGGCCTTCATCAGCCGGTTGGGCAGCACTTGGCCGCAGGGCAGGGCGAGCTGATCGCTCAGGGCTGTCATCGGTCGGCTCCTCCGCGGATCGCGTCGAGTACACCGATCGGTGTACCTACCCGACGGTAGTACACCGATCGGTATACTTCAATCGAACCGACCGAAAGGACGCCGATGGCAGCACGCGACGGACTCGTGCAGAGCGCGATCGACCTGGTGCGCCGCAACGGCGTGACCGGGACCGGCGTCGCGCAGCTGCTCGACCACAGCGGGCTCTCCCGCCGGACGATCTACCTGAACTTCCCCGGCGGCAAATCCGAGCTGATCACCGAGGCCACCCGGGTCGCCGGCCGGGCGATGACGACGCTGATCGAGACCTTCAGCAAGAACGCCAAACCGGAGCAGACCATCGCCGCCTTCGCCGAGGCGTGGAAACAGGTCGTCGAGTCCAGCGATTTCCTCGACGGCTGCCCGGTCGTGGCCGCCGCGCTCGGGCGCTCGGCGTCACCAGCGGCCGCCGACGCCGCGGGCGAGGCGTTCGACGACTGGGAGCAGGCGCTGGAAGCGCGGCTGCGCGCGGAGAATATCGCGCCCGACACCGCCCGCTCCCTGGCGACGACGGTCATCGCCACGATCGAGGGCGCGGTGGTGATGTCGCTCGCCAAGCACAGCACCGAGCCGCTGGACCGCGTCGGCCGTCACCTCACCGAGCTGGTCAAGGCGCACATCCCGGCGTGATCACAGGTACATGCCGACCTCGGTCGCGTCCCTGGCAACCGACTGGATCTGGATCTCGCCGTCGCGGCGGGCGACCAGTTCGGCCAGCGTCGCGCCCTCCCTGCCGATCGACTCGCCCGGGGAGCAGTCCTGCGCGGCCAGCCACTCCCGCGCCTCGGGCGCCGACAACCGGCCGACCTCGATCTGGGCCAGGCAGCGGCCGGGCCGCACCACCGCGGGGTGCAGCCGGGACAGATCCTCGTTGGTGGTGACCGCGATCAGCACATTGCGGCCCTGGCCGAGCATGCCGTCGGTGAGGTTGAGCAGTCGCGAGAGCTTCTGTCCCGCAGCTTCTTTCGCCTCGCCACGGATGAGCTCGTCGCAGTCCTCCAGCACCAGCAGGCGCCAGCGGCTGCCGTCGTCACCGTCGGCGCCGGCGGCCACCTCCATGAGATAGCCGGGATTGCTGAACAGTTCCTCCGGATCGACGACGCAGTCGACCTGACACCACGACGACCACGCCCGCGCCAGCGCACGCAGCGCGGTGGTCTTGCCGGTGCCGGGCTCGCCGTGCAACAGCACCAGCCTGCCCCTGATCTCGGCGACCTCGAGCGCCATCAGCCGGTCCATGCTCGCCGACACCGCCGCGGCGTAGTTGTCGCGGATCTCCGACCAGGCCGGCGCGCTGATCTGGCGGCGCCTGCGCAGCGGCCGCCGGACATCCATGTGCCAGAACCCCATCTCCACGGTGGAACCGGCGCCCGGCGGCTGCACGGCTTCGGCCGTTGCCCTCGCCAGCACGTCGACGGCGAGTTCGTCGCTGACGGCGGTCACCTCGACGGTGGCCGAGCCGCCCGCCCAGCGCACCGCCCGCAGCGACCAGCCCTCGCCTTCGGCGAGCAGCGCGCTGCTGTCGTCGTCGGCCACCGAGCGCACGATCCGCGAGTCGGCGGGCCGCAGCGGCGCGTCGGGCCGCACCCTGTCCAGGTGGGCCTGGCGGGCGAAGGACTGGTCGCCGCGCAGGAACGGCGCGAGCGCCAGCGCGTCGATGGCGTCGCGGGTGGAGTAGGTGGAATCGATGGCCGCCGACCACGGAAAACGCTCACCCGGATCCTCCGGCTGACGCGGCGGTTCGACGAGCCTGAGCTGTTCGTTACGTGTGGACACCGCGCCCATCCTCGTGGGACCTGCCCGGTAATGTCCAATGACTTCTGCGTCCGCGCACCGACCGCGACGCCGAAAAATGCCTGGCACGTGCCGTCGATCCGTCGGTAACGTCGGTACGGTGACGTCCACACAGAGCGACAAGGCCACCGGCGAACCTACCGGGACGGCCGGGCTCAAGGAGTGGATCGGGCTGGCGGTGCTCGCGCTGCCGACCCTGCTGATCTCGATGGACCTCAGCGTCCTCTACCTGGCGATCCCGCACATCAGCGAGGCATTGCAGCCGAGCAGCTCACAGCTGCTGTGGATCCTGGACATCTACGGCTTCCTGGTCGCCGGATTCCTCATCACCATGGGCACTCTCGGTGACCGGATCGGCAGGCGCAAGCTGCTGATGATCGGCGCGCTCGCCTTCGGTGTCGCCTCGATCGTCGCCGCGTACTCCACCAGCGCGAGCATGCTGATCGGCACGCGCGCGCTGCTCGGCATCGCGGGCGCGACGCTGATGCCGTCGACGCTGGCGCTCATCCGCAACATGTTCCACGACGACCGCCAGCGCACCACCGCGATCAGCGTGTGGATGACCAGCTTCATGATCGGCATGGTGATCGGACCGCTGGTCGGCGGCGCGATGCTGGAGAACTTCTGGTGGGGCTCGGTGTTCCTGGTCGCGGTGCCGGCGATGGTGCTGCTGCTGGCGAGCGGTCCGATCCTGCTGCCCGAATACAAGGACCCGAACCCGGGCAAGCTCGATATCCTCAGTGCGCTGCTGTCGCTGCTGTCGGTGATGGCCGTCATCTACGGCATCAAGGAACTCGCCAAGGACGGCTGGGCGATCGATGCCGTCGCCGTGCTGGTGGCCGGTTTCGTGCTCGGCACGGTGTTCGTGCTGCGCCAGCAACGGCTCACCGATCCGCTGATCGACCTGCGGCTGTTCGGCAATGTGCGATTCAGCGGATCGCTGGTCGCGCTGATGGTCGCCATGCTGGCCATGGGCGGGCTGTTCCTGCTGCTTGCCCAGTATCTCCAGCTGGTGCTCGGCCTGTCGGCGTTCGAAGCCGGACTGTGGACCGTGCCGCAAGCCGCGGCGATGGTCGTTGCCGCCGGCGTGGTGAGCGCGCTGGCGCCCCGGGTGCGCCCCGCGTATCTGATGACGGTCGGCCTGGTGATCGCCATGGCGGGCTACGCGATCTTCACCCAGCTCTCCGGCGCCGACGACCTCGCCCTGATCGTCACCGGCATGGTGGTCTTCTCCCTCGGCCTCAGCCCGATGTTCGTCCTCGGCCTCGACCTGATCGTCGGCGCGGTCGACCCGGCCAGAGCCGGTGCGGCCTCGGCGATCTCCGAAACCGGCCAGGAACTCTCGGCCGCCCTTGGCGTCGCCGTCATCGGCAGCATCGGCACCGCCGTCTACCGCGGCCAGATGGCCGAAGCCCTGCCCGACGGCCTCCCCGCGGAAGTCACCCACGCCGCCGAAGACACCCTGGCAGGCGCGCTACACGTCGCCGCCGCACTGCCCGAAGCACTGGGCGCCGAACTCAGCACAATCGCCCGCCAGGCATACACCCATGCACTCCAGGTGAATTCGTTCGTCGCCATCGGCCTCACCGCCGTCGCGGCCGCCCTGGTGATGGTCCTGCTGCGCCATATCCCCGCCCCGAACGAGAAGACACCCACCGTCGACGCCGACACTCACTGACAAACGGTTCGAACACGGCGAAATCCCGCCCGATAAGGATCGGGCGGGATTCGTCATCTCGTCGAGTTGTCCCCTCCACGAGAAGGCTGGCGCGGCCTACTTGGCAGGCGTCGGCATCGGCGAGTTGATGGTGGTGAAGTACTGCGCCGCAGCGAGGATCGCGACCGGGGCGGCGATGAAGATCTGGCCGGCGAGGGTGCCGACCGGACCGGCGATCAGCGCGCCGCCGATGCAACCGACCAGGGCGGCGGGGATGAACGGACCGAACAGGCCGGCGATGGACGCCGCGGCGACACCGGCGCCGAGCACGCCGCCGAGCACGCAACCGACAGCCGCGCCGCCGATGCCGCCGACCAGGGCGCCGATGCTGGCGCCCAGCGAGATGGTGCCGGTCATCCGGCCCCACGCCGCGACCTCACGGTCGTACTCGGACTTCCAGGGCGCCTTGTCCTCGTAGGGCAGCGCGACCGGCTTGTAGGTGGCGTGCGCGAGGTCGAACTTCGGGGTCAGGGTGGCGCTGCGGCCAGAGATCTCGGCGGCGATCGGGAAGACGAATTCGTCCACGCGGAACGACAGTTCGGTGCCGGCGACGGTGGTGCCGTCGGCCGCCTTGACCTTGAACACACCGTCCTCGACAACCATCGAGCCCGAGTCGGTGCCGATGATGGTGGCATCCCCGGTGGTGGTCGCGGTGTAGTTGATCGGGGCGTTCGGGTCCGCGGCGGGCTCCGCGTGGGCAGTGCCTGCCGCGATGCCGAGGGCAACGCTGACGGTCGAAGCCAGCAGGGCGAACTTGGTGATTTTCACGGGGGTGAACCTTTCGTGTTCCTCGTGGTGAGCTGCGCGGCGCAGAAACTGCGGACCGAACGAACCGTGACCATAGCCAGGTAAGGCTCACCTATCAAGACCTTGCCTTAGCTAACTCTTAGGTGATCTCACCAGCGATCAGGCAAGGCTTACCTATGTAACCCTTTCTTAGGCTAACCTCCCAAGTGGCGTAGTTCGACGTGAGAGAGATTCCCCTGATGAGAAGTCCGCGCTGGTGCGGCTGGTTGCTGACGGTCGCGTTGCTGATCGCGGCCTGTTTGCTGAGCCTGCTGGTCGGCACGAAATCGATTCCAGCCGGCGAGGTCTGGGCGGCACTGACCGGCCCCGTGACCACACCCGACCACGTCACCGTCACCGAATACCGGCTGCCGCGAACGGTTCTCGGACTGCTCGCCGGACTGGCGCTCGGTATCGCGGGTTGCCTGATGCAGGGCCTCACCCGAAACCCGCTCGCCGACCCCGGATTGCTGGGTGTCAACGCGGGCGCGGCCTTCGCGATCACGGTCGCGGTGGGAGTGCTTGGCGTGAGCGAGATCACATCCTACGTCTGGTTCGGTTTCGCCGGCGCCGCGCTTGTCTCGGTGGTCGTGTACCGGCTCGGCACCGCGGGCCACGCCGGCACCGATCCGATCCGCCTGACCCTGGCCGGGGTCGCCGCCACCGCCGTGCTCGGCGGACTCACCCGCGGCCTGATCCTGCTCGACCCCAAGGCTTTCGACGAGATGCGGCGCTGGGACGCCGGTTCGCTCACCGGCCGCGGGTTCGACATCATCGCGGGCGCCGCGCCGTTCATCGTGGCCGGACTGCTGATCGCCGCGGTCTGCGCGCGCTCGCTCAATGCCGTTGCCCTCGGCGACGATCTGGCCCGGTCGCTCGGCGTGCACGTCACCCGAACGCGGCTGCTCACCGCACTCGCGCTGGTGCTGCTGTGCGGCACCGCGACCGCGGCCGTCGGCCCGATCGCCTTCGTCGGTCTCGCGGTGCCACACATCGCCCGCTGGCTGGTCGGTCCCGATCAGCGCTGGATCTTCGCGTACTCGCTGGTGCTCGCGCCGCTGCTGGTCCTCACCGCGGATGTGCTGGGCCGCATCATCATTCGTCCCGACGAGGTGCCCGCCGGCTTGGTCACCGCGTTCCTCGGCGCGCCGATGCTGATCTGGCTGGCCCGCCGTTCGCGAGTGGGAGCCACGGCATGAGCGGTCAGCGCCCGGAGGAGGCAGCTCGCGTAACCACGCAGGGCGCCCGAGCATGCCGAATGGATACAGCATGAGTACCAAGATTGATTTCGGGCGCGGCATGCTCGTTGTGCGCCCGCGGCGCCTCGGTCTGACCACCAGGATCGGCGTGCGCACCGTGGTGGTGTGCGCGATCCTGCTCGCGATCGCCCTCGTCACCGCCGTATTCGCCCTCGGCAGCGGCGATTTCCCGATTCCGGCGCCGCGCGTGCTTCGCGCGCTGTTCATCGGCGACGAGCGGTTCGACCGGCTGGTGGTGTGGGACTGGCGGCTGCCACGCATCCTGATGGCGCTGGCGCTCGGCGCGGCGCTCGGCGTCAGCGGTGCGATCCTGCAGTCGGTCACCCGGAATCCGCTGGGCAGCCCCGACATCATCGGGTTCAGCACCGGCGCCTACACCGGTGCGCTGCTGGTCATCCTGATCATCGGCGGCGGCAGCTTCCAGACCGCGGCGGGCGCGATGATCGGTGGCCTCGGCGCCGCCCTGGTGATCCACCTGCTTGCCTTCCGGCACAACGTGACCGGCTTCCGGCTGATCATCGTCGGCATCGGCGTGAGCGCCATGCTCGCCTCGGTCAACACCTGGCTGATCATGCGTGCCGACCTGGACGCGGCGATGTCGGCCGCGGCCTGGGGCGCGGGCTCGCTCAACGGACTGTCGTGGCCACAGGTCGCACCGACGATGATCATCCTGGCCGTGCTGGCGCTGGCGCTGATCCCGGCCGCGCCCCGCCTGCAGATCCTCGAACTCGGTGACGACACCGCGCGCGCACTCGGCCTCGACGCGAGCAAGGCGACCGGCTGGCTGATCGCGCTCAGCGTCGGATTCACCTCGCTGGCAACGGCTGTCGCCGGGCCGATCGCCTTCGTCGCGCTGGCCGCGCCGCACCTGGCGCGCAAGCTCACCCGCACCCCGTCGATCGCGCTGCTCCCCGCCGCGGCGATGGGCGCGACCTTGCTGATCACCTGCGACTGGATCGCCCAGCACGCCTTCGCGCCGACCACCATCCCGGTCGGCATCGTCACCGGCTCGGTCGGCGGCCTGTACCTGGCGTATCTGCTCGTCGCCGAAGCGCGACGGAAATAGGGAAAGCGAAATGAACGACTCTCACGCCGCGCGGTTGCGCGCCGACCAGGTCCGGCTCGGTTACAAGGGCCGCACGATCAGTGATCAACTCTCCGTTGACATCCCGGACGGCAAGTTCACCGTGATCATCGGCCCGAACGCCTGCGGCAAGTCGACGCTGCTGCGCGCGCTGGCCCGGCTGCTCGCCCCCGAATCCGGCACGGTGCTGCTCGACGACAAGCCGGTGACCGACTATCCGGCCAAGGAATTGGCCCGCCAGGTCGGCCTGCTGCCGCAGACTTCGACCGCGCCCGACGGCATCCGCGTCGCGGATCTCGTCGCGCGCGGGCGCTATCCGCATCAGACGCTGCTGCGACAGTGGTCGCGCACCGACGAGGAGGCGGTCGCGGCGGCGATGGAAGCCACCGGCGTCGCCGAGTTGTCGGCGCGTCCGGTCGAGGAACTGTCGGGTGGTCAGCGGCAGCGGGTGTGGATCTCGATGGTGCTCGCCCAGCAGACGCCCATCATCCTGCTCGACGAACCGACCACCTATCTCGATATCGCCTACCAGATCCAGCTGCTGGATCTGTGCCGCTCGCTCAATCGCGATTCGGGACGCACGGTCGTCGCGGTACTGCACGACCTCAACCATGCCTTCCGCTACGCCGACCACCTGATCGCCATGCGCGACGGGCGGGTCGTCGCCTCCGGGCTGCCCGCCGAGATCGTGACCGCGGAGCTGGTCCGCGAGGTGTTCTCGCTGCGGTGCCGCATCGTCGACGACCCGGAAACCGGTACGCCACTGGTGATTCCACTGGCGGAGAACGCCGCGCAGGTCCACTGAGCCGGCGCTGCGCCACCATCGCAAGAAATGAGGAATTCCCCGTCCATGTTCAGCAACCACTTATCGGGCCGTCTCCGCGCTGTCCTCGCGCTCCTGGTTCTCGCGCTGGTCGCGATGCTCACCGCGTGCGGTAACTCGTCCTCCGACGCCGCCGACGCGGGCCCGCGTGAAGTGCCGTCGGCGAAGGGCCCCGTCAAGGTGCCCGCCGACCCGCAGCGCGTCGTCGTGCTCAACGGCAATCTGGCCGGCTATCTCTACGACCTCGAGGCCACGGTCGTCGCGGCCGATCCGCGCCTGCTCGGTGTCCCGAACAAGCCGGGCGAGTTCCCCACCGGCTGGGCCGAGGACGCGAAGAAGCAGGGCACGCAGGCCGTGCCGTCCGGCGAGAACATCAACCTCGAGTTCATCGCCGCCCAGCGCCCCGATCTGATCATCGGCGGCGGCCAGGGCTACCCGGGCCAGCAGTCGGTCAATGCCTACGACCAGCTCAGCGCCATCGCCCCGACCGTGCTGTTGCCGACCGAGACCACCTACTGGCAGGACCAGCTGCGCTTCATCGCCGCCACGGTCAACAAGCCTGCCAAGGTCGACACCCTGATCGCGAACTACCAGGCCAAGCTGGCCGAGGCCAAGAGCAAGATCAAGGCGCCAGCCGGCGCGACCGCGGTCATGCAGTCGATCAAGAGCCAGAAGCCGACCCTCTTCGTGCCGGGCGCCGCGCTGCCCACCCTGCTCTCCGAGGTCGGTTTCACCCTGGACACGGCGGTGGAGGCCAAGGCGGGTAACCCAGCCAAGGAGCAGAGCGCCGACTTCATCAGCTTCAGTCCCGAACTGCTGAACACGGTGATCGACGCGCCCGTGCTGTTCACCATCCCGCTCAGCGGCGGCCGTTCGCTCGAGGAACTGCGCGCCGACCCGATGTACGCCACACTGCCCGCGTTCGTGGGGAACAAGGTCTTCGAACTGCCGGCCACCAGCTCGCGACCCGACTACCGCACCGTCATGACCACCCTCGATCTGCTCGTGGAACGCTTCAAGTGACCGCTCGAGGGGGACTGCTCATCGACCTCAGCCCGCTGCGGGCCTCGCGCCCGTTCCGGTGCGCGTTCGCGGCGCGGCTGGTGTCGGTGCTCGGCATCGGGCTGCTCATGGTGGCCCTGCCGCTGCAGGTCTACGAGCTGACCGGATCCAGTGTGCAGGTCGCCGGGGTCGCCACCACGACCGCGGCGGCCCTGTTCCTCGGCAGTCTCGCCGGCGGTGTGGTCGCCGACCGGTACGACCGCCGCACGGTGATCCAATGGTCGCGCAGTGCCGCGGGCGTCGGATTCCTGCTGCTCGGGGTGAACGCCGTGCTGCCGGATCCGTTCCTGTCCGCCATCTATCTCGCCTCCGTCATCGACGGCCTCGCGGGCGGGGTGAGCGGTTCGGCGCTGATGGCCATGGTCCCGGTGCTGGTCGGCCGGGAGAAGGTGGCGGCCGCCGGCGCGCTTGTCTCGCTGACCACCGACCTCGGCACGATGCTCACCCCGGCGATCGCCGGTCTGCTCGTCGCGAAAACCGGTGTGGCCACGGCCTATTTCCTCTGTGCCCTCGCGACCACCGCGACCGTCGGGTTGATCACCGCGATCGGGCCTTCGCCGCCGCCGGAGCGTGACCTGGAGAACCCGGTGCGCGAGCTGGCGGCGGGCATCTCCTTCGCGGTGCGGCACGAATCGATCCGGCTCATCCTGCTGACCGGCCTGATCGGGATGCTCGTCAGCGGACCGCTGGTGCTGCTGCCCGCCTTCGCCGATGTCGAACTCGGCGCGGGCGCGGGCACTCTCGGCCTGCTCTACGCGGCGCCCGGTGCCGGTGCGGTGCTCGGCACGCTCACCAGCGGCTGGATGTCGCGCGTCAATACCGGACGGGCACTGCTGCTCACGCTGGCGCTGATGCCGATCGGCGTGATCGCGGCCGGGCTGTGGTCGCACGCGGCGCTGGTGTTCCTCGGACTGGCCGGGTTCGGCCTGGCCAGGGCGGTGAACATGGTGCTGCGCTACGCGATGCTGCAGCAGGCGACGCCCGACCACATGCGTGGGCGCATGTCGGGTCTGCTGATGGTGCAGTCGGTCGCCGGTACCGCGGTCGGCTCGATGGTGGCCGGTGTCGTCGGCCAGATGTTCGATCCCGGACGCGCGCTCGTGCTCTACGGCGTCGCTGTCCTGGTACTCACCGGTCTGATGGCGCTCGTCGCCGGGCCGCTGCACAGAAAGGAACAACGGTGAAGGATCGCACTGCCTACCTCGCGAACATCGCCGAGGTGCTCGCCGGGGACCACTACGCCAAGGTGCCCTACCCGATCGGCCTCCAGGAAGTGGAGGTGTTGCGGGTCGCGCCCGTCGGCGCGGCGCTGCGGCGGATCACCTTCGGCGGCCCGGACATCGCGAAGTTCCACAGCTACGTACCGGATGAGCATGTGCGCCTGATCTTCCCGGGCGAGGACGGGGTGCTGCGGCTGCCCAAGCTCGAGGGCACGATGCTCGAGTGGGGTAACCCGCGACCGATCTCGCGCGAGTACACCGTGCGCCGCCACAGCGTCGAAGACGGCGAACTCGACATCGATTTCGTCATCCATCCCGGCGGCCTCGCCTCCGACTGGGCCGCCTCGGTCACCCCGGGCACCAAGGTGCACATCGCCGGTCCGCCCGGCGGCGTCGCCATCCCGGAGACCTACGACGCCTATCTGCTCGCCGGTGACATCACCGCAGTGCCCGCCATCGCCCGCTGGCTCGAGCGCATGCCGCGCGACACCACCGGCTGGGCGTTGATCGAGGTGGCCGGGCCCGACGAGGAGATCCCGCTGGACGGGCCCGCGGGTGTCCAGGTGCGCTGGCTGCATCGCGGCGAGCTGGAGCCGGGCACCAGCGACATCCTCGAGCAGGCCGTGCGCGAGGTGGAAGTGCCCGCCGGACATCGCGTCTACGCGTGGGTGGCGGGCGAGGCGGGCTGCCTGCGCGGGGTCCGCAAGATCATCCGCAACGACCTTGGCATCGGCCCCAAGGACTCACTCATCGCCGGGTACTGGAAGCGCGGCGTGGCCGATTTCGATCGAGAGGAATGACAGACATGACCGACGAACAGGTGATCGGTGACGTGGCGACCGCGCTGGGTGTCGACCCGGCCGAACTGACCGCCCAGACCGATCTGCTCGATGCCGGGCTCGATTCGGTGCGCATCATGTCGCTGGTGGAGAAATGGCGGTCGGCTGGCCATGAGGACATCGACTTCCCCACGCTCGCAGGCGATCCCGTCCTCGGATCCTGGATCGAACTGCTGGCCTGAGCCACGGGGTGGCGTGCCCGGCACGCCACCCCTGGCGGGTTCAGTTCCCGTGCGCGCCCTCGGCCAGCAACTGCCGCAGCTCCTTGCGGCTGGTCTTGCCGACACCGGTCTCGGGGAACTGTTCGACAACGACCACCGAATCGGGCATCTTCCAGGCCGCGACCCCGCGCCCGCGCACGAACGAGCGCACCGCCGTCAGGGTGGGCCGCTGCGCCGGGTCGACAGGCTGGACGAACGCGCAGATGCGCTGGCCGAGAACGGGATCGGGGGTGCCGACGATCACCGCGTCGCGCACGTCGGGGTGCTCGAGCAGATGTGCCTCGAGCTCCTCGGCCGACACCTTCTCCCCGCCGCGGTTCACCCAGTCACCGGCCCGGCCCGCGACCACCAGATTGCCGTCGGGCCGCACCGAGACGATATCGCCGGTGCGGTACCAGCCGTCGGCGGTGAAGCTGCGGGCATCGGCCTCGGGATTGTCGTAGTAGCCGCGAATCGTGTACGGGCCCTGGGTGATCAGATTGCCTTGCGCGCCCGGCGCCACCTCGGCGCCGTTGTCGTCGACCACCGCGATCTGGTCGAACTCCGACATCGGCCGCCCCTGGGTACTCACCACCACGTCGATCGGATCGTCGAGCCGGGTGTAGCAGACCAGCCCCTCGGCCATCCCGAACACCTGCTGCAGGGTGACACCGAGCGCGGGCCCGATCCGGCGGGCCAGTTCGTCCTGGCAGCGCGCGCCACCCACCTGGAGCACCCGCAGACTGGACAGATCGGGCGTCTCACCCGCTTCCGCGCGCTCGGTCCACAGCCGCGCCAAGGGCGGCACCAGGCCGGTGATGGTGACGCCGAACCGCTCGATCAGGGGGAAGGTCGTCGCGGGCGTCGGATCGGGCGTCATCGCCACCGCGCCACCGGCCCACAGCGCGCCGAGAATGCCCGGCGAGCTCATCGGGAAGTTGTGCGCGACCGGCAGTGTCGCGAGATAGACCGTGCCGCTGTCGAGTTCGCAGATCTCGGCGCTGCGGCGCACGCTGTAGAGGTAGTCGTCGTGGGTGCGGGCGATGAGCTTCGGGATGCCGGTGCTGCCGCCGGACAGTTGCAGGAACGCGACGTCGTCGGACTTCGGTCCCGGCAGATCCGTCGGCTCGTCACGGAATTCGCCGATGTCACGGGTGCCGTCCGGCGCCGTCTGTCCCTCGTCGAGGACGAGCAGGACGTGCCGCAGGCTGGGCACCTCGGCGCGCACCGACTCGGCCAGGGCGGCGTAGTCGAAGCGCTGATGGGTCGCGCTGGTGATCATGGCGGTCGCGGCGGCGGCCTCGGCGATCGGGACCAGCTCGGCGGCGCGGTGCGCGGGCAGGCAGAACACCGGCAGCGCGCCGAGTTCGAACAGCGCGAAGATCACCTCGACGAATTCGGCGCGGTTGGGCAGCTGCACCAGCACCCGGTCGCCCCGGGTGATCCCGAGGCGGGCCAGGCCGGTGGCGAGCGAGCGCGACCGGTGGTGGAGTTCGGCGTAGGTCCAGCTGTTGACGGTGTCGATGACCGCGATCCGATCCGGAGCGACGGTGGCGCGCGCGGCGAGCACGTCGCCGAATGTCTCACCTGCCCAAAGGTTCTCGCCTCGGTAGCGTTGCGCCAGGTCAGCGGGCCACGGGGTGAAGCCGGGCAGTACGGGTTCGGTCAAGTCGAGCACCTCTTTCCAGCGGGCATTGCGGTGTGGCGGTCGGAGGTTCTGAGGGAAGCTAACCAACCGACGGCAGATTCAGGTTAGGCTAACCTCATGTCTAATGGTGATTCCTGTGCGCGGATCGTCGTCGTCACCGGCGCGGCCGGGGGTATCGGAGCCGCGATCGCCGCGCGATTCGCGGCCGAGGACCGCGTGGTCTCACTGTGGGACCTCGATCCGGCGGTGCACGAGACCGCCGCGGCCATCGCCGCGACACCGGCGCACTCCGGCCTGCTCGATGATGCCACCCACCGCGGCGCCGGAAGTGCCAGGGCGGCAACAGTATCCGATCGCGGTGCCGCGGTCCACGGCGTCACCGTCGACATCACCGACGCCGACGCCGTGCGCGCGGCCTTCGACCGGCTCACCGCCGAGCACGGCACCGTCGAGGTGCTGGTGCACGCCGCGGGCGTCATGGTCGGCGGTACCCCACTCGAGCTCGGCCCGGCGGACTGGACCCGCTGTCTCACCGTGAACGCCACCGGAACCATGCTCGTCACCCAGCGCGCCGCCACCGAGATGGCCGCCGCGGGACGCGGATCCATCGTCGTGGTCTCCTCCAACGCCGCGGCCACACCCCGGGTCGGCATGGCCGCCTACGGCGCCGCCAAGGCCGCCGCCACCGCGTTCACCCGATCGCTGGCCCTGCAGGTGGCACCGATGGGTGTGCGGGTCAATCTGGTGTCCCCCGGTTCCACCGACACGGCCATGCTGCGCGACATGTTCGGCGGCACACCACTCGACGATGCCGCCGAGACCGCGCTGCTCGACGGCGATCCCGCCGCCTACCGGCTCGGAATCCCGTTGCGCCGCATCGCCGCTCCCGCCGACATCGCGTCGGCCGTCCACTTCCTGGCGTCCGACGGCGCCCGCCACATCACCATGCATGACCTGCGGGTCGACGGTGGCGCAACGCTAGATATGTGACCGAAAGGGTGATCACCATCAGTACCGACAGTTCAGACCCCGCCTTTGTCCTGTCCCGTCCGCAGCGGACCGTGTCCGCGTCCGCGGGCGGGACGACTTTCCGTTCGGCGCACGACGCGGTAACCGCGCTGCGCAGTGGGCGGATCAGCCACATCGTCGGCGCACTGCCCTTCACCCCCGGCGCGCCGACGGCGCTGTGGGCGCCGGATTCGGTCACCGTCACCGATTCGCCGCACCTGCCCCGGCCGCATGTCAGGGTGCCCCGGTTCGAGATCGACGAAGCCGTGCCCGCCCCGGAGGAACACCAGCGCCGCGTCGCCACGGCCGTCGGGCTGCTCGGCAGTCCGGCGCATCCGGTGCGTAAAGTCGTGCTGGCCAGGGCACTTCGCGCTGTCTCGGCGACGCCGGTCCGGGCGCTCGACATCCTGGACCTGATGGTCGCCTCCGACCCGCTGTCGAACGGTTTCCTGGTCGACCTCTCCGCCGCCGGTGGGCGATATCCCGGTCGCCATCTCGTCGGCTCCAGTCCGGAGATCCTGGTGCGCCGCACCGGCAACGAGGTGCTGAGCCATCCGCTGGCCGGCTCGGCCCGCCGCATTCTCGACGACCCCGAGGCGGACCGCGGTGCCGCCGACGCCCTGCTCACCTCGGCCAAGGACCACGCCGAACACCGCTACGTCGTCGACCAGGTCGCCGCCGTCCTGAGCGACCGGTGTGCCGAAGTCGACACGCCCGCACCGGAACTCACCTCGACGCCGGCGATGTGGCATCTCGGCACCCCGATCTCGGCGACCGTGCCGCTGGCCGGGCCGACCGCGCTGGAACTCGCGGTCGCGCTGCACCCCACCCCCGCGATCTGCGGCACGCCGACCGGCGCCGCGGCGGGCCTGATCGCCGAACTCGAAGGCGAGCGCGGCTTCTACGCGGGCGCGGTCGGCTGGTGCGATGCCGACGGTAACGGCGAGTGGATGGTGAGCATCCGCTGCGCCGAGCTGTCCGGGGACGGCACCACGCTGCTCGCCCACGCGGGCGGCGGGATCGTCGCCGCGTCCGATCCGGCCGCCGAATTGGCCGAGACCACCGGCAAATTCCAGCGCATCCTCGGTCCGCTCGGTATCGCGGATCTGCCCGTCACCGTCGGCTGACACCGACTTCCACCCGAACGAGAGATCGTCATGCCTATCCCCCCGATCGCCCCGTATCCGATGCCCGGCGCCGACGAGTTCACCGCCGACCAGGTGGACTGGACCGCCGAACCCGGGCGCTGCGCGCTGCTGATCCACGACATGCAGCAGTACTTCCTCGACGCCTACGACATGAATCGCGATCCCGCCCGCACCCTGATCGCGAACATCGCCCGGCTGCGGGATCGCTGCCACGAGCTCGACATCCCGGTGATCTACACGATGCAGCCGGGCAATCAGCACCCGTCCCGGCGCGGCATCCTCGCCGACTTCTGGGGCAGCGGGATGGCCGAGGGCGAGGACACCAAGGTCGTCAACGCGATCGCCCCCGAACCGCAGGACATCCAGGTCACCAAGTGGCGCTACTCGGCGTTCCAGCGCACCGACCTGCGCGAACTGCTCGGCTACTACCAGCGTGATCAGCTCCTGATCACCGGCGTCTACACCCACATGGGCTGCATGCTCAGTGCCGCCGAGGCGTTCATGGGCGACGTGCGCCCCTTCCTCGTCCACGACGCCACCGCGGATTTCAGCCGCGACGAACACGTGATGGCGCTGAACTATGTCGCCCGGCGATGCGGTGCCGTCACCGGCACCGAAGATCTGCTGCGCCAGCTGAACACGGCCCGGATCGAAGCGGACGCCTGACCGGACCCGCGTCACCGGCGACTCCGCTCGCCGCGGATCCGGTGACGCGGGCCACAATCCGCATTTCAAAACAAACTTAGGCTAACCTACCCTCCGCCCGCGTCCTGCCGTGCTCGCACCGAGCCCGGCGGTACGAGCGGGGGTCGAGAATGTTGACGAAGGAGTTGCTGTGAGCTCGGTGGATCGGGACGACGTAAGCGCCGACTATCCCGGATTACCGCTCACCGGAGCACAACTGGGCATCTGGAACGCCCAGCGCCTCGACCCCGACTCGCTCAGCTACATGGTCGGCGAGGTCCTCGAGATCGCCGGGACCGACGCCATCGATGTGGCGCTGCTGGACACCGCGATTCGCCGCACCATCGCCGAAACCGACACGATGCGACTGCGATTCGCCGAGACACCCGACGGCCCGCGCCAGCGGATCACCGATGTGGAACCCGAACTGCGGCCGCTGGTCGATCTGCGCGGCGAAGCCGATCCGGTCGCGGCCGCGCACCGGCTGGTCGCGGCCGAGCGGGAACGCTCCGCCACCTACTGCCGGGCCATGGTCGACCGGCAGCTCTACACCTACACACTGCTGCGCCTCACCGACAACGACGTGTGGTGCATCCAGCTCTACCACCACCTGATCATCGACGGCTACAGCGCGGCCATGGTGTCGCGCCGGGTCGCGGCCCACTACACCGCGCTGCGCCGCGGCGGTGACGTGCCGCGCCTGCGGTGGGGCTCGATCGAGACACTCGTGGCCGAAGATCTGGAATACCGTGCGAGCCAGGCACATCAGCACGACCGCGACTACTGGCGCGACCGGCTCACTCCGCTGCCACCGCTGGACGGTCGCGGCCGCGCACCCGAGGGCGTGGTCGAGCAGACCCACGAGGCGCGCGCCGTCCTCGACGCCGAGCTGGTGGCACGCGTCAAGGCGGCGGCCACGACGGCAGGCATCACCTGGGCCGATGTGCTCGTCGCCGGATACGTGGGATTCGTGCACCGGTTGCTCGGCGAGACCGATGTGGTCATCGCGCTGCCGGTGATGGCGCGCGTCGGCAAGACCGCCCTCACCACCCCGTCCATGGCGGTCAACGTACTGCCGCTGCGGATTTCGGTCTCCAGCGCCGATCGCCTCGGCGAGCTCGGCAAGCGGGTGGCCGACGCGCTGCGGGAGGTGCGCGCCCACCAGCGATTCCGCGGTGAGGACCTGGCCCGCGAATTCGGCGGCGCGCAGACCGGAGCGCTGCTGCACGGCATCGGCATCAACCTCAAGGCCTTCGACTTCGCCCTCGATTTCGACGGTGCCACCGGCACGCTGCGCAATGTCGCCGGTGGCCCGCCGGAGGACCTCGGCCTGACCGTCACCCCGCTGTCGGAGGACCGGATCCAGCTCGGATTCGAGGTCGACGCCCGATCGCTGGACGCCGCGACGGCACGACGGCGGATGGACGCGCTGGTCGCGCTGATCACCGAACTGGTCGACACGGCGGACAAGCCGATCGGCGCGATCACCCTGTACCAGAACGAGATCGGCGCAGATCGCGACGGCGCCGCCCTGCCCGGTCACCCCGAGGACGCGGTCGAGGTCTTCGACCGCATGGTCGCGGCGCGACCGGACGACATCGTGCTCGTCGACAGTGCCCACCGGCTCACCGCTGCCGACCTGGGTGCCCAGGCGCACCGGTTGGCGCGGTACCTGCGCGGCCGGGGTGTCGGCCCCGAGGACATCGTCGGCATCGCCCTGCCGCGCACCGTGGATCTGGTGGTCGCCCTGCTGGCGGTGCGGCACGCGGGCGCGGCGTATCTGATCCTCGATATCGGGCATCCCGCCCAGCGCCTCGCCGACATCGTCGACGACGCCGCACCGGTGCTGATCCTCACCGACGACACGGTCGCCGAGACGGTGTTCGCCGGACGCTCCGAGGCGCTGATCCCGATCACCGGCGAGCCTGCGGACGCGATGTCCGCCGATCGGCCGGCGGCGCCGGTCCCGACCGGTGACGCGAAGCGCGCGCACGGCTCGGGTGCGTTGATCCGGCTGTCGGACAGCGCGATTCGGGAAGCCATCGCGGGCTTCGCGAGCGGCCCGCTGACCGCCGCCGAACTCGCCGCGCCGCGCTCGGCCGCGCATCTGGCCTACGTCGTGTACACCTCGGGATCCACCGGAAAGCCCAAGGGCGTGCAGATCTCCTGCGGTGCGATGGCCCAGCTGCTGCACCACCACCGATCGACCGTCTACGCCGAGACCGCCGAGCGCGCGGGCGGGCGGCAGCTGCACGTCGCGCACACCTATTCCTTCGCCTTCGACGCGGCGCTGGATCAGCTGATGTGGCTGTGGTGTGGGCACCGGATCCATCTGTACGACACCGACATCCAGAAGGACGCGGCCGCGCAGATCGCCGCATTCGGCGCCGATCGCATCGATGTCGTCGACACCACCCCGTCGATGGCGACCGCCCTGATCGACAACGGGCTGCTCGGCAGCGCGCACCGTCCCGAGCTGCTGCTGCTCGGCGGCGAGGCGACCCCGCCCGCCCTGTGGTCGGTCATCGTCGCGTCGAAGGTGGCCGCCCGCAACATGTACGGCCCGACGGAGGCGACCGTCGACGCGCTCAGTGCGCCGGTCACCGGCGCGCAACCGCATGTGGGCGGTCCGCTCGACGGCACCCGCGCCTATCTGCTCGACGGCGCGCTGCAACTGGTCCCGGATGGCGAGATCGGCGAACTGTACTTGGCCGGACCGCAATTGGCGCGCGGCTACCTCGGACGCGTCGCCGTGACGGCCGAGCGATTCGTCGCCGATCCGTTCGCGGCGGGCGAGCGCATGTACCGCACCGGCGACCGCGCGCGCTGGCTACCCGGCCACGGCTACGACTACCTCGGACGCGCCGACGCGCAGATCAAGGTGCGCGGCTATCGCGTCGAACTGGGCGAGGTCGAAGCGTCGCTCGGCGCACTGCCCGGCGTGGCCGCCGCGGCCGCCACCATCCGCAAGTCCGGCGACAGCACCCGCTTGGTGGGCTATCTGGTCCCCGAGGCGGGCCGCACCCTCGACGCCGACCAGCTGCGTCACCGGCTGACCACCCTGGTACCCGACCACCTGGTGCCCTCGGCACTCGTGGTGCTCGACGCCCTGCCCACCACCGTCAACGGCAAGCTCGATCGCGCGGCCCTGCCCGCACCCCAGCTGACCTCGACCGGCCGCCCACCCCGTACCGAGCAGGAACGCGCCCTCTGCGGTGTGGTCGCCGAAGTCCTCGGCGTGCCACAGGTCAACGCCACCGACGACTTCTTCGGACTCGGCGGCGACAGCATCACCGCCATCGGTGTGAGCAGCCGCCTGCGCGCGCTGGGCTGGGAGGTCCAGCCGAAAACACTGCTGGCTCAGCGCGATCTGGCGACGATCGCCGCCGCGGCCCAGGTGACCGACCAGCAGGCCGGCACCCCGGCCCCGGACGAGGCGACCGGCCAGGTCCCGATCCCGCCCATGGTCGGCGCCCTCCTCGCGGCGAACCCGAGCCGCGAGGCCGTCGCCGGATACGCCCAGTGGACCGCCCTGACCCTGCACGAGGACCTCACCCTCGACCACCTGACCACCGGCCTGCAAACGCTGCTCGACCGCCACGACGCCCTGCGCCTGATCCTCGACGATGCGGACACCGGTCCCCGGCTTGTGGTCGCGGGCGTCGGCACGGTGCGCGCGTCGGACCTGGTCCGGGAGCTCTCGTTCGACGAATCGGCCGAGAACGTGGACGCGCTGATCGGGTCGGTGGCATCCGGGCTGGCGGCGGAATTGGATCCGGCCGCGGGTGTCGAGATTCGCGCCGCGTTGGTGCGCACCGCGCCAGGGGCGGCCGACCGTCTGGTCCTGGTAGCCAATCACCTGGTCGTGGACGGCGTTTCGTGGCGGATCCTGGTGCCCGAGCTGTATGAGGCATGTGCGGCGGGACGGGACGGGCGCCCAGCGCAGCTGTCCGCGAAGGGTAGTTCGTGGCGGCGATACGCCACCCTGCTCGCCGAGTCCGGCGCGGCGGGCGATCATCGCCCGGAGCTGGCGCACTGGGAGCGCGCCCTCGGGGACGGCGCTGTCGCGACACTCGGGGATCGGGCGCTCGACCATGCCGTGGATCTCGTCGGGAGTGCCGAGCAGACCAGGACTTTCGCGGCGCCGGAAATTTCCGAAGCGCTGCTGACGACGCTGCCCGCGGCCTATCGGGCCAAGACCGACGACGTCCTGCTCGCGGCTCTCATGCTGGCTCTCAACGCCTGGCGGCACGAGCGCGGCGAGGCGCTCGAACCGGGCAGGCCCGTCACCGTCGAGGGGCACGGACGCGAAGCGCTGCGCGCCGACACCGATTTCGCAGGGACCATCGGCTGGTTCACCAGCGAGTTCCCGGTGTGGACACCCGCGACCGGAATCGACGACCCGGACGGGCTCGCCGACGGTTTGGCCGGTGGCGCGGCGGCCGGTCGGCTGTTGCGGGCGGTCAAGGAGGCCAAGCGGGCCGTGCCCGGCAACGGCGTCGGGTACGGCGTGCTGCGCAGGCTCGATCCGGAGACCGCGCCGCGATTCACCGGGCGGCGCGCACCCGAGGTGCTGCTCAACTACCTCGGCCGCTTCGGTGGCGGCGGGGCCCTCGGCTGGAGCCTGCCCGAACACGACCCGTTCGCGGTGACGGAACCGCCGGAAAAGGCGCTCACGGAAGTGCTCGCGCTCAACGTCTTCGTGCACGAACCCACCACCGGGCAACCGGGTGCTCCCCGGCTCGCCATGGAGTGGACCGCGGCGAGCCGGATTCTCGGTGCGGACCAGGTCGCGGACATCCAGCGGCACTTCGAATTCGCGCTGGAGGCGTTCGCCGCGCACGCGATGCTGTTCCCCGGTGGGCTCACGCCGTCGGACGCCCCCGGCATCTCCGTCGCCCAGGAGACCATCGACGCGCTGGAAGCCGCGCACGGGCCGCTGGCCGAACTGCTGCCGCTGTCGCCCCTGCAGGAGGGGCTGCTGTTCCACGCGATTCGCGACGGCGCAGACGATGTCTACACCCTGAGTGCCCGCGTCGACCTGCACGGGCCACTGGACGGTCCACGGTTGTCGGCGGCTTTCGACACCGTCGTCGGCAGGCACCCGACCATGGCCGCGGCGTTCCACTACGAGGGTCTGGATCAGCCGGTGCAGGCGGTCCCCCGGGCAGTCGGTATGCCGTGGCGTGAGGTCGATCTGTCCGGGTTGCCGCTGCGCGCCGCGCAAGCGGCCGCCGACCGGCTGGAGACCGAAGCCACCCGGCACCGATTCGCGGTGGATCGGTCACCGATGTTGCGCGCCACCCTGATTCGCATGCCGGGTGACGCGCACCGTCTCGTGCTCAATACCCATCACCTGGTGATCGACGGCTGGTCGACCCCGATCGTGTTGCGCGAAGTACTGTCCGCCTACCACGGCGACGAACTGCCCTCGCCCGCCTCCTACAGCGACTATCTGGCCTGGATCGGCACCCGTGATCGCGCGGCCGTCCGCGCTGCCTGGTCACGGCGACTGGCCGGATTCGCCGAGCCGACGCTGGTGCGCACCAGCACTTTCCGCGAGCGTGAGTTCCGGCAATGGCAGGTTCCGCTGCCGGAATCGCTGTCCACGGCGCTGACCGAGCTCGGCCGCCGTCGCGGCCTGACGATGAACACCCTGGTGCAGGGCACCTGGGCGCTGGTGCTCGCGGCGCTCACCGGACGCACCGACGTCGTGTTCGGCGCGACCGTCTCCGGCAGGCCCGCCGAACTGCCGGGCGTGGCGGGCATGGTCGGCCTGTTCGCCAACACCGTGCCGGTGCGTTGCGCCTTCGACCCTGATCGCGCGCTGCTCGCACAGTGGGCGGACCTGCAGGAAAACCAGTTCGCCATGCAGGAGTTCGACTACGCGGGACTCGCGGAGATCGAACGGACCGCGGGGATCGGTACCCTCTTCGACACCCTGGTCGCCTTCGAGAACTTCCCGAATTCCGGTGCCGGGCAGCCGGAATCGCACGAGCTGCGCCGCGGCGAGTTCCACAACCACGGCAACACGCACTATCCGATGACGTTGATCGCCCCGCCGGGCGACCGGCTGGAACTGGTGATCTGGTACGACCGCGCCGCCGTCCACGACGCCACGCTCGCCCGGATCTCCGATCGAATCGGCGCGATCCTGGCGGCCGTCACCGGCACGGCAGAAGTCCACCCCGAGGCCTTCCTCGCGCCGCTCGCGCCGTCCACTGCCGCGGCGACCGTCGCGCCGATCGTCAAGTCCGCGCCGACCACGGCACAGCCGGACCCGCGCGGTGTGACCCTGGCCGAGTGGGGCACCCCCGTCGACCCGACGGCACCGGCTATCACGGCCGATGGCGTCACGATCGACTTCCGGGAATTCGATGCCAGGGCGAATCGCCTGGCCCGATGGCTCATCTCGCGCGGCGTCGGGGCCGAAACCGTGGTGGCCGTCGCCATGCCACGCACCATCGATTCGGTCGTCACGGCGCACGCCATCTGCCGGGCCGGTGGCGTGTACCTTCCGGTTGACCCGGAGCAGCCCGCACAGCGCGTCGAGAAGATTCTCGACACCGCCGCTCCCGCCCTGGTTCTGCACTCGCTGGACGACGCGGACACCAGCGGATTCGCCGATGCGGAGCTCACCGATGCCGACCGGCTCGCGCCGCTGCGCCCCGCCAACACCGCGTGCCTGCTGTTCACCTCCGGCTCCACCGGTGTGCCCAAGGGCGTCACCCTGTCGCACGCCTCGATCATCTCCACCTTCGAATGGCTGCAACGCGAACGCCGGTTCGGACCGGGCGACACGATGCTCTACCGCACCCCGCCGATCTTCGACGCCTCGCTCATGGAGATGTTCCTGCCGCTGCATGTCGGCGCCCGGATCGTGCTGACCCGGCCGGGCGGTCACCGCGATCCCTACTATCAGGCTCAGCTCATGAGCACGGAGCGGGTGACCGCGATGTGGATGACCACATCCATGCTGACCGTGCTCGCCGAAGAGGCCGACCTGTCGGGGTGCGCGGATCTGCGCTGTGTCCTCACCGGCGGTGAGGTGCTGCCGCCCGCGACGGCACACCGTATGCGAGCGCTGACCGGGACCGCCGTCTACAACTTCTACGGTCCCACCGAGGCCGCGATCGGCTTCACCTTCCACGAGACCGTCGATGCCGACATCGCGTCGGTGCCGGTCGGCGCACCCGCCGATGCCGTCCGCATCCTCGACGACCAGCTGCGGCCGGTCGCCGAGGGAACCATCGGCGAGCTGTACATGACCGGTGTCCGGCTGGCGCGCGGCTATCTGGCCCGTCCCGATCTGAGCGCCGCCGCCTTCGTGGCCGACCCGTTCGCGAACGGCGAAAGGATGTACCGCACCGGCGATCTGGTGAAACTGAATCCGCACGGTGAGCTCGAGTACGTCGGCCGCACCGACAGCCAGGTGAAGCTGCGCGGCCAGCGCATCGAACTGGGCGATATCGAATCGGCCCTGCTCACGTGTGCCGGAGTGGCCCACGCGGTGGTGCTGCTGCGCGAGGACACACCGGGTGATCAGCGCCTGGTCGCCTATCTGATCGCCAAGTCCGGAATCGTCCTCGACACCGGCGCGGTGCGCGAGCAGCTGCGAACAGCGTTGCCCGCGTACATGATTCCCTCCGCGTTCGTCGAGCTGGATCACATTCCACGCACCGCGACCGAGAAGATCGCCCGCCAGGAGCTGCCCGCGCCGGAATCCGCGAGGGTCGCCGATCCCGCACGGACATCGACCGGGACGACGGAGGCGCCGAGTGCGCCGGTGGGAGCTCTCGCGCAGGAGACGGCATCCGGCCTGCTCGACACGATCCGCCAGGCCATGATCGCGGTCCTGTCACTCGATGACATCGGCGCGGACGACGACTTCTTCGACAAGGGCGGGCACTCGCTGCTCGCGGTGCGACTGGTCGGCCGCCTGACCCGCGTCGACCTGCCGGTGGTCCTCGACGATGTCTTCTCCGCGACCACGCCGCGCACGCTCGCTGCACGCATCGGCGCGGTCGATCCCAGCGCGCCTCGACCGGTGGGCGGTCTCGCCAGTCTGGGCCGCCGCCTCGATCCGGTGCTGGAGCTGCGCGCCGAGGGATCGGTCCCACCGCTGTTCTGCATCCACCAGATCGGCGGCACCGCATGGAAATACGCGCCGCTGGCCCGGCTGCTGCGCGCCGATCGGCCGATCATCGGCCTGCAGATGCCCCAGCTCACCGAGCCGGACAAGCAGACGCGCACGCTCGACGATCTGGCCCGGTTCTACCTGGACGCCGTCCGCCGCATCCAGCCGCAGGGCCCGTACCACCTGCTCGGTTACTCGCTGGGCGGCAATCTCGCCCACGCGATGGCCGCCATCCTGGAAGCCGAGGGCGAGCAGGTCGGCTATGTGGGGCTGCTCGACTCGCACCCGCTGTCGAACCTGACCGATCGGGCCGCCGCGACCCTGGCCGACCCCTCCGGCATGGACGCGCTGCTACCCGAGATCGCCGAGTACGCACCGGAATTGGCCGCGGTGGTACGCAATGCCGCGACCGAGCTGCTGCGCATGGTCACCCGGTCCGAGTCACCCAGCTACAGCGGCCCGATGGCCCTGTACTGCGCGGACAACGGCCTCGAACCCGAACGCGTGCACGCGCAGCTGACCGGCTGGCAGGCCGCGGGCGCACAGCTGGTGGTCCGGCGACTTCCCTACACCCACAACGACATCGCGATGCCGACCGGCTGGATCGAGGTCGCCGCGTTGCTCGACGCGGACCCCGCGATCCGCACCTGAACTTCCACCTGGATAGAAAGAAGGAAACCACTCCCATGTCAGCGCACCGAATGACGGCACGCATGCGTGCCGCCGTCGCACTCCTGATCGTCGCGGTGACCGCGACGGCAGTGGGCTGCGGCACCTCCACCTCCGACGAGCCTGCCGACACCGGCACCCGCCAGGTGGAAACCGCCAAGGGCCCGGTCACCGTACCCTCCGCCCCGCAGCGCATCGTGGTCCTCAACGGCGCTCTCGCCGGCTACCTGTTCGACCTGGACGCCAAGGTGAAGGCCGCCGATCCGCGCATCCTCGGCGTCACGCTCGCGCCCGGTGAGTTCCCCGCCTCCTGGGCCGCGGACGCCAAGGAGCAGGGCACCGTCGCGGTGCCCTCCGGTGACGACCTGAACCTGGAGTTCATCGCCGCGCAGAAGCCGGACCTGATCATCGGCGGCGGACCTGGCTGGCCTGGACAGCAGACGATCAAGAACTACGACAAGCTCGCCGCCGTCGCCCCCACCGCGCTGGTGGCGTCCGACCTCGCCAACTGGCAGGACCAGTTGAAGGCGGTGGCCAACTACGTGAACCGTCCCGAGAAGGTGGACGGCATGATCACCGCGTACACCGACAAGGTGGCGAAGGTGAAATCCGGGCTGAAGCTGCCGCAGGGCGCGGCGGCCGTGTGGCAGTCGCAGGCGGACAGCAAGCCCATCCTGCTCGCCCCGAACACCCCGCTGGCCACCCTGCTCACCGACGTCGGCATCACCATCGACGACAAGATCGAAGCGAAGGCGGGCAACCCGCCCCGGGCCGCGGCAGGCGACTGGGTGACCTTCAGCCCCGAACTGGTGAGCACCGTCGTCGACGCTCCGGTCCTGTTCGTGATCAAGCTCGACGGCGGCCGCGACATCGCCCAGCTGAAGCAGGATCCGGCCATGGCCATGCTGCCTGCCTTCCAGAAGGGCCAGCTCTACGAGCTGCCCGCGACTGCCAAGCGCCCGGACTACCGGGAAGCCATGGCGACCCTCGACCTGCTGGCGCAGCGCTTCAAGTGACCTAGGCACGCACCACCATCACCCCGTTCGCCGGAAATCGGCGGGCGGGGTGATCGCGTTTCGGCGGCACCGCGGGGAACGCGCGGCCACGCACCGGCTGACGGTTTGCGGAGGCTTCCGGCTGTGGCACAGTCGATTCTGCGACAGTCGCGGGGAAGTGGGGGTCATCGGTGCGCAAGCTGGTCGAGGTGGAGCCGTTCCGCGCGGAGCGAGCGGCCCTGATCGCGGAAGGCAATCACTTCACCGCGCGCTACAAGCAGCTGGGCGTCACCGAGGAGGGCTGGGCCGCCTTCGAACGTTTCACGGCGCTGCACGATCGGTACAGGGAACTGCTGCCGGACATCGTGGTCTCGCGGTGCCCGTTCACCGGTCGGCTGGTGTACTGGCCACTCGACATCGTCGACGTCGACGGGTGGTTCTGGATGTCGTCCAACCCGGTTCGCCGGTTGGACCCGGTCCCGCACACCTGGTTGTTGATGGCCGGTGCGATGCGGCTCGACGGTCCGCCCGCGCCCGCGCCGTTCGATCGCCACGTGGGCCCCGACGTGCCCTACGTGTTCCCCCAGGTCCTCAGTCATCCCGACATCCGTGCCGTCATCACCCAGGTGCGCGTCGGCCCGCACACCGGCTGGCCGATCACCTACCACTGCTCTGTCCACCGGCCGCGCGGCATCGCGCTCGAACCGGTCTGGGGCAGTGACCATTACGACGTCAAGCAGGCCCCGGGCAGGTACGCCGCCTGGGACGACGACTGGGGCTCGAACCGCATGGACTTCGACCTGCTGCCCTGGCTGGACAGCGGCAAGCTCCAGTGGATCTCCCCCGACGACGACACCGCGACCCTGCGCACCGGCTCCGCCGAGTGCCCCTATCTGGACCTCCCCGGCACCCGCAAGTACAACCAGCCGTTCTGAACCGGCAACGCGAGGGGCCCTTGCCGTTCGCGATGAACGGCAAGGGCCCCTGGTGCGTGCGGCTTACAGTGCCTTCAGTTCCTCGGTGACAGCGCCGACGGACTTCTTGGCGTCGCCGAACAGCATGGAGGTGTGGTCGGCGTAGAACAGCGGGTTGTCGATACCGGCGAAGCCGGAGTTCATCGACCGCTTCAGCACGATGACGCTTTGGGCCTGGTCGACGTTGAGGACCGGCATACCGTAGATCGGGCTGGTCTTGTCGTCGCGGGCGGCCGGGTTGGTGACGTCGTTGGCGCCGATGACCAGGACCACATCGGTGCGGCCGAATTCGCCGTTGATGTCGTCCATTTCCTTCATGGCGTCGTAGGAGACCTCGGCCTCGGCCAGCAGCACGTTCATGTGACCGGGCATGCGGCCTGCGACCGGGTGGATCGCGTATTTGACCTCGACACCCTTGCCCTCGAGCAGCGACGCCATTTCCTTGACCGCGTGCTGGGCCTGAGCCACGGCCATACCGTAGCCGGGGACCACGATGACCTGGTTGGCGTAGGCCATCTGGATCGCGGCGTCAGCGGCCGAGGTCGCTTTGGCTTGCTTGTTCTCGCCACCGGCGCCGCCACCGGCCGCGCCACCGCCGCCACCGAATCCACCGGCGACGATGGCCGGGATGGAGCGGTTCATGGCCTTGGCCATCAGGTTGGTCAAGATGGTGCCGGACGCGCCGACGATCATGCCCGCGACGATCATCGCGGTGTTGTTCAGCGCCAGGCCCGCGGCCGCGGCCGACAGACCGGTCAGCGCGTTGAGCAGCGAGATGACGACGGGCATGTCGGCGCCGCCGATGGGCAGCACGACCATCAGGCCGAGGATGCCGGCCAGGACGAGCAGACCGATCATCCACAGCTGCGAGACGCCACCGTTGTCGGCGCCCAGGCCGATCACCACGGCGCAGATGATCGCGCCGGCGAGCAGCAGCAGGTTCAGCGGCTGTTGCAGGCGACCGATGCCGATCGGCTTGCCGGACAGGATTTCCTGCAGCTTGGCGAAGGCGATGATCGAGCCCCAGAACGAGACGGAACCGATCACCGCAGCGAACAGCGAACCGATGATGATGTGAATGGTGGGTTCGTCGTGCAGCGCCGAGAAGCCGGAGCTGTCGATGAACTCCGCCCACGCGATCAATGCCACGGTGCCACCACCGACACCGTTGAACGCGGCGACCAGCTGCGGCATCTCGGTCATCTTGGTGCGCACGGCGGGCGGAACACCCAGTGCCACACCGACGACCAGGCCCGCGCCGATCAGGATCCAGTTGATCATGTCCGCGTGGCGCACCGAGATCAGCGTGGCGATCACGGCGATACCCATGCCGACCGCGGCGATCTGGTTGCCACGCACGGCGGTCTTGGGGCCGGTCAAGCCCATCAGGCCGTAGATGAACATGGAGAAGGCCACGATGTAGAGGCCGTTGACCAGGTAGGTCATGTTGTCGACTGCGTGCATCACTCGGCCGCCTTCTTCTTGCCCTTGAACATGCCGAGCATGCGGTCGGTGACCACGAAACCACCGATGACGTTCAGCGTTCCGAACACCACCGCGACGAACAGGATCACCTGCACCAGCAGGGACGGGTCCTTCACATTGCCCAGCGTCACCAGCGCGCCGAGCACGACGATGCCGTGGATGGCGTTGGTGCCCGACATCAGCGGGGTGTGCAGGGTGTTGGGGACCTTGGAGATGACCGCGAATCCGACGAACCCGGACAGGACCAGGATCGCGATGTTCGCGAGAAGTTCGGTGTACATCAGGCTTCCACCTCACGGGTCACACAGGAATCGGCCAGCACCTGATCCTCGAAATCGGGCGCGAGCTTGCCGTCGACCAGCATCAGCTCCAGCAGGGCCGCGATGTTCTTGGAATACAACTCGCTGGCGTGCTCGGGCATGGTCGCGGGCAGGTTCAACGGCGAGGCGATGGTCACCTCGTGCTTGACCACGACCTCACCGGGCTCGGTGAGCTCGCAGTTGCCGCCGGTCTCACCGGCCAGGTCGACGATCACGCTGCCGGGCTTCATGCCCTCGACGGCGGCGGCGGTGACCAGGCGCGGCGCGGGACGACCCGGCACCAGCGCGGTGGTGATCACCACGTCGAAACCCTTGATGGCGTCTTCGAGGGCCTGCTGCTGCTGGGCCTTCTCGTCCTCGGTGAGCTCGCGGGCGTAGCCGCCCTCACCGGCGGCGTCGATGCCGAGATCGAGCCACTGGGCGCCGACCGAGCGCACCTGATCGGCGACCTCGGGGCGCACGTCGTAACCGGTGGTGCGGCCACCAAGACGCTTGGCCGTGGCCAGTGCCTGCAGACCGGCGACACCGACACCGAGCACCAGCACGGTGGCCGGCTTCACGGTGCCAGCGGCGGTGGTCAGCATCGGGAAGAAGCGGGTCGACTCCGACGCGGCGAGCAGCACGGCCTTGTACCCGGCGACATTCGCCTGCGACGACAGCGCGTCCATCACCTGCGCGCGCGAGATACGCGGGATCGCCTCCACCGCGAACGCCTGCACACCGGCGGAGCGCAAAGCCCCGATCTGGTTCTCGGCGTTGCGGGGGGCGAGGAACCCGATCAGGGTCTGCCCGGAGGACAGCTTGCCCACCTCGGCATCACTGGGCGGGGCCACCTTGACCACGACATCGGCCGACCACGGATCACCGATGGTCGCGCCCGCCTCGACATAGGCCGCGTCGGGGATGAGCGCGCCGAGGCCGGCACCGGCTTCCACGACCACCTCGACACCCTGCTTGGACAGGGCGGGGATGATCTTGGGCACCAAGGCGACCCGCCGCTCACCCGCGCCGGACTCGCGAACGACTCCGACACGCGCGCCGCGCGGCGAACCCTCGCCCACGTTTTGCGTTGTCTCCACTAGTCAGATTTCCTTTTCGTGCTGGCTTCGAGCCTGGGAACAGCGGGTCAGCCGAAGTTACCTACGAGTAAGATCGGCTGAAATCCTCGCAACTGTACTCGGCTCGCGGTGAGCCTAGCGGAGATGCCCGTCACATCGGAGAGCTGGACCGTCCACTGGGAAATCGGACAGAGCCGACCCGTTTCACCAAGTTGACGACCTTTCCGCTCGGCGGACGCGAGCTCGCGTCCACGATCAGATTCGTCGCCGCAGGTAGGGCCGGACAAGACCGCACATGCGAGTGGGGTACTTACCTGGACGTCCGAATCCTGGTCGAATGACCGGCTCGCGCGGCGAACGTGACGCGTGTCATGCCGGTGCGCGGTTCGGGCTGTTGCGCGACCTAGGCCACACCGTAGGGTCGATGTTGTGAACGACTGCGTCTTCTGCTCGATCGTGGCGGGTGCCGCACCGGCGACCAAGGTCTACGAGGACGACGCGGTGTGCGCGTTCCTCGACATCCGGCCGATCACCCGCGGGCACACGCTGGTCGTTCCCAAACAGCACGCCACCGAACTCGACGATCTCGATCCCGAGCTCGGTGCGACGATCTTCCGCACCGGTCACCGGCTCGCGCGCGCCCTGCGCCGCAGCGGCTTGGCCAGCGACGGCGCCAATCTCGTCCTCAACGACGGCACAGCGGCCTTCCAGACCGTCGGCCATGTCCACCTGCACGTGGTGCCGCGCAAGCACGGTGACAAACTCAGTTTCGCCAAGGGCTTTCTGCTGCGCAGGCCGCACGAGCCGAATGCGACCGCAGCGGCGATCCGTGCCGGCATCACCGCGCTCGACCAGAGCGAAGCAGAAGGAGCACAGGGATGACCGACCGCACGCCCGATCGCGAGCAGCTCACCGACCTGCTCTCCCAGCAGTGGGAGGCCATCGGGATCCTGGTCGCCGACCTCGACGAGAAGGCGTGGCGCAAGCCGTCCCCACTGCCCGGCTGGACATTGTTCGACGTGGTCGCGCACGTGATCGGCACCGAGTCGTGGCTGCTCGGCGACACCCCGCCGCCGCATGACCCGTTGCGCCCCAAGACCGACGTGCGGACGCTGCCGCATGTGCGCAACGAGGTCGCTGTGCTCAACGAGATCTGGGTCGACCGGTTGCGTCCGCTCTCCGGCAAGCGCCTGCTCGCCCTGTTCGACGAGGTGACCGACCGCAGGCGCGCCGCACTGGCCGCGATGGACGGGCAGGCCTGGCAGGCGCCGACAGTCTCGCCGGTCGGGCAGGTTCCCTACGGGCGGTTCATGCGGGTGCGGCTGTTCGACTGCTGGATGCACGAGCTCGACCTGGCCGACGGGATCGGCCGCACGGTGGCCGAAGGCGGTGCGCGCGCGGAGACCGCGTTCACCGAACTCACCCTCGGTCTGGGCCGGGCCGTGGTGAAGGGCGCGAAGGCGCCGGACGGTTCGCGGATCACCATCGACCTCAGCGGTCCGGTCACCCGGCAGATCCACCTCGCGGTGGTCGACGGGCGCGGCGCGGTGCTCGACGTGGCCGAGGGTGAACCGACCGCCGTGATCAGCATGGATTCCGGGTTGTTCGCGCGGTTGCGTGGCGGGCGGACCACCGCCGCCGAGCATCGGGACGCGGTCAGCGTCTCGGGCGACACGGCCCTCGGCGAGCGACTGGTGCAGAACCTGGCCTTCACCATCTGATGCGGCTGTTCCTGGCGTCCTACCGGTTCGGCGCCTTCGCCGACCGGCTCGCCGGGCTCGCCGGCACACCCGGCCGGGTTGCGGTGATCCCGAATGCCTTCGACGCGTGGCCCGACGCCTGGTCCTCGGCGGTCACCAGTGATGTGAATCCGCTACGGCAGCAGGGTTATTCGCCCGAGGTGGTCGACCTGCGCGACTATGCCGGGCAGCCGGGGCAGCTCGAGCGGCGTTTGCGCGAGTTCGACATGGTGTGGGTGCGCGGCGGGAACACCTTCGTGCTTCGGGCCCAATTCGCCCGCAGCGGAGCCGATTCCGTGTTGCCCGCGCTGCTGCGCGAGGACGCGCTGGTCTACGCGGGCTACAGCGCGGGCGCCTGTCTGCTCGGACCCGATCTGCACGGGCTGGAGACGATGGACGATCCGGCCGAGGTGCTGCCCGCCACCGGCACCGAACCACGATGGGACGGACTGGGATTGGTGGATCGGCGGCTGGTCGTGCATCTCGACTCGCCCACCGATCCGGACGGCGAGGCGGTGAAGATGCTGGCGCGCTGCCGGGCCGAGGGTGTCGCGCACTGGGCGCTCACCGACGACGATGTCGTCCTGGTGGACGGCGATCGGACCGAGGTGCTGCGCGGCCGGTCATCGACCGGCGCCGACCGGATCCGCTGATCGCTTGCGCCGGAACACGATCCAGCGCATCGCGCAGTACATGTACACCGCTTCGCAGGCGCCCGCGAGTAGCCGCGCCACGTGGTATTCCACGCCGAGCGCGGTCAGCCCGGAGCCGACGCCGAGGATGAACGCGACGTAGTTGACCAACACCACGACCGCGTACACCGCGGCCTGCTTGCCCATCGGGGCGTGCGAGTGGAAGTTGAAGGTGCGGTTGAGCAGGAAGGCCAGGCCGAACGCGACGATGTAGGCCAGGCTGATCGACAGCCAGACGGGCAGGTCGAGGCCCTCGTGCAGCAGCGTCAGCAACAGCAGGTCGACGCCGAAGGTGAAGCTGTTGATCAGCGCGAAGCCGAGGAAGGTCGCGGGCACATACCGGTTCAGCCCGAACGGCAGCCGGGCCACGACGGCCTCGCACCAGCGGGTGAACCGGTCGGCCATCGAGTCGGTGACACTCGCGTGCTGCTCCACGGGGCCAGCCTGCCAGCGCGAGATGACGCCGAGGTGAGCACAGGGCAAACGGGCGAGTCGGCCGGTTCAGTGCGGCAGGGCGACAGCCTGCGCGGCGACGGGCTCGGCCGGACCGCGGTCGAGCGTGGTCCACGTGGCCAGGCAGCGGCGGTGGGTGAACTCGTCCGCCTCGGTCAGGAGGGCGTCGCGCAGCAGGCACGGGTCGGCGGCCCACTCGGCGGCGATCTCGGCCAGCGCGCGAATACCGAACATCCCGGTCGCTTCCAGCGCCGACAGCCATTCCTCGTGCACGCCTGCGTGGACCCGGTGCATCGCGTCGGGATCGATCCCCGCGTCGGCGAACTCGGCGGCCAGCAGTGCGCCGACCAATGCGCCGCGGTCCTGCGGTTCCTTCATCTTCCGGCCCTCCCGGCGAAATACGGTGCGACGCGGTGCGTCGATTGATGCGATGCGCGAGCGGGCGCACCGTAGAGCGGAATTCGAAACGCGCCGGGCGAATCGCTGTCGACCACACCCGTTATGGGACATTGTGACGGGTTGGACGCCGTATACACCAACCGAACGCACGGGATCACAGTCATGCGGAAATTCACTCGGTCGGCAACACATCGCACCGGCACGAAACTGGTCAGATGATCACCACGCTCTGGTGGCGGCCGCTTCCCGGCCGATGCCGCCACCAGAGCGTGCTGAACAATCGACCACCGCGAGTGCCCGCGCGAGGCGGGTGGCGCGGGTTAGCGTTGACAGGTGGACGAGAGCAGGGTTGACCTCGATGCGTTGATTTCCGCGGTGTCCGAGGGGGCGGTGGTCATCGATCCCGATCTGCTGGCGGGGTACCGGCAGGACTGGGCGCGTGATCCCGACGCGGGGACGCCGCTCGCGGTGGTGCGGGCGCGCGGTACCGCGGATGTGGTCGCCACGCTGCGGTGGGCGCATGACCGGCGGGTGCCCGTCGTGCCGCGCGGCGCCGGGTCGGGGTTGTCCGGCGGGGCGACCGCGGTGGACGGCGGGATCGTGCTGAGCACCGAGCTGATGCGGGAGATCCGTGTCGACGCGGTCACCCGGACCGCCGTGGTGCAGCCGGGGCTGCTCAACGCGGAGGTCAAGCGGGCCGTCGCGGCGGAGGGGCTGTGGTATCCGCCCGATCCGTCCTCGTTCGAGATGTGCTCGATCGGCGGCAACGCGGCGACCAACGCGGGCGGGCTGTGCTGTGTGAAATACGGCGTCACCACCGACTACGTACTCGGCATGGAGGTGGTGCTCGCCGACGGGACCGTGGTGCGCCTCGGCGGGCCGCGGCTGAAGGACTCGGCCGGGCTCTCGCTGACCAAGCTGTTCGTCGGCAGCGAGGGCACGCTCGGGGTGATCACCGAGCTCACCCTGCGGCTGCTGCCCGCGCAGCCGCCGCAGGCGACCGTCGTCGCGAGTTTCGGCTCGCTCACCGCGGCCACCGACGCGATCCTGGCCATCACCTCGACCTTGCGTCCCGCCATGCTCGAATTCATGGACACGGTGGCGATCAACGCCGTCGAGGACGAGATGCGGATGGGGCTGGACCGCACCGCCGCCGCGCTGCTGGTCGCCCGCTCGGACGCGCCGGGCGAGTTCGCCGCGCACGAGGCGAAGCTGATGGTGTCGCTGTGCGAGAAGGCAGGGGCGACAGAGGTTTTCGATACCGAGGATCCCGACGAGGGCGAAGCCTTCACGGCCGCACGGCGATTCGCGATTCCCGCGGTGGAACGGATCGGACCGCTGCTGCTCGAGGACGTCGGCGTCCCGCTGCCCCGGCTCGGTGACCTGATCACCGGCATCACCGCCATCGGGGAACGCAACGACGTGCTGGTGTCGCTGATCGCGCACGCGGGCGACGGCAACACCCACCCGCTGATCGTGCACGACCCCACCGACCCCGACAACACCGCCCGCGCGCACCGCGCGTTCGGCGAGATCATGGATCTGGCCATCACGCTCGGCGGCACGATCACCGGCGAGCACGGCGTCGGGCGCTTGAAGAAGGCGTGGCTGCCCGACCAGGTCGGCCCCGAGGTCATGGCGCTGACCCGCCGCATCAAGGACGCTCTCGACCCGGAAGGCATCCTCAATCCCGGCGCGGTCCTCTAGTGGAACATCGGGCCCGGCCGCCGGGTTAGCATCCGGTATGACCACCAGGCTCGAGCACAACGTCGCCGACACTCGTTTCGAGATCTACCTCGACGACGTCCTCGCCGGCTACGCCGACTACGCCGAACGCGAGGATCCGAAAGTCCGCGACTTCCACCACACCATGACCTTCCCCGAATTCCGTGGCCGTGGGGTCGCCGCCGAGGTCGTCGAATTCGCCCTGCGCGATTCCCGCGCCAACGGCTACCACATCATCCCGACCTGCTGGTATGTCGAGAAGTACATCGCCGAGCACCGCGAATACGCCGACCTGGTGGCCTAACCACACAGATAGCTGGTCAGGATCGGGCCGATCACGGCGAACGCGTCCGGGCCGGTGAGCCGGTTGTGTTCGTGGCCGGTCTGGTTGTCGATGATCTCGCCGCTGACGTAGGGGCGCCAGGTGCCGGCGTTGGCTTCGTAGCCGGGGCGGGCGGTGGTGCTGCTGAAGAACAGCAGGTCACCGTCGAAGATCCCGGGTTCGTACTCGGCCGCCTCGCGCACGATCTGCTGGTAGTCGGCGTAGAGCCGCCGCAGATCCGTCGCGGTGAGCAGACCCGCCATCGGGTTACCGGGGCCGGCGTCGACCTCATTGTCGACGCCAGGCAGCGGTGCGGCGGTGTACCGGTCCGCCGCGGAATCGGCCGACGACGCTGGCGGCGCGATTCGATCGGGAGCAGCGCCGGCGGCACCGGCGCGCAAGAGTTCGGCGGCGTGTTCGGCCGACCGGTCGCCGTCGAGCAGCGCCGGGTCGAGGCCGCCGAATTCGGCGAGCAGCACCTCCGGCGATGGCAGTTCGGCGGCTCCGGCCGGGTCGACATCGGCGCGGCCGTCGAGGATGGCCAGCGCGTCAACCTCGGCGCCGCGGCGCTGGAGTTCGACCGCGACGGCGTGCGCGATCGGCCCGCCCGCGGAGTAGCCGAGCAGCCGGTACGGTCCGGCGGGCTGGATCGCCTGGATCTCGTCGGCGTAGTGCACGACCCGGTCCCGCAGCGGCCGATCGGGTTGCTCGGCCGCGATGCCTGGCGATTGCAGGCCGTAGACCGGGAAGCCGGGATCGAGATGGCCGGGCAGACCGGCGTAGCACCAGGCCACGCCGATCGCCGGGTGCACGCAGAACAGCGCGGGGCCGGTGCCGCCCGGGCGCAACGGGACCAGGGTCCGCAGGGCCGGGTCGACCGCGTCCCCGGTGGTGATGCGCTGGGCGAGCGCGCCGGGCGTCGGGTCGCCGAACATCCACTGCACCGGCATCGCGACATCGAGCCGGTCACGGATCCGGGCGACCAGCCGGACCGCGATCATGGATGTGCCGCCGAGTTCGAAGAAGTTGTCGTCCAAGCCGACCCGCTCGACGCCGAGGACCGACTCGAACGCGGCGACGACCGCCGCCTCGACGGGGGTGACCGGCGGCCGATAGGGCAGGTCGGCGCGGTGTTCCGGCGCGCGCACGACGGGATGCGCGATGGTTCCCGGCGGCGCGGTGACGTCGAGTTCGCCGAGGCCGCGGCCCGGGTCGGCGGTGAGCGCGTCGAGCAGATCGACGAACCGGTGCGCCAGTGTCCGCGCGGTGGTTTCCTCGAACAGGTCGCGGGAGTAGGTGAGCGTCCCGGACATGCCGGCGGGCGCGCCGTCGGGGCCGAAGTTCTCGGCCAGCATCCACTCGAGGTCGAATTTCGCGCCGACCGGCGGCATATCGAGCGGGTCGACCCGCAGGCCGGGCAGTGCCACCGCCTCGCGATCGAAGTTCTGGAAGACGAGCAGCACCTGGAACAGCGGGTGGTAGGAGGTGGACCGGGTGGGCGCCAGCACCTCGACGAGCCGTTCGAAGGGGATGTCGGCGTTGCCGAACGCGTCCAGGTCGCCGTCCTTGGTCGCGGCGAGCAGGGTGTCGAAGGTGGCCTCGGGGTGGACGTGGCTGCGCAGCACCAGCGTGTTGACGAACATGCCGACGAGGTCGTCGAGATCGCCGTCGCCGCGGCCCGCGATGACCGAGCCGATGGCCACGTCGGTGGTGTCCGACAGCCTGGCCAGCAGCACCGCCAGCGCCGCGTGGGCCACCATGAACACGCTGACACCGTGCCAGCGGGCCAGTTCCCGCAGCCGGATCTGGATCGCGGGGTCGATGGCGAATTCCGTCAGGCCCGCCCGGTGGGTGAGCACGGCGGGACGCGGATGGTCGCTGGGCAGCGTCGAGACCTCGGGCAGCCCGGCGAGAGTCGTGCGCCAGTAATCCAGTTGCCGGTGCGAGACGCTGCCGGGATCGTCCTCGTCGCCGAGCAGTTCGTGCTGCCATAGCGCGTAGTCGGGGTATTGCAGTGGCAGTGGCGCCCAGGTGGGTGCTGTGCCCGTCCGGCGGGCCGCGTAGGCCACCAGCACGTCGCGGGTCAGCGGCGCTACCGACCAGCCGTCGGAGGCGATGTGGTGCAGGGTCGCCACCAGCACCCAGCGGTCGTGATCGATCTGGAACAGCTGGGCGCGCAGGGGTAGTTCGGTGGTGAGGTCGAATCCCTGCCCGATCTCGGAGGCGACCCGGTCCCTGATCTGTTCCGGATCGATGGGAGTCACCCGGATCGGCACAGAGGCCTCGGCACGGACGTCCTGGTATGGCTCACCGTCGGCGCCGACCGGGTACACGGTGCGCAGGGATTCGTGACGGGCCACCACGTCCATCAGGGCGGCCCGCAGCGCCGTCACGTCGAGGTCGCCCTCGACCGCCAGCGCGATCGGGACGTTGTGGGCCGGTGAGGCGGGGTCGTACCGGTTGAGGAACCACATGCGCCGCTGTGCCGCCGAGAGCGGGATTCGTTCGGGACGGTGGCGGGGGCCGGGACGCGGGCCGGGTGGGGTGGCCGCGGTGCGAACGGCGGCGGCCAGTTCGGCCACCGTCGGCGAGTCGAAGACGACGCGCACCGGGATGCGGGCGCCGAGGGCTGCGCCGAGGCGTGCCGCGATCCTGGTCGCGGTCAGGGAGTTGCCGCCGAGGGCGAAGAAGTTGTCGTCCAGGCCGACTTCCGGGACGCCGAGCAGCTCGGCGAAGGTGTCGGCCACCGTCCGTTCGGTCGGGGTGACGGGGGCGCGGAACCGGCCGGACCTGATGTCGGGGGCGGGCAGCGCGCGGAGATCGAGTTTGCCGTTGTCGGTGCGCGGCAGGACGTCCAGGACGACGATCGCGGTGGGCATCATGTAGGACGGAAGTCGCTGCGCCAGTGCTTCTTTCACCGCATCAAGGTCGAACTCGGCCGTTCCCTCCGGCACCAGGTAGGCGACGAGCAGTTCGCCGAGCGCGGCATCGGTGTGGACGGTGACCACGGCCTGGTGCACCGCGGGATCGGCGGTGAACGCCGCTTCGATCTCGCCCGGTTCGATGCGCAGCCCACGCAGCTTCACCTGCAGGTCGGAGCGGCCCAGGTACTCGAGGCCCGGCGCGCGCCTGCGCACGAGATCGCCGGTGCGATACATCCGCTCGCCCGGCGCGCCGTACGGGTCGGCGACGAAACGCGCGGTGGTGAGGTCGGGGCGGCCGTGGTAGCCGCGGGCGAGTGCGGGTCCGGCCAGATACAGTTCGCCCGCGACGCCGTCGGGGACCGGGTGAAGTCGCTCGTCGAGCACGAGCGCGGCCAGGCCGGGAACCGCTGTGCCGATGGTGATCTCGGCACCGGGAACGAGCGGGCCCGCCCCGGTGGCCCAGATGGTGGCCTCGGTGGGGCCGTAGTCGTTGAAGTGCACGCGGCCCGGCGCGGCCCACCGCTGCACCAGTTCCGGTGGGCACGGTTCGCCGCCGGTGATAATCGCCCGCAGGTCCTCGTATGCCACGGTATCCACCGAGGCCAGCGCCGACGGGGTGAGCGCGATGTGGGTGACCCGTTCGCGGGCCAGCAGCTCACCCAGTTCCGCGCCGCCGAACGCGGTCGGTCCGGCGACCACCAGTGTTGCGCCCACGCCCGCGGCCAGCAGTAGTTCCAGCACCGCGGCGTCGAAGCTGGGCGAGGCGACGTGCAGCACCCGCGATTCGCTCGTGGTGCGCAGCCGTTCCCGTTGCGCGGCAACCAGGTTCGCCAGTCCGGCGTGCGTGACGACCACGCCCTTGGGGCGGCCGGTGGACCCGGAGGTGAAGATGACATACGCCGGGTGCGCGAGTTGCGGTGTCGCGTGGCGTTCGCCGGGATCGATCGGTGTGCCCGAGGTCGCAGAGTGCGTGGTGAAGGCTGGATCGTCGAGCAGCAACCAGCGCACGCACCGGTCGTCCGGAGGCGCGCTGTCGGCCTGCACCGCGCCGACCGCTGCGGCGTCGGTCCACGGGCGGATCGATTCGGCCTCGGTTGTGGTGATGCCGAGGGATGCGCCGGAGTCGGTCAGGATTTGGGCGATGCGTTCGGTGGGGTAGGCGGGGTCGACCGGGACGAAGGCGGCGCCGGTTTTGGCTACGGCCCAGACGGCGAGGACTTGTTCGGCGCTGCGGCGGATGGCTATGACGACCAGGTTCTCCGGGCCTGCTCCGGCTTGGATCAGCTGCCGTGCCAGGCGGTTCGAGCGTTCGTCGAGTTCGCGGTAGGTGAGTCTGGTCGACCCGTCGACGATCGCGGTGCCGTTCGGGTTCGTGGTGACGGCGGTGGCAAGTAGGTCGGGGAGGACGGCGGGTGCGGCGACGGCGGGTAGTGCCGTGCCGGGCAGTACCGCGCGCTCGTGTGGAGCGAGCAGATCGATATCGCCCACCGGCGCATCGGGATTCGCCACCACCGCGCGCAACAGGGTGAGCCAGCGGTCGGCGAAGCTCGCTGCGGTGTCCGCGTCGAAAAGGTCGGTGGCGTAGCCGAAGCGGACCGACAGGCCGTCGGCGGCGTCGTCGCCTACCGTGACGCTGAGGTCGAACCGCAGGCTCTGCTGGTCCAGGTCCATCGCCTCGACGTGGAGGCCGGGCAGGGCGATCTCGGTGTGGCCGAGATTCTGGAAGATCAGCATGGCCTGGATCAGTGGGTGCCGGGCCGCCGAGCGGGTGGGTTCGAGCAGGTCGACGAGTTGTTCGAAGGGGACCTCGGCGTGGGCGAAGGCGTCGAGGTCGGTGCGGCGCACGCGGTCGAGCAGGTCGGTGAACGGCAGTGCGGCGGGCACCTCGGTGCGCAGCACGACGGTGTTGACGAACATGCCGACCACATTGTCGAGTTCGGCGGCACCGCGGCCGGCGACCGGGGTGCCGACGGCGACGTCGGGGGTGCCGCCGAGCCGGGCGAACAGGACGGCAAGGGCGCTGTGCAACACCATGAACAGCGAGCACTGTCGCTGCGCGGCAAGGTGTTCCAGCCCGATCCGCAGGTCGGGTTCCAGCGTGCGCGCGATGGTGCCCGCGCGCAGTGACGCGACGGCGGGCCTCGGCCGGTCGGCGGGTAGCTCGAGGCGATCCGGCAGTCCGGCCAGGGTTTCGGTCCAGTACGCCAGCTGCCGGGCCGCCAGCGAATCGGGGTCGTCGGCACTACCGAGCCGATCTCGTTGCCAGAGGGTGTAATCCGCGAACTGCACCGCGTGCTCCGGCCACCGGGGTGCGGTGCCTGCCGCGCGGGCGGTGTAGGCGGACATCACGTCGCGCGCCAGCGTGCCCATCGAGTACCCGTCGGCGCTGATGTGGTGGACAACCACGGCCAGCACGTGTTCCTCGGTGCCGAGCCGGAACAGCCTCACCCGCAGCGGGACCGCGGCAGCGACATCGAAACCCTCAGTGACGCACTCGAACACGGCGGCGGGCAGGTCGGCGGCGGTGCTGTCGACCGCCTCGAGATGGCCAGCGAGTTCCGCCGGCGCGACGACGACCTGGTAGCCGATGCCGTCGTGATCGGGGTACATGGTGCGCAGCGCCTCGTGGCGGCTCACCACATCGGTCAGTGCCGCCCGCAGCGCGGCGAGGTCGAGCCGGCCCGTCAGCCGCAGGACGGCGGGGATGTTGTAGGCGCCGGAGGACGGGTCGTACTGGTTGACGAACCACATGCGCCGTTGCGCGGGCGCGAGCGGAATCCGCTCCGGGCGCGGGCCCGCGCTCGGGCCGCCGAGCGCTGTGGGGAGCAGGGTGTCGCTGTCGAGCCGGGCGGCCAGGCCGTGCACGGTCGGCGCTTCGAACAGCAGCAGCACCGGCACCTCGACGCCGAGTTCGGCGCCGAGCCGGGCGGCCACCCGCGTCGCCGACAGCGAGTCGCCGCCGAGGGCGAAGAAATCGTCGTCGGCGCCGACCTCGGGGTGCTCGAGCACCGCGGCGTAGGCCTGCGCCACCAGCCGTTCCGCACCGACCGGCGCGACGTAGGGCGCCACCGTGTGGTGCGGTTCGGGCAGGGCGCGCACATCGACCTTGCCGTTGCCGGTGACCGGCAGCGCGCCCAGCACCGTGACCGTCGCGGGCACCAGGTGCCGGGGCAGCCGCCGCACCAGGAACTCGCGCAGTGCGGTCGGGGTCAGCTCGACGCCGTCGACGGGGGCGGCGTACGAGGCCAGGGTCTGCTCGCCCTTCGGTCCGCGCCGCGGCACGGTGACGGCCAGCGCGACACCGGGAGCCGCGAGCAGCGCCGCGTCGACTTCGCCCGGCTCCACCCGGATTCCGTGCAGCTTGGTCTGGGAGTCGTTGCGCCCGACGTAGCTCAGGCGGGTCGCCGATGTCCGGCGCACCAGGTCTCCGGTGCGGTACATGCGCTCGCCGGGAGCGCCGAACGGGTTGGCCACGAAGCGTTCCGCGGTACGCGCGACCGCGCCCGCGTAGCCGCGAGCCAGGCCGGGGCCCATCAGATACAGCTCACCGACCGCACCGGGCGGCACGGGACGCAGCCACCGGTCCAGGACCGCGAGGCCGCAACCCGGCAGCGGCGCACCGAGATCGCTCGCGTCGTCCTTGCCCAGCGGGGCGCTCACTGTCACCGCCACGGTCGACTCGGCCGGGCCGTAGGAGTTGAGCATCGTCCGTCCGTCGCTCAGCCGCGCGACCAGCTCGGGCGGGCAGGCTTCGCCACCGGTCACGATCGTGCACACCCCGTCGACGGCGGCGGTGGGCAAGGTGGTGAGGACCGCGGGCGGGGCGACCAGGTGGGTGACCGCGTTGGTGGCGATGACCTCGGCGAGCGGTGCGCCCGCCGTGGCCCGCTGCGGCGCGACCACCAGCGTGGCACCGGCGTGAAAGCCGGTCAGCCACACCAGGATCGAGGCGTCGAAAGCGGGGTTCATGCACAGCAGGAGTCGGTCGCCGGGAGCGGGGCGCAGGCGTTCGGAGACGCCGTCGACCAGTCCGCTGAGACCGGCGTGGGTCACCATCACGCCCTTGGGGGTGCCGGTCGAGCCGGAGGTGTAGATCAGATAGGCGGGGTGCCCGGGGCGCAGTGGACGGACCCGTTCGGCGTCGGTCACCGGTCCCGCGGAGCGGGCCGCCACTCTGCCTGCCGACGGCTCGTCATCGATGACCAGCCAGGACACGGTGTCGGGCAACGTCTTCCGGTGCGCGGCGATCGTGATGCCCAGGCGGGCACGGCAGTCGTGCGCGACGGTGGCGATGCGCTCGGCCGGATGGTCGACGTCGACCGGGACGAACGCCGCACCGGACTTGGCGATCGCCCACGCGGCGAGCAGCCACTCCGGCGAGCGTGGCGCGGCGATCAGCACAGCACCTTCGGGACCGGCGCCCGCGGCGATCAGGGTGTGCGCCCATCGATTAGAGCGCTCGTCGAGCTCGGTGTACTCGAGCTCGACGCCGTCCCCGACGACGGCGATCCCGCCGGTGCGTACCCCGGCGGTGAGCAGCTCGGGTAGCAGGCGCACCGACGGCGGCGCGGTCCGGACGACCTCGGCCGCGTCGACGCCACGCACCGCCGCGACCGGCAGGGCCGGATCCGCGAGGCGGGCGACGATGCGGCCGAGCCGATTCGCCAGCACGGTGGCCTCGGCGTCGTCGAAATACCGGTCCGAGCAGGTGAGGTGGAGCCGAAGTCCCTCGCGCGCCTCCGCGGACAGGCACAGCGGATAGTGTGTGCCGTCGCGGCCGTGGAAGTCGCGGATCCGCAGGCGCGCGTGCTCGGAGGCCGATCGCAATGCCTCGACGTCCATCGGATACGACTCGAAGACCATGCTGGTGTCGAACAACGGACCGACATCGGCGAGCGACTGGATCTCGTTGAGTCCCAGGATATTCCGGTCGACGAGAACGCCCTGCTCGCGCTGGACCCGGGCCAGCAGTTCGCCGACGGGCTCGTCCGGGACCAGGCCGATCCGCACCGGGACGGTGTTGACCAGCATGCCGACGATCCGTTCCGCTCCGGGCAGGTCCGGCGGACGACCCGACACGGTGGCGCCGAAGACGACGTCGGTGCGCCCGGTCAGCTCGGCCAGCAGCAGCGCCCACGCGGTCTGCACGACCGTGTTCATCGTGACGCCGCGTTCGGTGCGGTGCCGGGTGAGCGCGGCGGCGATGTCCTGGGCCAGCGGCACCTCCCGGCGCAGCTCGCCGGGTTCACCGTCGCGGTCGAGTGGCGCGCGGACCGCCGTGATCAGCGTGGGACCGGTCAGCCCGGCCAGCGCTGCCGACCAGGCCGTGCGCGCGCCTGCCGCGTCCTGGCGGCCCAGCCACTCCAGATACCGCAGGTACGACACCGGTTCGCCGAGCTCGCAGTCCCCGGTGTCGTACAGCGCGAGCAGTTCGCCCAGCAGCACCGGCATCGACCAGCCGTCGAGCACCAGATGATGGTTGGTGACGATCAGGCGGACGTCGCGCGGGCCACAGCGCACGCACAGGAAGCGCAGCAGCGGCGGCTGTTCGGGGTCGAACGGGCGGGCGAGCTCGCGCGCGGCGATCGCGGCGCAGTCGGCAGGGTCGGCCTCGATCACCTGCCACGGCACGGTGACCTCGTCGAGCACCAGTTGTGCCGCCGTGTCCGCGGTCGTCACGAAGGCGGTGCGCAGCGCGGGGTGCCTGCGTGCGAGCGTCGTCGCGGCGGATTCGAGGCGATCGAGATCGACCTCGCCGTCGAGTTCGAAGACGGCTTGCACGGCGTACTTGTCGGCGTGCCCGGCGGCGAGCCGGGTGTGGAACAGCAGGCCCTGCTGCAACGGCGCGAGCGGCCAGACGTCCTCGATGCCGTGGTAGCGGCGCCGCCACTCGGTGAGCTGCGTCGCGGTGACCGGCACCAGCGCGATATCCGACGGCGTCAGTCCGCCCGCGCCCGGCTCGGCGACGGCGTGCGCGATCGTCTTCAGTGCCGAGACCCAGTGCCGTGCGATATCTTCCACCTCGTCGCGGGTGACGACCTCGGACGGGAACCGCCACACCGCGTGCACCACGGGCCCGTCTGGCTCGTCCACGGTCATCGCGTCGACGGCGATCACCGCCGACGCGGGCAGCTCGGCATCGACCGCACCGCCGAGCTGGTGCGTCACGTCGACCGGTACCCACGGGAGGCCCGCGTCGGTGCCCGCGATCTGGCCCAGGTAGTTGAACCCGACCTGCGGGGTGTGCGCGGACCGCAGCCGGTCGTCGGAGCCGAGGTGGCGCAGCAGGCCGAAGCCGAAGCCGCCGTGCGGCACCGCGCGCAGCTGCTCCTTCACCGCGGCGACCGCGGACATCGGCTCGGGGTCGGCGCCGAGGTCGAGTGCGATCGGGAACTGGCTGGTGAACCAGCCGACCGTGCGCGACAGGTCGGCGCCGGGGACGACGGTCTCGTCGCGGCCGTGCCGCTCCAGCATGAGCAGCGTCGCTCCCGGCGCGCCGCGGTGCTCGGTCAGCGCTTCGACCAGGGCTGCCAGCAGCGCCTCCTCGACACCGCAGCGCAGCGCGGTCGGCAGGTGCCGCAGCAGCGGGGCACTGGTCTGCGCGGGGATCCGGATCTCGATGCGGTCGACGGCTGATCCGACGTCGCGGGCCGGATCGAGCGGGCGAGCGCCGAGTGGCGGCTGTGCGGTGTCGAGGACCCCGCGCCAGTAGCCCAGCTCGTCGGTCCATTCTGTGGCGCTCGCGGCGGTGTGGAGCGCGTGCGCCCAGGTGCGCATGGAGGTGCCGACCGGCGGTAGTTGCGGGGCCGCGCCTTCGGTCACCTCGGCCCAGGCTGTCATCAGGTCGGCGATCAGGATGCGCCAGGACACGGCGTCGACGGCGAGGTGATGCGCGGCGAGTACGAGTCGTCCGCCGGGACCGCCGGGGTCGAGCCAGGTGGCGGCGAGGGCGATCCCGGCGCGGGGGTCGAGCCGATCGACCGTGGCTGCTGTCGCCCTTTCGATGGTGTCGGGGTCGATCGCTTGCTCGGCTGTCGCCGCTGTCGCCCGCGCGATGGCGTCGGGATCGATCGCCCGCTCGGCCGTCGCCGCTGTCGCCCGCGCGATGGCGTCGGGATCGATCGCCCGCTCGGCCGTCGCGCAGACGACGTGGGCGACGATTTCGGCCGCGTCGATCGTCGAGGGCGAGGTGACCTCGAGCTGATCACCGTCGACGACGCGCACGCGCAGCATGTCGTGGTGGTCGGTGATCGCTTGCAGCGTGCGCGTCAGGCGGCCGCGGTCGACGTCATCCGGCAGCGCCAGCACCATTGTCTGCGCGAACCGCTGCCAGCCGGGCTGGGTCAGGAGCCAGTCCACGATCGGGGTTCGCGGCACCGGACCAACACCGCCGCCGGGCATTTCACCCAGGACGGCCCGCTCCCCCGGCGCGCCGACGACCGCGGCCAGGCCGGCCGGGGTGGGATGCTCGAACACGTCGCGCGCCGAGAAGACCAGGTCGGCGGACCGTCCGCGCGCCACCAGCTGGATCGACAGGATCGAGTCGCCGCCCAGCGCGAAGAACGACGACTCGGGGCCGACCTCCGGCACACCGAGCACCTCGGCGAACAGTGCGCTCAGTGCCTGCTCGACCGCGGATGCTCCCGCCCGGGGTGTCGCGGGCGTGGTGTCGGGCTCGGGCAGTGCTTGCCGATCGACCTTGCCGTTGCCGGTCAGCGGCAGCTCGTCCAGCATCGTGATCGTGCCCGGCACCAGGTGCGCGGGTAATCGGTCCAGGCAGAACTCCCGCAGCGCAGCGGCATCGAGCTCGGCCGCCTCGTGCGTCGGCACCACGTACGAGGCGAGCATGGCCCGGCCCGACGCGCCCTTGCGCACCACGGTCACCGCGAATTCCACACCGGGACAGGTGGTCAGCACGGCGTCGACTTCGCCCGGCTCCACGCGCATGCCACGCAGTTTCACCTGGAAGTCACTGCGGCCCACGAATTCCAGGACGAACGACCCGGCGGTGCAGCGCGGTTCCGTCGCGGTGACTGTGTCCGCGCTGAGCGGGTCAGCGGTGCGATCCGGTCGACTCCCGGGATCGGCGGATGGGACTGGGGCGTCCTCGGTTTCGATGGCCTCGGTCGCCTCGACCGCACGCCAGCGGACCAGGTCGCCTGTGCGATACAGACGGCTTCCGGGCGCGCCGAATGGATTGGCGATCATGCGCTGCGCTGTCGCGCCGGGGCGGCCGGCGTATCCGCGAGCCAGGCCGGGGCCGGAGATGTACAGCTCGCCCGGGGTGCCGACGGGCACCGGGCGGAGGCGGTGATCGAGGACGTGCAGGGTGACGCCTGGTACCGGAAAGCCGATTCCCACCTCGACGTGCGGGGTGAGGGGTGCCGTGAACGTCGCTGCCACAGTGGTTTCCGAGGGGCCGTACGAATTCACCAGGGTGCGACCAGGTCCGAAGCGGGCCACCACTTCCGGCGGGCAGGCCTCGCCACCGGTGGATACCGCGCGCACGCCGTCGAGCGCGCCGGGTGACAGTGTCGTCAGCACGGCGGGTGTGGAGCACAGGTGGGTGATCGATGACTCGCGGATAGTCGCGGCGAGGTCGGCGCCTGCCACCGAGTCGGCGTCGGCGATCACCAGGGTCGCGCCTGCGGTGAAAGCGACCAGCAGCTCGAGCAAGGACGCGTCGAAACTCGGGTTGAGACAGTGCAATACCCGCGACCGACGATCCGCGCGGTAAGCGTCGCGCACCGCTGCGGTCAGCGTGGCGATGCCCGCGTGGGTCACCACGACGCCCTTGGGCGTGCCGGTGGAGCCTGAGGTGAACACGATGTAGGCGGGATTCTCGATCCGCGGGCGGGGCATCGGCCCGGCATCGGCGGCGACCGCGTCTGCGTCAGCGGCGACAGCGTCAGCGTCAGCGTCAGCGTCAGCGTCGGCGGCGGCGGCGTCGGCGGCGGCGGCGGCGGCGTCAGCGTCAGCGGCGGCATCGGCGGCGACAGCGTCAGCGTCAGCGGCGGATTCGGCGGCTGCCGTGGCGACGTCCGCGTCTAGCCCATCGGCGTCCAGCACGATCCAAGTGACCGAATCGGGCAGGTCGGCCCGCAGACGCGGCGTCGTGATCCCGAGCCGCGCACCGCATTCCGCTGCCATCGTCGCCAAGCGCTCGGCCGGGTTCGATACGCCGACCGGGACGTACGCCGCGCCCGATCGGGCGACGCCCCAGAACGCCACCACCGACTCCATCGACCGCGGCAGCGCCACGAGCACGGCCGACTCCGGACCGGCTCCTGCCGCGCTGAGGCGGCGTGCGAGTCGGACCGAAACCTGGTCCAGCGCACCGTAAGTGAGTTCTCGACCGCCGGACACCACTGCTGTCGCGAGCGGGCCCGCCGTCAGGAGTCCGTCGTCGAGCACGTCAGCGAGCAAACGCGGCGCGGGCGCGGGCGCACCGCGCAGACCCGCGCGCAGGGGCAGCTCGTCAGGGAGGAAGTACTCGAGCGAACGCACCGGGGTATTCGGAGCGGCGTCGATCATCGCCTCGAACAGTGCCAGGAAGCGGCGGTGGTGGCGGGCCAGGGTCTGTGCGTCGTAGAGGTCGGGGTTGGCGGTGAAGTCGACGTGGATGGGGCTGTTCGCGCCGTGCTGATAGAAGTTGACGAACAGGTCCTCGATCGGGCCCGAGGTCAGCACGTGCAGGCTCGTCTCGACATCGGTGAAGTCGACGTCGGTGGGGAACAGCATGATGTTGACCACCGGACCGACGAGGCCGCGACCGCCCGTCGCGTCGCCGTTCGTCTCGCCGTGGCGGATCTCCTCGTGCCGGAACTGCTGATGCCGCAGGGCACCCGAGACTTCCACCCGGATCGCGTCGACCAGGTCGGCGACGGTGCTGTCGGCCCGGACCCGCACCCGCAACGGCACCACATTGGCCAGCATGCCGCCGGATCGGCGCAGCACCGCGGTGGTGCGGCCGGACACCGGCAGGCTCAGCACGACGTCCTCGGTGCCGGTCGCCTGCGCGTAGTACACCGCCAGCGCCGCCATCGCCAGCCCCGGCGTCCCGACATCGAAACGCGCGGCGGCCGCGTCGAGGCGCGCCTTCGTCGCGTCCGGCAGCTCGGCGCGGTGCTCGCGGCCGAGCGCGTGCGCCGGCGCGGCGGCGTCGACCAGACTGCACCGCTGCGGCATGTCCGCGATCCGCTGCGACCAGTAGTCGGCGTCGGCGGTGAAGCGCGTGCTGTCGCGATAGCGCATCTCCGCGTCGTACACCGTGCGCAGGCTCGCGGCCTTGCACGGCGGCGGATCCTGCCCGGCCAGTGCCGCGTTGTAGAGCTCGGCGGCCCGGTACAGCTCGGTCGCGGAGGCGTAGCCGTCGATCGCGATGTGATGGCCGCGCGAGTACCACAGCACCCGCCGCGGCTCGATCCGGATCAGCGCGAACATTCCCATCGGGTCACCGACCAGATCGATCGGCGCCTCGACATCGGCGCGCATCCACCGCATCGCCTCGGACTCGGGGTCGGCGGCGGCGCTGAAGTCCAGGTAGGACACCGCCAGCTCGATCCGCCGGTCGACGACCTGGTACGGCCCGTCGCCGGTGTCGACCAGCCGCAGCTGGCCCGACTCGAACTCGCGACTCACCTGCTGGGAGACCGCGATGAGCAGGTCGATGTCGAGCGGGCCGCGCATATCGATGTACTGCGCTTCGTAGAGCGGCACGGCCGGATCGAGTTGCTGGGCGTACCACAGGCCGAGCTGGGCCGGTGAGAGCGGAAACTCCTCGACCGCTGCCGGCTCGGTCGCCGGCGCGGTGGACAATTCGCGAGTCATCGCTGATTTCTCCCCGCGCCGACCTTCTGCGGTACCTGCTCCTCGAGGTGATATTCGGGCACATCAGCGTTCGCGCTCGCGATGAGCCTGCCCACCACCACATTGCGGACATGCGCGGGCAGACCGGGAGCGAACTTCTTGACGTAGGCCGACATCCATTCCGGGCGCTCCAGCAGGAACGGGAAGTCGGTGGCCATCATCGTGCGCACCACCAGCATCGGGATCGGCGCGTCGAGCGGGTGGTACTGCTTGTTCCACAGGCCAGGCTGGGTGCAGCCGGGATAGAACTGCCCGAGCATCAGTCCGCGCTCGACGAACTCGGTCTTGAGCTCGTCGTGCAGGTCGTCGATGAGCGTGTAGTCGTGCAGGTCGGGCATGGCCGTCACCAGGCAGCGCAGCACCGCGGAGCCGCCGTTGTCCGGCGGCAACTTCGGGAACAGCTCAAGCGCGTCCGAGAGCACCAGCCGCACGTACGCGGGCCACGGTTGCGCGCCGGCGACCCGGCCGACCCAGATCAGGTCACGGCGCATCGACGGGCCGACATACGGGCAGACGGGGCCGTCACGGCCGATCGCGTCCAGCGGCTGGGTGAGGTGATCCTGCGCCCACGTGCGGACCCGGTCGAGCAGTTCCTGCGTGAACCGGGAGCCCTCCCCCGAGCTGGACAGCGGGAGCCAGCTCATCCCTGAGCGGGTTCCAGAAATTACGTCGGTCATCACCAACTCACCTCGCCGGATCACGAGGTAGAGCATCCCCCCGGGACAGCAGCGAGTACGCGAGTAGTGGGCCACTCGAATTGAAGTGGCAGGCCCTCACACACCAGGCTTCAGCACTATGAAACATGTCGTCGACTCCTGCTATAGACGCCTAAAGGGCCTGGTCACAGCCCTTATCTAGTCAGGAGGATCGACATCGGCCACATACCTTCACCCCGACGGCTCAGTTTGATCCCACCTGTCTTGGTATATTGCATTGAAGGGATGAAACGAATCGCCGCAGAGCTACGAATAAGTAACCCTCCGATATCGGTTGAATTTATCGACAGGATGTCCATCCAATTCTTGGACACATTTCGATCGTCATTCCCCCGGTAAGCGGGCACAATCGAGGTAACGCCACGGAATCGGCCCGAAACCGGCTATCCGGCGAAGAGCGGTGCCGACCCGGCACCGCGGCGATGCTCCAGCACAGGAACGGCCCCTCGATGAGTCCATCGAGGGGCCGTGAAGGCACTGAGATCGAGGAGATCAGCGCAGGATCTGGCGGGACATGACCAGGCGCTGGATCTGGTTGGTGCCCTCGTAGATCTGGGTGATCTTGGCGTCGCGCATCATGCGCTCGACCGGGAAGTCGGTGGTGTAGCCTGCGCCACCGAAGAGCTGGACGGCGTTGGTGGTGACTTCCATGGCGACGTCGGAGGCGAAGCACTTGGCGGCGGCGGAGATGAAGCCGAGGTTCTTCTCGCCGCGCTCGGCGCGGGCCGCGGAGGTGTAGACCATGAGGCGGGCGGCCTCGACCTTCATCGCCATGTCGGCGAGCATGAACTGGGTGTTCTGGAAGTCGGCGATGGCCTTGCCGAACTGCTTGCGGTCCTTGGTGTAGGCGATCGCGGCGTCGAGGGCACCCTGGGCCAGGCCGACGGCCTGCGCGCCGATGGTCGGGCGGGTGTGGTCGAGGGTCTGCAGCGCGGTCTTGAAGCCGGTGCCGGGCTCGCCGACGATGCGGTCGCCGGGGATGCGGCAGTTCTCGAAGTACAGCTCGGCGGTGGGCGAACCCTTGATGCCAAGCTTGTGCTCGAGCGGGCCGACGACGAAGCCCTCGTCGTCCTTGTTGACCATGAACGAGGAGATGCCGTTGGCGCCCTTGTCGGCATCGGTCACGGCCATCACGGTGTACCACTCGGACTTGCCGCCGTTGGTGATCCAGCACTTGGAGCCGTTGAGGATCCAGTCGTCGCCGTCAGCCTTGGCGCGGGTGCGCATGGAGGCGGCGTCGGAACCGGCCTCACGCTCGGACAGCGCGTAGGAGGCCATCTTGCCGTTCACCAGGTCGCCGAGGACCTTGTGCTTCAGCTCTTCGGAGCCGTTGAGGATCAGGCCCATGGTGCCGAGCTTGTTGACGGCGGGGATCAGCGAGGAGGAACCACAGACGCGCGCGACTTCCTCGATCACGATGCAGGTGGCGACCGAGTCGGCGCCCTGGCCGCCGTAGGCCTCGGGCACGTGCACGGCATTGAAGCCCGCGGCGTTGAGGGCGGTCAGCGCCTCCTCGGGGAAGCGGGCGTTGCCGTCGACGTCCTTGGCGTAGGGAGCGATCTCCTTCTCGGCGAGGCCGCGGATGGCCGCACGGAGCTCATCGTGGAAGTCCTCGAGCTGGAACAGGTTGAAATCCGGGTTTCCCGCCATCGGGCACACTCCTGGTCGTGGTGGTGATCGCTGCGGTCAACAGCGCGTCTCGCATCGGCACCGAGTGCCAATCCGACTTGATTATACGCCCGGCACTCTAGCGCTACATGGGGATATACCCGTGGCACTCAGTGTCACACCATGCTCGAGCCGCCGAAGCGGCGCTCACAGGTTACCGAGCTGGGCGGTGATCAGGTCGGCCACCTTGCGCGGCGGCATGTCTCGCGGGAAGACCGCGACAACCAGCTCCTCGCGGGGCGCCGGCTCCTGTCTGCCGCGCGAGATCATGGCCAGTTCGGTGCGCAGATCGGCGACGGCGGCCGCCGGCTCGCCGCGCACCATCCGGCGCAGCAGATAGTTGTGCGTCGCGGTGACCGCCGCGGTGAACTGCACGCGCGCCAGGTCCGGCACGTCGGGCAGCTGCTCGCGCAGGAAATCGGTGAACAGGCGCTCGTACCGGAACACCGTCACGATCTCGCGCTCCCGCAACGCGGGCACCCGCCGCACCACCTGATACCGGCGCGCGGCGATGTCACGCCACTGCGTGAACCGCTCGAACACCCCGATCACGGCCTCGCACACCGCATCCCACGGATCGCCCTCGGCCCGCGCCAGCGAATCCTCGGCCAGCGCGAGCTGGAATTCGTGATCGGCGAAGATCACGTCCTCCTTGGACCGGAACTGCCGGAAGAAGGTCCGCCGGGAAATCCCCGCCGCCACCGCGATCTCGTCCACCGTCGTCGCCTCGTACCCCCGCTCGGCGAACAACCGCAACGCCTGATCCACCACCGTGAGCCGGAACTGCGCCGCGTCGTCGTGTGCCACCCGACCACCGTAGTCACCGGCCACGACAGGTCCCGACCGGGTTCTAGCCCAGCAGCTTGGTGCGCAGGGCGGCGTCCTTGTCGAGGACCATCTGCTCGAGGCCGGCCTGGAACTGTTCCATGCGGGTGCGCAGGGACGGGTCGTTGGCGGCGAGGATGCGGACGGCCAGCAGGCCCGCGTTGCGGGCGCCGCCGATGGAGACGGTGGCTACCGGGACGCCCGCGGGCATCTGGACGATCGAGAGCAGGGAGTCCATGCCGTCGAGGTACTTGAGGGGGACGGGGACGCCGATGACCGGGAGGGGGGTGGCCGAGGCGACCATGCCTGGCAGGTGGGCTGCGCCGCCCGCGCCGGCGATGATGACCCGCAGGCCGCGGCCCGCGGCGTCCTTGGCGTAGTCGAGCATGCGCTGCGGGGTGCGATGCGCGGAAACCACGCCGACCTCGAAGCGGATGCCGAACTCGGCCAGTGCCTCGGCGGCGGCCTCCATCGTCGGCCAGTCGGAATCGCTGCCCATGATCAGGCCGACCTGGGGTCCGGTGGTGGTCACATGCGCTCCTGTGTTGTCGGCGGCTGGCGCCGCGGGTTTTCGGCCTCGTGACCTCGCATCCGAGGGGCGATACTGCGCCTTCGGCGTTCCGTCTCGCCCCTCGGATGCGAGGCGGCCGAAAACGTGGGGGTCATGAGGAGGGGTGGGGGGGCTCAGGCCCCGTGTGGATCCCAGCCGTCGGTCCAGACGGCGTGCGACATCCAGTGCGCGGCGCGTTCGGCCTGCTCCCGCACCTCGGTGACGTCGTCGCCGAGGATGTTGATGTGGCCGATCTTGCGGTCGGGCCGCTCGCCCTTGCCGTAGAGGTGGACCTTCGCCTGTGGCAGGCGGGCGAACAGGTGGTGCAGCCGCTCGTCCATCGACATCTCGGGCGCCTCGGCCGCGCCGAGGATGTTGGCCATCACCGTCACCGGAGCCAGCGGGCTGGTATCGCCGAGCGGGTAGTCCAGGACGGCACGCAGGTGCTGCTCGAACTGGCCCGTGCGGGCGCCGTCCATGCCCCAGTGACCGGAGTTGTGCGGGCGCATCGCGAGCTCGTTGACGAGTACATCGCCGCCGTGGGTCTCGAACAGCTCGACCGCCATCACGCCGACGACACCCAGCCCGGCGGCCAGTTCCAGCGCCATCGTCTCGGCGCGCGCGCCCAGCTCCTCGGGCAGGTCTGGCGCGGGTGCGATGACGACCGCGCACTGACCGTTGCGCTGCACGGTCTCCACCACCGGCCAGGTCGCGGCCTGCCCGAACGGCGAGCGCGCCACCATCGCCGACAGCTCGCGCTTGAGGTCGACCTTCGCCTCGGCGAGCAGCTGCACACCGTGCGCGAGCTGGTCGGTGACGAGCCGCTCGGCCTCGGCCGCGTCGGCGGGCATCCACACGCCGCGGCCGTCGTAGCCGCCGCGGACCGCCTTGAGGACGAACGGCCAGCCGTGCTCGTCACCGAAGGCGATCGCGTCGGCGGGCGCGGTGACCTCGACGAACGCGGGCACCGGCAGACCGAGCGCGGACAGCTTGGTGCGCATGGCCAGCTTGTCCTGGGCGAAGATCAGAGCCTGCGGCGGCGGCGCCACGTTCACACCCTCGGCGACCAGGACCTCGAGGTGTGCCGTCGGCACGTGCTCGTGGTCGAAGGTCAGCGCGTGCGACCCGTTCGCCGCGCGACGCAGCGCGGACAGGTCGTCGTGGCTGCCCAGCACCACGTCAGGGGTGACCTGCGCGGCGGGATCGTCGGGACGCTCGGCCAGCACCCGCAGACGCTGGCCGAGGGCGACCGCGGCCTGGTGTGTCATACGCGCGAGCTGGCCACCACCGACCATCGTGACGGTGGGCATGGCAGACGGATCGAACGAACGTGCACTCACGTCGTGCAATGTTGTCATGTCGAATACGAATCTTTGCGACCGGTACACTCGGAACTCGTGTCAATCGTCGACGACGTGGTCAGCGTCCTTCCCTCGCGCCTGCGCGAGCTAGCGTTCCGGCATAAAGAGCTGATCAAGTTCGCCATCGTCGGCGCAACGACGTTCGTGATCGACAGCGGCCTGTTCTACCTCCTGAAATGGACGGTGCTGGCCGAGAAACCGGTCACCGCCAAGATCATTTCCGGCGTGGTCGCGGTGATCGCCTCCTACATTCTCAACCGCGAATGGTCGTTCAAGAATCGCGGCGGGCGAGAGAAACATCACGAGGCGTTGCTGTTCTTCGGTGTCAGCGGCATCGGCGTGATCCTGAGCAATATCCCGCTGTGGATCTCGAGCTACGTGTTCGATCTGCGGCAGCCGAACGTGAGCTTCCTGGCCGAGAACGTCGCCGACTTCGTCAGCGCGTTCATCATCGGCAACCTGCTGCAGATGGCGTTCCGGTTCTGGGCGATGCGCCGCTGGGTGTTCCCCGACGAGATGAACGAGATCGTCGCCGAGCTCGAGGATCTGATCGAAGAGGAACAGGAACCCCTCGGCCAAAGCTGAGTGTCAGCGCGGCTCGGTCAGCGTCGCGTTCGGCGGCCGGTTGACCTTCGAGCCGAGGAACACCGCGAACAGCGCGGGCCTGCGACGCTGGAGCTCGAGACGACCACCGTCGGCTTCCACCAGCGCACGTGCCAGGGCCAGACCGACACCGGTCGACCCGCCCGCCGAGAACCCACGGTCGAAGATGTGCGGCGCCAGCTCGTCGCGGATGCCCTCCCCCTCGTCGGCCACCTCCACGCAGATCAGCGGATCGCGTGAGCTCATCGTCGGCACCGTGCGCACCGACACCGTGCAGGTGCCGCCGCCGTGCATCAGGGCATTGTCGACCAGCACCGTCACGGCCTCGCGCAGCCGCGACCCGGTGATGGGGGCGCGCAGGGACTCGTCGCCGATCAGGCGCAGTTCGCGGCCCTCCTCGGTGAAGGGGTGGGCCCACTCGGCCATGACGCCGCGCAGTTCGGCCATCACCGGGACGGGATCGCGGTCGGCGGCGTCCTCGTCGCGGGAGGCGCGGACCAGGTCGTCGATGGCCTCGGTGAGCCGGTCGACCTGGGCCATGGCCTCCTCGGCCTCGTGCACGACCTCGGGATCGGCGTGCGTGGACAGCTCGTCCAGGCGCAGGCGCACCGCGGTCAGGCGACTGCGCAGCTGATGTGAGACGTCGGCGACCAGCGCGTGTTCGCGTTGCAAGCGGCCCGCGATCTCGACCGTCGCCGAGTCGAGCACATCGGAGACGCGGTCGAGTTCGGCGATGCCGTGCCTGCGCGGGTCGGGCCGGAAGTCGCCCATCGCCAGCCGGGCGGCGCGGGCGGCCACGTCACGCAGCGGGTCGGCGACCCGGCGCGCGGTCACCACCGCGACCGAGAACGCGGCGCCGAGCGAGGCGAGCACGGCCAGCGCGACCGCGGCAACGGCCTGCTCCTGCCGGGAGTGCATCGGCCCGGCGGGCACCTCGAGCCGCAGCGAACCCGATGTGCCCATCGACAGCGATTCGACCAGCGGATCCTCGACGTACTCGACGCCGATATCGGTGCGGGCGGCATTGTCGTGCGGCGCCGGGTAGACGATCGTCAGCTTGCCGCCCTCGGGCACCAGGGCCCGCATGGCGCGCACGTCGAGGCCGTCGTGCACGGTCCCGTCGACACGCTCCTGGGCGATCACCTCGGCGGCGACCCGTTCCAGGCGGCTCTGCAGATCGTTGCGGGTGATGTCCTCGACCCACAGCCACGCCGTATAGATCAGCGGAACGCCGAGCACCACCGTGGTGATGGTCAGCACGGTCAGGATCGAGCGCAGGATGCGGCGGCGCACTGCCCCGGTCAGCCTCTGACCGACGGGCCGTCGGTATTGAGCCGGAACCCGACACCGCGCACCGTGACGATGCGCCGCTCCGCCATCGGCCCCTCGTCGCCGATCTTGCGGCGCAACCAGGACATGTGCATGTCGAGAGTCTTCGAGCCGCGCAGATCCGCGTCGCCCCACACCTCACGCAGGATGGTCTCGCGCGGCACCACCTGTCCGGCCCGGTCGATGAGCACCTTGAGCAGCTCGTACTCCTTGTTGGCCAGGTTCACCTCGGCCCCGTTGACCAGCACACGCCGCGCCGCCGGCTCGAGCCGGATCCCACCGACCTCCACCGCGTCGTCACCGATTCCGCTGCGCCGCAGCAGGGCTCGCACCCGGGCCAGCAGCTCGGCCAGCCGGAACGGCTTGCCGACGTAATCGTCGGCGCCCGCGTCGAGACCGACCACGAAGTCCACCTCGTCCGTGCGCGCGGTGAGCATCAGCACCGCCAGATCGGCGCCACTGGCCCTGACCTGCCTGCACACCTCGAGCCCGTCCATGCCGGGCAGGCCGAGATCGAGGATCAGCAGGTCGTGATTGCCCTCGAGGGCGCGGCGCAGCACCGCGGGGCCGAACCGCTCGACGGTGACGGTGTAACCCTCGCGGCCCAGGGCGCGCGAGAGCGGCGCGGCGATCGCCTCATCGTCTTCGGCGAGCAGTACGGCGGTCATGTGCTCAGATTACGGATCTCGGTCGCGGTGGGCCGACAGCTCACCGATAACCGCCCCACGACTGGTCACGGCGAGCGCTGCCCGCCTCGAACACCTCGTGGTAGAGCAGCGCGTGCACCTGCTGCACCTGCGGGATGTCGTCGTATTCGAGCGGTTCCTCCGACGACGAGCCGATGATCAGCGTGCCGGTACCGAGCACCCGGTCGAACACACCGTGTTCGAACTGCACGCTGGAGATGCGGCTGAGCGGGATGTCGATGCCGGTGTGGGTGATCACGCCCTGGCGCACCAGCACGCGCCGGTCGGTGATGATGAAATGCGTGGACTTCCAGCTGATCACCTTGCCGACACAGCGCCACAGGATCAGTCCGAACCAGATCAGCCCGATGAGCAGCAGCAGCACCGTGCGCACCGAACCCTCGGTGTTGCGCCAGGCGAGCCCGCCGAGGAAACCGGCGATCGCGGTGCCGCCGATCAGTGTGACGACCGGCCACACCAGCATCTTCCAGTGCGGGTGACGATGCAGGATCAATTGTTCGTCGGGCGCGAGAACGTCCTCCGGGTACCCCATGGCCGAACGATACCCCGTTGTGAGGCCGCATTTCCCGATGCCACGGCCGAGGCGATACTGTGGATTCCACGCTAGATGCCAGGTTTTGCCCAATTCTGCTTGCTCGACACCCGACAGTGGAGGCACGCGTGACCAAAGCTCTGACTCAGCTCGAGATCCTCACCGCCCTGGAGCCGGTGGCCGAACAGAATCTCAACCGGCACCTTTCCATCGCCAAGGACTGGAATCCGCACGATTACGTCCCGTGGGACGAGGGCCGCAATTTCGCCGCGATGGGCGGCATCGATTGGGAGCCAGGACAATCCAAGCTCACCGATGTCGCCAAGGCCGCGATGATCACCAATCTGCTCACCGAGGACAATCTGCCGTCCTACCACCGTGAGATCGCCGAGAACTTCTCCCAGGACGGCGCCTGGGGCACCTGGGTCGGTCGCTGGACCGCCGAGGAGAACCGCCACGGCATCGTGATCCGTGACTACCTGGTGGTCACCCGTGGCGTCGACCCGGTCGCCCTGGAAGAGGCCAGGATGATCCACATGACCCAGGGCGCGCACGCGCCGGCGAACTGGGGCGGATTCCTGGTCAATGTCGCGTATGTGACGTTCCAGGAGCTGGCCACCCGGGTCAGCCACCGCAATACCGGTCGCGTCTGCGACGACCCGGTCGCCGACCGCATGCTGGCCCGCGTCGCCACCGACGAGAACCTGCACATGATCTTCTACCGCAACCTGTGCGCGGCGGCGCTCGATCTGGTCCCCGATCAGGCGATGCCCGCGATCACCAAGGTGCTCACCAACTTCCAGATGCCCGGCGCCGGCATGCCGAACTGGCGGCGCAACGGCGTACTGATGGCCAAGCACGGCATCTACGACCTGCGCCAGCATCTCGACGAGGTGGTATTGCCGGTGCTCAAGCAGTGGGACGTCTTCGGCCGCAACGACTTCGGGCCCGCGGGCGAAGTAGCACGCGACGCGCTCGCGCAGTTCCTGGACAAGCTGGAGAAGGACGTCATCAAGTTCGAGGAGCAGCGCGATCGGCTGCTGGCGCGCGAACGCGAGGTCGCCGAGCGCAACGGCGTCGGGGTCGCCGCCCGCTGAGAAGTCCGGAAGGGCCGTTCGCGGCCCGGCCCGTCGGTCAGGTGCCGCGGCGTAGGCGACGAAGGAGCAAGCCGCGGTGCCTGACCGATGGGCCACAAGGGGGCCGCGAACCCGCGGCGCCAGCCGCCGTCAATACTGTCCGCGCAGGTGGGAGACGTCGCCCGCCGAGACGGCCCGGTCGCCGATGAGCAGCCTGCCGGTGTCGTCGATGCCGGTCGCGACACCGGTGAGCACCTGGCCGCCGGGCAGTTCGGCCCGCACGTCGACGCCGATCGTCGCGCAGCGCTCGCGGTAGGCGGCGGCGAGCTCGCTCGTCGCCCAGCCCGCCCGCTGCCAGGCGCTGAACCGGGCGGCGAACTCGGTCAGGATCGCGGCGACCAGCCCGGTGCGGTCGGTGTCGATACCGGCCAGCGTCAGCGAAGTCGCGTGCGGGACAGGCAGTTCGGACTCGTCGAGATCGACATTGAGGCCGATGCCGACCACCACGGCGGGCGCGGCGCCGGTCGCGGCGACCTCGGCCAGGATGCCCGCGAGCTTGCGGCCGCCGAGCAGAACGTCGTTGGGCCATTTCAGTTCCGCGCCCGCGCCGGTCGCGCGGCGCAGCGCGTCGACCACCGCGACGCCGGTGAGCAGCGGCAGCCAGCCGAGCGTGGTCGGGTCGATGTCGGGCAGCCGCACCAGGATCGACAGCGAGATCTGCGCGCGCGGCGGGCTCACCCACGTGCGGGCGTGCCTGCCGCGACCGCTGACCTGTTCCTCGGCGAGCAGCGCCTGCCGGTCGGCGGTCGAATCGGCGGCCCTGGCGACGAGGTCGGCATTGGTCGATCCGGTCGACTCGACGACGTCGATCCGCTCGTAGAACGACAGCGGCCCGTCGGCCGAGGAGCTGTCGAGACGCCGCGCATCGATGGGTGCCCTGTTCATTCCCGGCACGCTACTAGGCCAGGGCGTATCCCCTGGTGGGCCGCACCTAGCTGGGGTTTCTGTACTGGCCGGTAGGCGAGACTGCCGTAGTGCGACGAGGTGTCACTGGTTACACTCGCAACCCATGACGAGTGTCCAGCAGCAGCCCGCATCGGAATCGGCGGGCTCCCCCGATATCCACACCACCGCCGGGAAGCTGGCTGATCTGCGGAATCGGCTGGAAGAAGCGCAACACCCGATGGGTGAGGCCGCGGTCGACAAGGTGCACGCCAAGGGCAAGATGACCGCGCGCGAGCGCATCCTCGCCCTGCTCGACGAAGGCTCCTTCGTCGAGCTCGACGCCCTCGCCAAGCATCGCAGCGTGAACTTCGGCCTGGAGCACAACCGCCCGCTCGGCGACGGCGTCGTCACCGGCTACGGCACCATCGACGGCCGCGACGTCTGCATCTTCTCCCAGGACGTCACCGTCTTCGGCGGCTCGCTCGGTGAGGTCTACGGCGAGAAGATCGTCAAGGTGATGGACCTGGCGCTCAAGACCGGCCGTCCGCTGGTCGGCATCAACGAGGGCGCGGGCGCGCGCATCCAGGAGGGCGTCGTCTCCCTCGGTCTCTACGGCGAGATCTTCCACCGCAACGTGCAGGCCTCCGGCGTGATCCCGCAGATCTCGCTGATCATGGGCCCCGCCGCCGGTGGCCACGTGTACTCCCCCGCGCTCACCGACTTCGTGGTGATGGTCGATCAGACCTCGCAGATGTTCGTCACCGGCCCCGACGTGATCAAGACCGTCACCGGTGAAGAGGTCACCATGGAGGACCTGGGTGGCGCGCACACCCACATGACCAAGTCCGGCGTTGCCCACTACGTGGCCTCCGGCGAGCAGGACGCCCTCGACTACGTCAAGGACCTGCTGAGCTACCTGCCGAGCAACAACCGCGCCGAGGCGCCGCGGCACGCGCCGACCGATCCGATCAACGGCGCGATCGAGGACTCGCTCACCGACGAGGACATCGAGCTCGACACGATCATCCCGGACTCGCCGAACCAGCCCTACGACATGCACGAGGTCATCCGTCGTCTGCTCGACGACGACGAGTTCCTCGAGGTGCAGGCCGAGCGCGCGATGAACATCATCTGCGGTTTCGGTCGTGTCGACGGCCGCAGCGTCGGCATCGTCGCCAACCAGCCGACCCAGTTCGCCGGCTGCCTCGACATCGACGCCTCGGAGAAGGCCGCGCGCTTCGTGCGCACCTGCGACGCCTTCAACGTCCCGATCATCACCCTGGTCGACGTGCCCGGCTTCCTGCCCGGCACCGGCCAGGAGTACAACGGCATCATCCGCCGCGGCGCGAAGCTGCTCTACGCCTACGGTGAGGCCACTGTGGGCAAGATCACGATCATCACCCGCAAGGCCTACGGCGGCGCCTACGACGTCATGGGTTCCAAGCACATGGGTGCCGATGTGAACCTGGCGTGGCCGACCGCCCAGATCGCGGTCATGGGCGCTTCCGGCGCCGTCGGATTCGTCTACCGCAAGCAGCTGCAGGAGGCCGCCAAGAACGGCGCCGATGTGGACGCTCTGCGCCTCGAGCTGCAGAACGAGTACGAGGACACCCTCGTCAACCCGTACGTGGCGGCCGAGCGCGGCTACGTCGACGCGGTCATCCCGCCGTCGCACACGCGCGGTCAGATCGTGTCGGCCCTGCGGCTGCTCGAGCGCAAGATGGTGACCCTGCCGCCGAAGAAACACGGCAACATTCCGCTCTGATCGAGCGATAACCCCGGTAGGCCGCGCACACTGGTTGCTATGACGCAACTATTGATCGTCGCGTGCCTACCGGGAATGATCGCGTCAACCGCGCTGTAAGACATCGAAGTACCCAAGCTTCGCACCGGGGAGATCTCCCGTACGAGGCAGGAAGGATCTGGCACTGTGACAACTGTGGCAGAAGAAGACGTGCTGACCGCCGCCGAGCTGGAGCTCGCCGTCGAACCACTCGTCGACGAGGTCGAACTGTCTGTGAGCGCGGTTTCCGACGAGCCCGCGGAGAGCCTCGGTGAGCCGATGTTCCGCATCATCAAGGGCTCGCCGACCGATGCGGATATCGCGGCCCTGGTCGCCGTGCTGAGCGCGGCGGCCGCGAGCGCCCCCGCGGGCGGCGCGAGTGGTCCGTCCGACAACTGGGGCAAAGCGACGCTGCTGCACCGGGGTACGTCCCCGTTCTCGCCGTACGCGTACCCACTGCTGTCGCACCTGCGCTGATCGGGTGACCCGGCTGGTCTTGGCCTCCGCGTCCCCCGCCCGTCTCGGGATCCTGCGCACGGCGGGTATCGACCCCGTCGTGCGCGTCTCGGGCGTGGACGAGGACGCGGTGTCGGCCGCGCTGCCCCCTGATACGTCCTCGCACGACGTCGTCATCGCCCTGGCCCGCGCCAAGGCCGTCGACGTCGCCGCGTCGATTCCCGAATTCGCCGCCGACTGTGTCGTCGTCGGTTGCGATTCGATGCTGCTCGTCGACGGGCAGCTGCAAGGCAAACCGCACACGCCCGAGGTGGCCCGCGCCCGCTGGGCTGGGATGGCGGGCCGCAGCGCCGATCTGATCACCGGACATTGCGTGCTGCGGCTGCGCGACGGGGAGATCGTCGCCGAGTCCGAGGAGTGCAGCAGCACCACGGTGCACTTCGCGAAACCCGGTCCGGACGAGCTCGACGCCTACATCGCCTCCGGCGAACCGCTGCAGGTCGCGGGCGCTTTCACGTTGGACGGGCTCGGCGGCTGGTTCGTGGACCGGATCGAGGGCGACCCGTCCAGCGTCATCGGGATCGGGCTACCGCTGTTGCGCAGGCTGCTCGAAGACGTCGGCGTCGGTGTCACGCAGCTGTGGCGGGATTCGCGGGCCTGACGGCGCGATCACCGGCTGTTCCGCGGTAGCGGGCGATCCGGACACCTGCGCGGAGTTCTCCGCGCCCAGCGTCAGTTCCAGCCTGGCCGTGCACAGTTCCGGCTCGGCGAACGGGTGCAGGCGCACGTCGACCCGGCCGCGGGCGCCGTTGCGCTCCAGCACTTCCCGCATGAGCCCCATGTGCACCCCGCACACCACTTCGGAGTGCGAGCGGGCCAGTTCCCGCAGCGGGCAGGCGGTGAGGTTGATCTGCACGTGCTCGGAGGTCTCCCCGACCGGGTCCTTCTCCGGCGCGAACCCCAGCTCCGACATCAGCGACATGGTGATGTCCCTGGCATCGGCCAGCGTCTCCACCGGATGCGTGCCGATGTCCATGCGCGCCCCCCAGGCGCGGCCCGCGGCGACGGCGGCGGCGGAACGGGTGATCGGGTCGGGTCCGAGATGGTCGGCGAGGACCTGGGCGAGTTCCTGATATCCCACCGAGCGCTGCACGGCGCGGTAGCCGATCCGCGGGCGTCCACGACCGCGCGGCGGCTGCTGGAACTGGCGGACCAGCGATTCGCGGGTGAGCACATCGAGATGGAAGCGGACGGTGGTGACATGCTGTCCGGTGATTCTGGCCAGTTCCTGGGCGTCGAGGGGCTCGGTGGCGCCACGTAGGATCGCGAGCAGTCGCCGTCGCGGCCAAGAATCGGACATAGCTCACCCCTCCTCTCCAGAGACTTTATCGGACAGCTCTGCGCTTTATTCGACCATTGTGTCGATTCGTGATGTGCCGACACAGACATACCATCGGCTGCGACCTCAGCACACTGTCGCACCCGCCCATACTCTCGCGTGAAGGACCACACCGTGACCGTCGCCCCGGATCCGCACCCCGCCTTCGGTTCCTACGCAGTCCCGCATCGATTGGTAACCACAGAATGGTTGTCCGCAAACATCGGAGTGCCCGGTGTGAAGATCATCGAGTCGAACGATGACATCCTGCTCTATGACATCGGCCATGTCCCGGGTGCGGTCAAAATCGATTGGCGTGGCGACCTGAGCGACCCGGTGACCCGCGACTATGTCGACGGCCGCCGCTTCACCGAGCTGATGCGCGCCAAGGGTATCCAGCGCGAGGACACCGTGGTGATCTACGGTGATCGCGGCAACGCCCAGGCCGCGCATACGGCCTGGATCTTCACCCTGTTCGGGCACGAGGACGTGCGCCTGCTCGACGGCGGCCGCGATGCCTGGATCTCCGAGGAACGCGACACCACCTTCGACCTGCCCTACCCGGCGCCCAGCGACTATCCCGACGTCAAGCGCGACGACACGGAGGCGCGCGCGTTCCGCGACGAGGTGGCGGCCCGGCTCGGCGACCCCCTGGTCGACGTGCGTTCGGAGCAGGAGTACTCGGGCGAGCTCGAGGACAAGCCGCTGAACCAGGAGTACGCCACGCTGCGCGGCGGGCACGTGCCGACCGCGGTGAACATTCCGTGGACGCAGGCCTGCACCAGCGACGGCCGTTTCCGGTCGAGGGCCGAACTCGACGAGGTCTACGGCGCGCTGCCCGCCGAGGACCTGGTCGTCTACAGCCGGGTCGGCGAGCGCTCCAGCCACACCTGGTTCGTTCTGACATTTCTGCTCGGCCGCAGGTCGGTGCGCAATTACGACGGCTCGTGGATCGAATGGGGCAATTCGGTGCGGTTGCCGATCGCGCAGGGCGCCGAGCCGGGTGTTCCGAACCGAATCATTTGAAACATGTTCACATCACAGGGCGCCGCGTAGTGTGACCTGCGACCTACTCGACAGTAGGGCTAGCCGAGTTCGGGCCGAATTGGCACACTGCCTACACTCGCCCGAGACGAAAGTTGTCGATACCGGGCACGGGGCCTACACGGCGACCCGTCCCCCGAAGCGACCAAAGATTGCACACAGGAGGCTCAGTGCCCAGCCATGCCAGCGCACGGATCACGAAGGTACTCGTAGCTAACCGCGGCGAGATCGCGGTCCGCGTGATCCGGGCTGCCAAGGACGCGGGGATCACCAGCGTCGCGGTGTACGCCGAGCCCGATGCCGACGCTCCCTTCGTGAAGCTCGCCGACGAGGCGTTCGCCCTCGGCGGTCAGACCTCGGCCGAGTCGTACCTCGTGTTCGACAAGATCCTCGACGCCGCCGCCAAGTCCGGCGCCGACGCGATCCACCCGGGTTACGGCTTCCTCTCCGAGAATGCCGACTTCGCCCAGGCCGTCCTCGACGCCGGGCTCATCTGGATCGGCCCCTCGCCGCAGTCCATCCGCGACCTGGGCGACAAGGTCACCGCGCGCCACATCGCCGAGCGCGCGCAGGCGCCGATGGCCGCGGGCACCAAGGACCCGGTCAAGAACGCCGACGAGGTCGTCGCGTTCGCCAAGGAGTACGGCGTCCCGGTGGCCATCAAGGCCGCTTTCGGTGGCGGTGGCCGCGGCATGAAGGTCGCCCAGACCATCGAGGAGATCCCCGAGCTGTTCGAGTCGGCGACCCGTGAGGCCGTCGCGGCCTTCGGTCGCGGCGAGTGCTTCGTCGAGCAGTACCTGGACAAGGCCCGCCACGTCGAGGCCCAGGTCATCGCCGACCAGCACGGCAACGTCGTCGTCGCCGGTACCCGCGACTGCTCGCTGCAGCGTCGCTTCCAGAAGCTCGTCGAGGAGGCGCCTGCGCCGTTCCTGTCCGACGAGGTCCGCGCCAAGATCCACGACTCCGCCAAGCGCATCTGCCGCGAGGCCGGCTACTACGGCGCGGGCACCGTGGAGTACCTGGTGCAGGGCGAGACCGTGTCGTTCCTCGAGGTGAACACCCGCCTGCAGGTCGAGCACCCGGTCACCGAGGAGACCGCGGGCATCGACCTGGTGCGTCAGCAGTTCGCGATCGCCAACGGCGAAGAGCTCTCGATCAAGGAAGACCCCACCCCGCGTGGCCACTCCTTCGAGTTCCGGATCAACGGTGAGGACGCCGGTCGCGGCTTCCTGCCCGCGCCCGGCCCGGTCAACGTCTACCGCGAGCCCACCGGCCCCGGTGTGCGCGTCGACTCCGGCGTCGTCGCGGGCAGCGTCATCGGCGGTCAGTTCGACTCGATGCTGGCCAAGCTGATCGTCACCGGCGAGAACCGCGACCAGGCGCTGCAGCGTGCGCGTCGCGCGCTGGCCGAGTTCGACGTCGAGGGCCTGGCGACGGTCATCCCGTTCCACCGCGCGATCGTCGAGGATCCGGCATTCATCGGTGACGGCGAGAAGTTCGACGTCTACACCAAGTGGATCGAAACCGAGTGGAAGAACACCGTCGAGCCGTACACGGCCGGTGGCGTCGCCGAGGACGACGAGGAGGACCTGCCCCGGCAGAAGGTCGTCGTCGAGGTCGGTGGCCGTCGCGTCGAGGTGTCGCTGCCCGGTCAGTTCACCCTCGGTGGCGGTGCCGCCGGTTCGGCCGGTAACGGCGCCGGCGTCATCCGCAAGAAGCCGAAGGCGCGCAAGCGTGGCGGCGCCGGTGCCGGTGCGGCCTCCGGTGACGCGGTCACCGCGCCCATGCAGGGCACCGTCGTGAAGGTCGCGGTCGAAGAGGGCCAGACCGTCGAGGCGGGCGACCTGATCGTGGTGCTCGAGGCCATGAAGATGGAGAACCCGGTCAACGCGCACAAGGCCGGTGTCGTCACCGGGCTGGCCGTCGAGGCGGGCGCCGCGATCACCCAGGGCACCGTCCTGGCGGAGATCAAGTAGCAAGTACGACGTAGACGGGCGCCGGTCGATCTCGACC